>NZ_JBHFIG010000010.1:0-157968 GCF_057334175.1 Desemzia sp. AGC72
GAAGCTTTATTTGCCGAGTTCTTCTTTCAAGCGAGACAATTCATCTTCGACAGCTGCTGAACCTTGAGAGGAGTATTTCTCTTCTAGGCTCTTAGCAGGATCTTCAGGTTGAGCATTTAAATCTGCCATAGCATTTGCTTCATCCAATTTACGAGTGGCTTTTTCTTCCATACGTTGGAAGGCACTCATCGCACCATCTGTTTTGCCAATCGAATCACTAACTTCATTCAGTTTTTCTTGTGTGTCAGCAACTGATAGTTGAGCTTTGATCATTGAACGGCGTCCTCTTAATTTTTCGATATCAGAAGCTAATTTATCATGCATCTGGCGCATTTTAGTCGCATTTTCATGTGCTTTTGCGTAAGAATTTGCTAAGCCTGTTCCTATATCTTCCAACTCTTGTTTTTTAGCCAAGAAGACACGAGCATCATCATCATTGCCGGCTTCGATAGCTTTTTTAGCGAAGTTGCTGTATTTCATAACTTCAGCTTCATTTTCATCCACTAAACGTTTAGATTTAGTTTCTTCTGCCATAACTCCAGCAGTATTTTGTTTTACTTCTGCCAAATCTTCCATCATATCGCGCAGATATTGGTCGATCATTTTTTCCGGATCTTCCATTCTATCGATAACCGCATTGATGTTTGCACTGATGATATCTTGAAAACGACTTAATATTGCCATATTGCATTCCTCCTAATAAACTGTTTTTATTTTTTGTTGCTGTCCTCATATTTTTTTGCAAGCTTTTCAGCTTCAGAATCTCCAAAGGTATCCAAAGGTTTGCTGAGCATTTCTTCGGTACGTTTAGCTTCCAGATCTTTTTGCTGCTGTCTGCGTTTCCACCAAGTGTATAGTAAGAAAAGTACAGCTAGTACTCCTAAAACGATCAGTACAGGAATCCATGGAGAACGAGTAACTTTCATGATTCGATCTGCGGCGTCTCTGAAGGAGTTGCTGAAAAATTCTTCATTGCTTAGGCTTTTATCGTAATAATTTCGATCGATATAGTCTAGTAAAATGTCTCCTGCTTCTGTATCGATGACACTTTTAGCCTGAGTTCCCGTCACATAATAGTCCATGTATGAATTATTATCTGGCGCGAAGAATACTAATAATAAATGTGCTTCATCTGTAAATAATTCGTCATATAAGTTAGTAGAAAACTCTTCAAGTTCTGTACTGGAAGGGGCAGTAGAACCATTAATATTATCTGTAATATATACATGGGGCTGCACACCAGTTTCATTATAAAAATGTCTTAATCCATCGATCATAACCGTTTGATTGCCGATCCACCCAGCTTGTGTCTGGTCGGTGTAGTAGTCTGTTTCATTTACCGAACCTTCCGGTAAAGCTTCGCGCTCAATTGTTGAGCGGGTGATCGATGATGAACCCGAACTAGACCCGGAAAGTCCAGCTGAAAAGAAATAGAGGATAGCCCCTAAGACCAATAAAATGATAATGATCGAACTGCAACCAGTACCCCCACACCCATTTCCTCCGCCATTTCCGCCGGTTCCATAATAGCGTCCTCCACGAGGTCTGGAACCATAGAAAGGTCTGGTAGGGATGAAAACGGGTCTAGAAGGACGGTTATATCCGCCTCTACCTCGTGGTGAACCGCCGAAACCTCCACCGCCGCCTCGGCTTCCTCCAAACCCGCCTCCGCTTCGACCGGCACCTCCTCGGCTTCCTCCGAAAGATCCTCCTCCTCCACGACTTCCGCCACCTCTTGCCATATGTGCGTCACTCCCTCATCCGTCATTTACTATTGCCTTAAATCTAGCATAGTAAGTTAAACGCTGTCAATTTATAAGAGGATCAGTAAAATCAGCTACCATAAAAATATTATGGACCGACAAAATTTTCGTACTCTTATTTAAGAAAGAGTATACTGTAATTGAAAATAAACAAACAACATAAGTGTGGGGGAAATTGTACTTACTTTTAAAAGAGAAAAGAGGTGAGGAAAATGGGTTTTAACGTACAACAATTATTTGTCAATTTACCTGTCAAAACTGTGGAAGTATCAATGGATTTTTTTAAGAAGCTAGGATTTGAATTTGATGAAAGATTTACAGACGAAAAAGCTGCTTGTATGATTTTAGGACCAAATATGTATGCTATGTTGCTGGAGGAAGACTTTTTCAGCAGCTTTACTCACTTAGGAATTACAGATACTACTAAGGAGAATGAATGTATTTTGGCATTCAATGTATCTTCTAAAGAAGAAGTGGATACAATATTCAATAAAGCGCTTGAAGCGGGTGCAGAAGACAAATCAAATCCTGGGGAAGAAGAGATGATGTACTTTAAACGCATCAAAGATATAGACGGCCATTTGTGGGAAATCAGTTTTATGGACTTCAATCAATTTGATAATACAGAATATACGATTCTATAAGCTATTAAGAGAGTGCGACTTAGTCGAGCTCTCTTTTTAACTGTATTTTACGAAAAGAGGAATTTGATGTAAAATAGAAATAGTATGGAAAGAAGTCGGGGTAAAAAGCATTCCACAATAGATTTATGGGACCTCAAAGGAAGCCCAAAAGAATCATTAGAGGAAAGTCTTCTCAGTTATAAAAAAGATATCCTTCTGCAATTAGCTTAATTTTATGAAGTAAAACTAAAAAAGTTATACGAAAGCAAAAATGGCAAAAATATATGGATTTGTGAATACAAAGTACTTAGTCTTTAACTGGAATCGGTATTATAAAACACGACTTTTAATAAAGAAAAAGCAATCCAATTTTTAAAAGAAAGAATTATCCTTTTTAAAATCCTTTTTAAATAAAATATATCTCGAAAACGAATAAGTTTACTGAAAAAGGTTGCTATTATAGTAAATAATAAGATAGACTAGAAAAAGAGAAAAAAATGTCAGGAGTAATATTTAATGAATAATATAGAATCTACAACTAGTCCATCACAAACTGGATTAGTCAGCTTACTGCAATCAAATACAAAAGACGTTATGATGAGTATTGCAGATAAGCACGAAATCAAAGTTTATAAAAGCCATACAAAAACTAAAATGGCAGAAAATATGAAAGAACAACTACTACAGAACCTCCCAGAATTATTGAGTTACATGGATAGCAATAGTCAAGAAACGTTGAAGAAGGTCATGGATTTCAAAGACAGTGAAACTATTTTCGACTTTTTGGATGCTAAACCATTGGCAACATTAGCTGAGCATGGTTATCTGTATGTAGAAGAAGAAAACGGTAAATTCCACCCGTTTCTAGCAGATGAAGTAATGGAAGCTGTAAAAGAGTTAGCTGGAAATGAAAAATATTTACAAGCAGTTGCTGAAAATCTAGAATTTTCGAAATACTTAACAGCCTTGATTCATCTATACGGAATGTATTCTGTACAACAATTTGTCAAAGTATGGAATGAACATCATGCTGAAGCAATCACGGAAGAAACAGCCAGCGCGGTGATCGCTCGTCTAGCTGATTGGGATGTTCAGTTTACGTTCAATGAAGATTTGGTGACTTCAGTTCTATTTGAAGCAGAAGAAATCGATAAAGAAGGATTGAAACGCATTCTTCATGTGGATTACTATATGCCGACAAAAGAAGAAATCGAATATTATGAAAATCACTGGGTCGATTCGAACTCACTACAATATTTAAATATGAAACAGTATATTTTTGGAAAAGAATTAGATGAAGTGAAGAAAAATCGCGTGCTTTACACTATCGTAGAAGGCGCAGTAATCGGCAAATCCGGTGAAAAATTATACCAAAGCATTACTAAACAAGATTTTACTTTTGAGAATAAAGAGGAAGTGACTGAGTTCGTCGACTTATTCAAAGAATTAAGAGAACATGCTAGAACGTGGCACAACCACGGCTTCACTGTTCAAGAATTGGCGTCCAGTCAATTAGTAAAAGCTTTGAATGTAAAACTAGGCAAACAACAGCCTGTAACTGCTCACAAAGTTGGGAGAAATGATCCTTGTCCATGCGGCAGCGGTAAAAAATACAAAAAATGTCACGGTAAATAAAAATTACTAATGCTTTTCTAGATACTGCAAAATAAGCTCCCTAAGAATTTATTCTTAGGGAGCTTATTTTTTTACATCCGGTCTTTTTTGAATTGTCTTCTAAAAAAGTAACTAGTAATACCAAAAGCGATTAAGTCGGCTGTTGGAACTGCAAAGTAGATTCCATAGAGTCCAAATAAATGAGAGAAAATAAAAATCAATGGAATCAGTACAATAATCTGTCTCATCAAGTTCAAAAAGCTGGCCAAACGAACTTCACCGATGGCTTGGAAATAATTAGCCCAAACGATTTGGATTCCGACCAGAGGAAAAGCTAATACCCAGATTCGAATAGCTGGAACACCTAATTCGACAACAGCAGGTTCTTGGTTGAATACCATAACAACTGCTTCAGGGAATAATTGAATCACTAAGAAACCTATAGTGGTGATCACTCCGCCGATAATCGTTCCCCATTTTAATACTTCTTTTACGCGATCTCCTTTTCTCGCGCCATAATTGAAACTTGTGATCGGCTGCATACCTTGTATCAATCCTGAAACGAACATAACGATCAAAGTAACTGCACTGGTAATGATTCCTGCTACAGACACTGCAACATCACCACCGTAGTCAACTAATGTTGTATTTAAAATAATATTCAAAATACTATTGGCGATTTGAAGCATGAAAGCCGGAATACCAATAGATAAAATAGCCGTAACATATATTTTTTTTGGCAGCATATTTTTTAATATCAACGATACATTGCTTCTGCCTCTTAAAAAGTAATTTAATTGCCATATCATTGAAAGGAACTGACCACCGATAGTTGCATAAGCTGCTCCATCCATTCCCCAACCGAGTTTGACAATAAAAATATAATCAAAAATAATATTGAATCCAGCGCCAATCAGCATACTGAACATGGAGACACGTGGACTGCCGTCTGCTCGAGCAAAATTATTTAAAGTAATAGCTACTGTCTGGAAAACAGCTCCAAATAGAATAATCCTTAAATAATCTTCAGCATAAGGCAATACATCCGGGCTGGCCCCTAAGAAGGTTAAGAGGGGTTCAATAAAAAGATTTCCAAAAATCATGAAAAAAGTACCCAAAATAATGGCGAGGGTTACTGCATTGCCTAAGAAATGTTGTGCTTTATGCTCTTCATTTTTTCCTAAACTAATTGAAAAAATAGTAGACCCACCCACGGCGACCATAAGAGAAAAAGCTAATAATACTAAAGTAATAGGATAAGTAATAGATACTGCGGCTAGACCTAATGAGCCAAGACCAGGATCGTTGCCTATAAAAATCCTATCTACTATGTTATAAATTCCATTTACCATCATACCAATGATAGCGGGGATAGAAAATTCCATTAATAATCGCGGGATTTTCTCAGTGCCTAACCGATGTTCTTTTTTCATTTACTGACCTTCTTTTCTATAATATATGTCTATTAAAAATAGCAGTGTCAAACGAACTTGTCAATTCGATCCTAACATAGACCTTTAATGATAAGTCATATTATTTTAAACTTTTGAAAGGGTGAGCTATACTAAGATGTGTACAAAATATTACAAAAGAGGAGAGATAGATATGGACAATGTATCAAATACGATTAGTTCAGGATTCAACTCATTTGTTGATTTCTTGCCTACATTATTAGGCGCAATTGCTTTAGTCTTAGTTGCATGGGTTTTAGCAGTACTGATTAGAAAAGGGGTCAAAAAAGGTCTCAAAATGGCCGGGTTTAATAGACACCTAGTTAAGTGGGGAGTAGCTCAAAACGAAGAGCAAGCTAATACTACTGTAGAATCAATTGGGAATGTTTTGTACTATCTTGTATGGTTATTATTCTTACCAGCAATTCTCGGTATGTTAGGTTTAACAGCAGTAGCTCAACCTATTTCTAATATGTTTGACACTGCATTGAGCTTCATTCCAACGTTAATTGGAGCTATCTTTATTTTGGTAATTGGTTACTTTGTAGCGAAGTTTGCTAAAAACCTTGTTTACAACTTAGCTTTATCTCTTAACTTGGATAAATGGATGTCTAAACTAAGTGGATCTTCAGATACACCAGATGCTACACCAACAGCATCTCAAAAAAATACTTTAGCTAAAGTATTGGCAAATTTAGTATTCGTAGTCATTTTGATTCCAATTGCTACAGCTGCTCTTGATGTATTAGGTATTGAAAGCATCTCTAGACCAGTGATTGGTGTGTTGAATTCAATTCTAGCAGCTATCCCTAATATCTTAGTTGCTGTAATTTTATTAGGTATCGGTATTTTCCTTGCTAAATTCATTGGACAGTTATTAGCTGATCTATTGCGCGGAACAGGAATGAACAGCTTAACGAAATATCTAAACACAAATGGAAAAATGAACTTAGACTTAGCTAAGTTGACTGGACAAGTTGTTTCAATAGTAATTGGTATTTTCTTCTTAGTGGAAGCATTGAATGTTTTAAACTTAGAAGTTCTGAATATGATTGGTGGAGCGATCATTGCTTACTTGCCGCTAGTCATTAGTGCATTAGTTATTCTAGGTCTTGGAATCATCGGAGGAACGCTGTTAGGAAACTTCATTTCAACTTCTACTAAGAGTGAGTTCTTTGGAGAAGCAGTGAAATACATCTTGATTATTTTCTCAATATTCATGGCTTTAGAACAATTGCAATTTGCAACAAACATTGTTAATACTGCGTTCATATTCATTATGGGTGGTATTGCAGTTGCCTTTGCTATTGCTTTTGGTATTGGTGGACGCGATGTTGCAAAACGTACACTTGAAAAAGCAGGAAATAAAGTAGAACATGAATCAAATAAAAAAACTGATTCATCTGATAACTTCACTCCTCCAACAGTATAGTGAGAAAAGACAAAAAATCTGGCTTAATAGCCAGATTTTTTTTGTCTAAAAAAATATATAAGGAATTGAAACAGTTTAAAAGCAAGTGTTTACACGTTTTTTTGTTTAACCAAATATCCATTTATGATATAATAGTTAAGAGTTATTTGTATTGTACAACTTTAAAAGAAAGGAAGTGGATGTTATTTGAACCCATTAACAGATAAATTGAAAGAGGTCCTAGTATCGGTTACGCCAATCGCTGCAATCGTATTACTGCTAAATTTTACAATTGTACCGTTAGAAGGAACCATATTAATGCGGTTTTTACTTGGAGCAGGTATGATTATTCTGGGATTAGCCATTTTCCTTCTAGGAACAGATATTGGAATCACTCCTATAGGAAACTATCTTGGTAAGGGAGTTACACGAAGTAATAAAGTTTGGGTTGTTATCATAGCAGGGTTATTTTTAGGTTTCTTCATCTCAATTGCAGAACCTGACCTTCATATCTTAGCTAATCAAATCAACACTGTTACCGGTGGCGTAGTTCCCAGTTCTACAATTCTGATATCAGTTTCCATTGGGATAGCAATAATGATGACGATCGGTATCTTACGTATCGTGTATAACGTTCCGCTGTTTAAATTGCTGACAGGAGTTTATCTTTTTATTCTCGTATTGTCTCTATTTACTTCAAGTGAATTTTTAGCTATTTCCTTTGATGCTTCTGGTGCTACTACCGGGGCTCTTACAGTCCCGTTTATGTTGTCTTTGTCCTCAGGGATATCTTCTTTGAAAAAAAATGGAAAAGCTTCAGAAAAAGACAGCTTCGGTTTAGTAGCTATTTCTTCTTCAGGAGCTATCATGGCAGTTATGTTTTTAAATATCATCACCGGGCAAAATGAATTGACCGGAGAGTTGCCTGTTGATTTGAATCCATCTGGAACTGTTCTGGAGCCGTTTATTCATGAACTGCCTATTATTTCACAAGAGATTTTTATTGCGTTACTACCGATAGTATTAGTTTTCTTAGGGTACAATTTTTTGTCTTTACGGTTAAATAAACGTCCGTTAAGAAGAGTATTGAAAGGGATCGTATATGTATTTGTCGGACTGGTTATTTTCTTAGTAGGAGTAAATGCTGGATTCATGAATGTAGGAAGTTTGATCGGATATCATCTTGCAGCGATGGATGCCTCTTTTTATATACTTCTTATTGCTTTTGTTCTAGGATTAGTAACAATTTTAGCTGAGCCAGCGGTGTATGTTTTGACGCACCAAATTGAACAAGTCACTAATGGGTATGTAAAAAGAAAAGCCGTTTTAGTGGCCTTATCTCTTGGGGTAGGGGTGGCTGTATTGTTATCTGTCATCCGAATCATGATTCCTGGTTTAGAGCTATGGCATTATTTATTACCAGGGTATATCATAGCAGTAGGATTGATGTACATCGTGCCTAAAATGTTTATTGGTATGGCATTTGATGCAGGAGGAGTTGCTTCAGGTCCAATGACAGCTACTTTTATTTTAGCATTTGTTCAAGGAGCCGCTCAGTCTATAGAAGGCGCCGACGTTATTCGTGATGGATTTGGTATGATTGCTATGGTTGCTATGATGCCGATTATTACATTGCAATTGCTGGGGTTGATCTTTAAATTGAAATCAAAAAGGGAGGACCGTTAATCTATGACAGAAAATCAGTCAGTAAAAGTAAATACCGATTTGCTTTGTCTAATTGTCAACGACGGTATGGGAAGTGAAGTTATTCGTCTGGCCAAAAAAAATGGCAGCAGCGGTGGAACGGTATTTTATGGTTCGGGTACGGTCAATAATTCCCGATTAAAAATGTTTGGTTTAGACAATATTAGAAAAGAAATTGTTTTAATGATCACCAATGATGATCAAAGCGACACTATTATGAAAGTTCTTTCAGACAAATTGAAACTAGATCGTCCAAATCGTGGAATAGCTTTTTCTATTTCATTGCTGAATGTTCTTGGAAGAAGAAATAGTACTTATGATCAAAATGCTCAAATCGGAGAGGATGACAGTGTAATGCACCAAGCCATTTTTGTTATTGTAGAACGTGGAAAAGCAGAAGATGTTATTGATGCAGCTGTAGAAGCGGGGTCTCAAGGTGGAACCATTATCAGTGCACGCGGTTCAGGAGTGAATGAGACCAGTCGTTTGTTCGGAATGGACATCGAACCTGAAAAAGAAATTGTGTTGATTTTATCAGAGAAAGATAAAGTAGATCCAATCGTGGCTTCGATCAGTCATGCAACGGAAATTGAAAAACCGGGTAACGGAATTATTTTCACCATTGATGTGAAAAATACAAAAGGATTATTTTGATTTTCTGAGCGATCCCTATACTCAGCAACGTCCGTACAAAAAATACAGTTTTGAATGTTTTTTGAAAATCATTTTAAAACTGTATTTTTTTATTTTGACTATATGAGAGGGTTTCCTTAAACTTAACTAAAAAGGTAAACTATATAGTAAAAAAAACGTTGGATTGGGAGGAAGTTATATGGCTTTAAATAAAAATGAGAGAAAAGTTTTAGATGTGATCCGGCAAGATCCTTATGTCTCTCAGCAGGATCTTGCCGACACTGTTGAGTTATCCCGATCTGCAGTAGCAAATATTATTTCGAGTTTGGTGAGAAAAGGTTATCTCTTAGGAAAAGCCTACATTGTAAATGAAGAACGTCCTATTGTGTGTATCGGTGCAGCCAATATCGATAATCGTCATATTATCCAAGATGACTTGGTAGGAAATACTTCCCATAATATAAAAGCTGCATCTTCTCTAGGTGGAGGTGCACGAAATGTAGCGGAGAATTTAGGACGACTAAGTGAACATGTAGAATTGTTGTCGGTTGTTGGGAATGATGATGACTGGAAGAGGATCAAAAACCACTCCAAACACTTTATGGATTTAACAAGTGTTTCAGTTCTAGAAGAAAAATCGACTGGCCACTTTATTGAGATCATCAATAATGATCAAGAACTTCTGGTTGGTTTAGCTGATATGTCCATTTATGAGTGTCTCACTCCTAAATTGATGAATAAATATTTGAATGTTATTCAACGGGCTAAATGCATTGTAGTAGATTTAAATTGCCCGAAAGACACTATTGAATTTTTACAAGTTTTTACGAAACGCCACAATATCAAATTAGTCTTGCTGACAGTTTCCGCACAACAAATAAAAAATCTGCCTCAACGTTTGGCTGGAGCAACTTTAGTCACTAAACACAATGAATTAGAGGCGACATTTAAACGTTCTGTTCAAACAGACGAAGATTTGAAAGAAATGGTATTGCTGTACTTACAAAGAGGAGCTAAAGAAATAATTATTTCTAAGGACAGTGAAAAAATCATTTACGGAAATAAAAACCAGATGAGAATATTTAGAAATCCCTCTCCACATAATAAGCAGTACGATTGGGGACAAAATGAAGCAATGTGTGCTGGTATGCTATATTCCGAATTTCATCCTGACTTTTGTAAAGATGGCGTTTTGGCAGGTATAGTCAACGCTTTTAGGACGCTAGACAGTCTTGATATTGTTCGGTCTGATTTAACAAATGATAAATTAAAAAAAGACATTGAGGAAGGGAACGTTCCTACCACAGAAATGAAATTTTAATTCCGCTTACATTTTATCTGGCTTTAATAGCAAACCTGTGTTATCTTTTAAACAACGGAAAATGAATGCGAGGAAGAAATAGTGAAGTATATCAAATACATTGGGAACAGTTTATTGACAATTGTGATCATTCTTTTTGCAGCAACAGCTGCCGTTAGTTTCTTTTCGGGACCTGATGACGAAGGTTTATTTGGTTATAAAGGGTATACAGTAGTGAGTGGAAGTATGGAGCCTGCTTTCTCGACCGGAGATTTTATTTTTGTGAAAACGACACCTTATGAAAATATCAAAATCGAAGATATAGTGACATTTGTCAGTGATGGAGAAATCGTAACGCATAGAGCTATAGAAGTTAATAGTAAAGGGTTGATCACTCAAGGAGATGCCAATAACATCCCAGATCAAGTTGAAGTGACGGAAGATGCTTATATCGGAGAGTTAGCCTTGATCGTGCCTTATTTTGGTTATGTGGTAGTAGCAACGCAACAACCGTTAATTTTAGGCGGGTTGGTTGTTCTATTGGCAGTATATTACATTCTTACCTATATCGATATAGCGAAAAAAGATAAGCAAAAAACGTGATATCTGTTATTTTCATATAAATTGTCTTATTTTGTTCACAATTAAAAATTATGCAAAAAAGAAGCAAAAGCTTGAATAGAAACTTATTCCAGTTTTTGCTTCTTTTTTGCAGTGAAAAATTGTATAAACCGAATAGAAAAATTATTTTTAGAAAAAGCCAATAAGAGAGAAAAAAGTAAATCATGTAAACAAACGCATAAAAAATATGCAGGTTATTTAATTAAGCCTAAAAATACTTTGAATTCAAAGTATTTGTCATTAATGATAAATAAATAAAAATACAAATAATGAATAATAAAATAGGACAAAAGTTTACAAAAAAATATACAAAATAATGTTGATAGTGAATATCCTTTGAATAACAAGTATTTTGAGCTTCAAATGAATAGTATAACGTTCTGTATTTTAATAAATATTTAAACATAATATTATTTACGTAAATAATATTAAATAACATGAATATTAAATTATTTTTTGACTTAAAAAAATTAGAAAGCTATATTGAGAAACAGAAAGAGAAAAGACTATAAAATAATGGAGGAATGAGTAAAAATGAAAAGTATTAAGAAATTTTATCCGCTAATCGTTGGATTGGTATTGCTGATTAGTGTGGCTGCTTATGGAACTCGTGCTTTCTTCACAGATTCAACAAAACAAGATGCGGGGATTGAATTACAATTAGGTAAAGTCGAAGTTAAAGGAGAACCTGGAAATTGGAAATATAACAATACTGGAAAATATGATAATCAATTACATGATAAAACTGGTAAATCACTAAGTGGGAAAAATTTTAGTCCAACAGAAACTTTTACAAATGTTAAGCCTGGTGATTCATTCAGCAAAACTTTTACTTTTACTAATGAAAGTTCGTTAATAACAAGTTTTAGTTTTACAGAAGATATTTTAGAAGCTGAAAAAGGTATATTTGATATCAAATATGATGTAGTTGCTAAAGATGAGACAGGGAAATCTCACATTATAAAGTTTGAAGACCTTAAAAAAAATAACTCATTTCAATTGCAGGGTAATGAGTCTGCTAAAGTTACTATGATTTTAGAGGTCCAAAGTACGGATGATGAAAAATATATGAATACATTTAATTCAGGGAGCGAAAACTTTTTCCAAGATAGTAGTAATATCATAGATTTAATGGGGAAAACCATTAATGTTGATTTAAAGCAAGCAAAATAACCAGTTAGTCACATAGACAATAGTTTGATACAGGAGGTACTAATAGATGAAGAGTCAGTATAAAAAAGTAAAGTTTTTAATTTATTTTATCATGCTCCTTTCTTTTTTATTAGTACCTGTACATATTACACACGCTCAATTTTTAGATAGTACGACGTTAAATGCTGGGATAAAAATTACTTTAGGATCAATAGATTTAGAAGTAAACAATGCTGCAAGTACTGAAGACATAACATTGGGCAATGGCATCGATGAAATTGAATTGGCAGATACTATCCAAAACGTAGGTACATTAACCGGAAAATTAGCATATAAATTTAATGTAAAAAAAGCAGATGGAACAAACGTAGATTCTTCTTTATTGAAATCACTAAAAATTACGATGAACAATCATGAATTGAATATGAATAATTTAGACCAATACTCTCCTGTACCAACGCAAGATGGAGATTTTTTTTATTTGACTCCTGAGGAAACACCTAAAGAGATCTCTATGAAAGTCAAACTAACCTCCGATTTACAAAAGACGCAAACAATAAACATCGAAGTAGAGTATATGCTTTTCCAGGCGAATGGTACTGTAGAAAAACCACTTTTCCATGATATAGATAAATCAAGCTATGAAATTGTATTAAATAAGAAAGATGAGGAAATTATAAATCCTCCAGAAGAAGAGAATAGTTATTGGCCTGCTTCGGGATGGATAGATCATGGAAATATTCGCTATAATAAAGATAATTATAGTCCAGTCATGTATTTTAGTGAAATTTCAGGTACAAATAGTAAACAAATAAAAAACTTGAATGATATTATTTTTTATGTAGAAATAAAAAATAAAAAGGGGATTAATTTAGCAGATTTAACTATACGTTCCCCTGAAGATATGATTATTAAAGTAGAGCATGTTGATGGAAATAAACAACGTTTGAAAATTACACTTTCAATAGATAAAACTAAATTTAAACGAGATATTTTATCGGTTCCGATTTACGATTATTCAATTGCTTCCAATAATGAAAATGAATTTGAATTATCTAACAAAGATGAACCGATAACTTTAAGAAGAATTCTGCTTTCTACAGATGATGCAGGTCCAAGACAATTTAAAATTAATCCGATTAGTTTATTTGAAGACAAAAGAGAAATCTTTTTAGCACAAACGTTAGAAGATAATACTCTTTATTTACATAAAAATTTATCTCAAATAGAACTTAATAAAAAAGTAGAGACATTTGTTGAAGTTATAGGGGAAAATGGAAAGTTAGTCAATGTAGCAAAAAACGACTCAATGAACAGTCACTTTACCTTAGAGCCTAAGAACATTATAGATAATCAAGTAAATGGTATAGGCTTATCGGTTTTATTGAAGGGAAATTCAGGAGAAATACTTGAAGTTAAAAGAGATATACAGTTAATGCCAGTCATACAAGATGCTCAGTGGCCGCAGCAGATGAATGCTGAATGGGGTATACCAGATATGATGAATAAATATAATCAATCTGTTTCAATCAATATAATAGAGGACGGTGGCAAAATAACTTCTAAGGAAAATTTTTATATTTATGTGAAAAATCCTTATAGAGAAAAGTTAGCTTTTTCAATATCAAATTCAGAACATTTTATCACCCAAAGTATTGGATATAATTCAACAGGAAGTTACATGAGAATAGCTTTAGAATTCAGTAAACTTAATGCAAATGAATATAATCTTCCATGGGGTTTTAACTTTAGTATCCAAAAAGAAGCGAGTGCTGAACATATAAATAATGCAGCAGTAGGTGTGAGTTATAGCAAAATAAAAATAACTAAGCAACAACAGGAGCTTAGTGTACAAGAAAATTATAATTTCGCTTCCAATTTCAATGTAGAAGCACAAATTATCCAACCAATCAAAAATGGTGATACTGAACTATATATTTATTATGATCAATTGGCAGATAATTATAAACTAGAAGACGTAAAAGAAAAGATTTTTGATTATTTAAAAGATTACAATACTCCTTTAACATTTTCATTGGAAGATGAACCTATAGCTAGAGCATTGAAACTAACGATTCAACAATAGACGGTACATTGACTCAATTATAATTTATATTTAATCGAAAAAAAACAGATTTACAAAACAGCAATTAAACCTAAAGACTTTATTATTGAATTAGGCGGAGTAAAAGTTTTTAGATTGGCGTTGATTAAAAAGTTGCTTATTCCGGTCGAATTTTATATGTTTCAATAAAAATTGAAAGATGACAACGTAAAAAAGAGGGCCCCATTTAAATAATGGGGTCCTCTTACTGTCTATTCTAATAAATGAAGATTAGCTTTTTTGAAATATCGTCGAATAAAATAAATTGTCAAGAGTAATGTCATTCCTTCTGTAAAAGGAAGCGTCAGCCAGACACCTGTCAGATCAAGGTAAGAAGACAAGATAAACAGTAACGGAATGACTAATATCAGTCCTCGCAATAATGAGAGAATGAATGATTGTTTTGGTTTAGCGACTGCTGAAAAGAAAGCGATTGATACGATATTCATCCCCATGAATAAGAAAGCAATAAAATAAAGCGCAATGCCTTTTTTCGTAATAGCTGATAAGACAGCGTCGTTTTCATTGTTGAACGATTGAGTAATGGTATCAGAATAAGCTAGACCAATTACGTAAAACAGCACACCTAAGATTAAAGCAGTGGAAAAACCATAGGTCATTAAACGAACAATATTGTTATGTTTTTTTGCGCCGAAGTTTACACTCACGAGTGGCTGAAGTCCTTGTCCAATACCCGTGAAAATAGCTACACAAACCAATGAAATATTAGCTATGATTCCATATGCAGCTACTCCTACATTTCCGGATAATTCCAAAATGACAATGTTGAACATAAAAATAACTAAACCAGACGAAAATTCAGTAATGAAAGAGGGGAACCCGATAGATAAGGTTTGTAAAAGTGAATTCATCTTCCAATTAACTGCGGAAAAAGCTAATTGTCTTTTAGGAAACCGTCTATGAAAAGTCAAGATTAGTATACTGATGATTGGAGAAGTTGCTGTAGCTAAAGCAACTCCTTCCATACCCATTTCCAACGGGAAAATGAACAAATAGTCTAACACGATATTTGCTAAGCTGCCTACTAACATTCCGGTCATGGCTAATTTAGGATTGCCGTCATTTCGAACAAAACACACCATAATATTATTCACTACAAAAAATACGGAGAACAATAAAATGATGCCAAAATAATTTTTCGCTAAAGGAAGAATATTCCCAGTAGCCCCTAGCATTTGAAGTAAAGGATCGATAAACAGAAGTCCTAATGCAGTAAAAATAATTCCTGAGCCTGCTCCTATAATAAGAGTAGAGGTGAAGATTTGACGACTTTTTTCACTCTCTTTTTCACCTTTGAAGATGGCGTACAATGTAGCACCACCCATTCCCAACATCAATCCAAGACCGTTCAATACGTTGTAAACTGGGATGACAAGATTCAAAGCAGTTAGACCGTCTTGACCAACACCATTTGCAATAAAGAAAGTATCTGCCAAGATATATAATGATAGTCCTAACATGCTGAACAAACTTAGACTAACGTAATGAATGAATGATTTATGTAAAGGCTGGTTTATTAAGTCGATAGATTTCATTATTTTCTCCTTTCAAAATAAAAGAGCACCACTTCTACTGTCCAAGACCTGATGACAGAAGAAACGAGTGCTTTAAGAGGTTCGTTATCCGGCGACAAAAGAACCTCAGCAATATTCAATTTAACTGGAGTATAGCATATCCTATTTTACAATCAAAGAGTATAATGGTAGTCAATTACATTTAAGGAAAAAAACATCAATTTATGATTTTTAATGAAAAAGTTTTTTTATGCTATTAAATTTCTTTTTTTAGTACCGATAAGAATAATAACAACTAAATAGGTAGTTCTCATATATATGTTCTAAAGTATGTATTTACATAGACAATGGTCATCATTGCATCCATTTGAACGGAGGAAACCCAATGAACACAAGCATAGCCTATCCACTTAAACCTAATAATAAGAAAGCGTTGTCAGCCGTCGTAATTCGTGCGGCTTTTTTTGTACTCATTTTTACTCTAGTACTTCTAGTTTTATGGGGGCTGAACTTTACAAAAGTAGAAGCGAAAACTATTTCTTTGGCTGAATCATTAGGGTATAAAGTGGTAGAAGTGACAAGTGGAGATCTTCCCGAGGAGTTACAAGTAGTAATATACAATCCAACAGTTTCTGAAAAAGACACCATAGCGATAGCGAAAGAATTAAGCGAAGAAAAAAAACAAAAAGTAATCGTGTATGCAAGTACTGCGCCAGTATCGCGAGGAAAAAAAATTCTGTTGAACGAAGACATTATGTATAAAGTTACTGTGAATGACGACTCTGTTGAAACAGTCGACTTTGATGTTTACAAAGATATTCAACCTGATCAAACAATCGATCAAAACTGGGATTTGAGTAATAATGTACTGAACTTAGTTACGGGCGAAGTGAGTATCAATGTCGATATGGGTGAAGGATTAACTATAGAGGCTGTTTTATCAAAAGCTCAGGCTTTATCTGAGCAAATTTTAGCTCTCAACAAGGAAAGTGGAGTAAGTTCTGTACTATTTCATATTTCTGCAGGAGAGAAAGAGTATGTTTACCATTCTAATCATTTTTATACGATTGGAGAAGCACATGTCTCTAAAGGTTAAACGCCTATTAATCAAATGGAGAATAGCTAGATGTTCATTCGGCTAATAGACTTACACTATTAGTCGAATGAGCAATAACCAAGGATTCATTTGACTAATAGAATCACTCTATTAGTCAAATGAGCAACTTTCAAGAATTCACTTGTTTAATAGGTAAGGCGCGTTATCCAGATGAAGAAAATTCATCAAAAAAGAAGACAGTTAATTGAATAACTGTCTTCTTTAATGTCAGCTACTCGCTGCTTTCTTTCTTCACTTGTTTCAGTTTTTCTGGATCGCCAAAAGATTGGAAATCTTCCGGTGCTGTTTCGTTTTCTTTATCTGCTTCATTTTGTTCTTCTTTTTCAGCAGGGGAAACGATATCGCCTAGTCCTTCTTTTACAAAAAATGGATTGACGATAGGGTTTTGTCCATCTCCAGGTGGTTGTTGTACCATATAAAAACCTCATTTCTTTTATAATTTAAGCTAACTATACCATTATCTTTTTGTAAACGCTTTAAATTCGCTTTATAAAGTATAAAAATGACTGAGCAATTTATCTCTAAACTTAAAAATATATGTTAAACTAGGAGAAACTGATTGAACTAAGTAATGAATTCTACCGGAGGCAAAGTTATGATTTGGATTATTTTAGGATTACTGATTGTATTTACACTATTTTACTTGTACTTAAATAACACATGGATTCAGACAACACATTATTCGATTCGGATTCCTTTTTTAGATGAGGAGTTGAAGGGCACGAAAATCGTTCAAGTGTCAGATGTTCATTTTCCGAAAGAAGGCGTATCGATTCATAGTCTATTGAAAAAAGTAGCTGATGAAAATCCATCTTTTATTGCATTAACAGGAGACTTGATTCAGGTGGATGAAAAATTTCCAGCAAGCAAATTAAGCAAGTTGAGTGCGGGTTTGACGAAAATAGCGCCTACGTATGCAGTGACAGGGAATCATGATCTAAAAGGCGGACATTTGAGAGATTGGGAACAAATGTTAAGCGAATCAGGAGTCAAGTTGCTGATTGATGAAGCAGTCTGGCATCCGATCAATAACAGCGGATTGGTTCTTATGGGGTTATCTGAAAAAGAAGACTTTGAATCGGCTCCTAAACCTATTTTAAAAGAGATTGAATTGAAGGATGAACTAAAAGATGAAAAACGTATTTTATTAGCGCATCATCCAGAGTTTTTAGAAGAGTACTTGATGGACCTGACAAGGGTTCCGGATTTGATTTTATCTGGTCATGCTCATGGCGGACAAATTAGGCTGCCTTTCTTAGGAGGACTGTTTGCGCCTGGACAAGGACGTTTTCCTAAATATACTTCGGGTGTGTACTTCAATCCCGATGTGCCTGATAAACGCATGGTCGTCAGTCGAGGGATCGGGAATTCTACGTTCCCATTCCGTTTTAATAATCGACCAGAAATTGTAGTCATTGAATTACAGTAACTTTCAAAACACCTTTCATTTCGATGAGGGTGTTTTTTTGATGAGAAAAGAAATTTTAATGTAAGTGGTTTCCTTTGATGTTTTTAATGGTCTTAGCTAAACTAAAGGTAACTTGATTAGGAGGCGAAGCATATGGTAGTAGGCTTATATGACAGAATTCCTTTGAATAATGGTTATACGATTCCAAGAATTGGGTTAGGTACGGCAGGTTTGTCAGGTGCAGAAGCAGAAGAGGCTGTGTTCTACGCATTGAATCATGGTTATCGTTTAATCGACACCGCAGCTATATACGATAACGAAGAAGAAGTTGGGCACGGAGTCAACTTAGCGATCAATGCAGGTATCAGCCGTGAAGAAATCTTTGTGGTAACTAAAATCGCACCTGATGATATGGGATTTGACAGAACGACTGATGCTTTTGAAGAAAGCTTAGAACGATTAAATACTCAATATGTTGATTTATTGTTGATCCATAAACCAGCTAAAGACGATGAAGTGACTCTGGAAACTTGGCGAGCAATGGAAGAAATCTATGCTTCAGGACGAGTTCGATCCATTGGGGTTTCCAATTTTGACCGCGGCGACTTGGCGATGTTGTTAGAAGAAGCTAAAGTAAGACCAGCTGTCAACCAATACCAAATGTTCCCTGGTGCCAGCGCACGACACACCAACGACTATTGTGATGAAGAGAATATTGTGTCTATGGCGTATTCTCCGTTGAAAAAAGGGAAAGTCCAAAAAGACCGCAAGTTGAGTTCTATGGCAGAAACTTACGGGAAAACAGCTGAGCAGTTAGTTTTACGCTGGTCGATCGACCGAAATGTCGTGCCGATTCCTCAATCTGGAAATAAAGACCATATTCGTGACAATATCGATATTTTTGATTTTACGATCAGCGATAATGATATGGAAATCTTAAATAGTTTAGATATTCCGCGTGGAGAACGACAAAGCAACGATGCTTCAGGTTTAAGAGACCGTACTCACCGTCGTCAAAATATTCAAAAAGGACGCGGGAGAGGTTCAGGCCGAATGAGACATTAATATCAAATAAATAACTGAGTTTTCTTACAGATAAGGTGGAACCATTATCCGCATACACAAATTTGTGAAGCGGGTAATGGTTTATTTTTATGGAAGCTTTTACTATTGGATTAGATTTGGTAAAATAAGCATGTGAATGTAATAGGCAATTGCTTATAGATTGTTATGACTGATTTTGATCCTATTTGGCAAGGAACTATAAATAATAAGAAAATATACCTACTGGAGGTTAACAATATGGCTTTAAATCTTGGGGTTATTGGAACAAATTCAATTACAAACGTGTTTGTAGATGCAGCATTGGAATCAAAATTATATGCGGTAAAAGCAGTTTACTCACGTACGATAGAGAAAGCACAAGCGTTTGGAGAGCCTTATGAAGCAGATGTATTTGAGACGGATCTGTCTGCTTTTGCTCAACATCCGGAAATAGACGTGGTTTACATTGCTTCACCAAACAGTCTGCATTTTGAACAAGCTGTGGAACTGATGAAAAACGGAAAGCATGTAATCGTTGAAAAGCCAATGTTTTCTAACCCCATGGAATGGAAAATTGCGGCAGAAACAGCTAAAGAAAATAATGTGTTTATGTTTGATGCAGCGCGTCATATCCATGAAGAAAATTTTAAACGTGCGAAAGAAGAAATTAAAAATATCGAACATATCCAAGGTGCAAATTTGACGTATATGAAATATTCTTCTCGTTACGACAATGTATTGAATGGAGAAGAACCAAATATCTTTTCGTTGAAATTTTCTGGAGGAGCCTTAGCCGATTTAGGAGTATACGTCGTTTATGCTGCGGTGGCTTGGTTCGGAATGCCTCAATCAGCTCATTACTTCGCGCAAAAAATTTCTACAGGAGTAGACGGAAAAGGAACAATCATTTTCCGTTATCCCACGTTTGATGTGACGATGCAAACAGGAAAAATTGCTAGTTCATATTTACCGAGCGAGATTTATGGATTGAATAAAACAATCTCCTTAGATGGTGTAACAGGTATTTCAACAATCGATGTGATTGATCGTAAAGCTGGTTTGAAAGACAATATTGCTAAACCAACTCAAAAATCACCAATGATTGAAGAAGCGGTAGATTTTGCTGATGTGATCAATCATCCTAATGATGAAAAAGCCTTAGAGAACTATCATGAATGGTTGGATCTAAGTCAAAAAGTCAACCAAGTATTATATGATTTAAGAGCTGATGCTGGAATCGTTTATCCAGCAGATAAAAAATAAACAAAAATAACAATCGAGAATGGGCTGAGCAAACGTCTCAGTCCATTAAATTATGTATTCAAGAGGAGCAGTCAAAAATGAGTGAATTTTTAAGCCCGGAATTTCAAGAACATTGGGCGAAGTCAGGGTTCAAAGCACCAACAGCTATTCAGTTAACAGCGTATGAATTATTAAAAGAAAAGAAAGATATCGTAGGGATTTCTCCTACAGGCAGCGGGAAAACATTGGCGTTCACACTTCCATTATTGGAATCTATCGTTCCTGACAAACGTATGCAACTATTGATTTTAGAACCTTCTCAAGAATTAGCTGTCCAAGTTGGACAAGTGGTAAAAGAGTGGGCTGACATTCGTCAATTAAGTACCTTAACCTTGATAGGAGGAGCAAATGTACAACGTCAGATCGACAAATTAAAAGCTAAACCGGAAATCATTATCGGAACGCCAGGACGAATTTTAGAATTGACTGACAAAAAGAAATTAAAATTACATCAAGTTCAAACAGTCGTTTTAGATGAAGCAGATCAATTGTTAGGACAAGACCAGTTGGACACTGTTCGCGAGTTGGTGAAGAAAATGCCGAGTGATCGTCAAATGGGCTTCTTTTCTGCTACAAGCAATGAATTGATGGGTGACTTATCCAGATGGTTCAATGTTGATCCGATTTGGAAAGATGTGACAGCAATGGATGACTCTAAAGGCGAGATCATTCATGCTTATATTGATACACCAATTCGTAAAAGAGATGCGACATTGAAACATCTGAGTCATTTGCCAAAATTTAGAGCGTTAGTCTTTTTCAATGATGTAGCCAATCTAACAGCTGCTTTAGATCGCTTGCGCTTTGAGGGAGTCTCAGCTGGAGTGCTTCACAGTGAACGGAATAAAACCGAGCGAAAACAAGTCTTGCAAGACTTCCGCAATGGAAAGATCCAATTTTTATTGACCACTGATCTGGCTTCAAGAGGTTTGGATATTGAAGAATTAGATTACATCATTCAATACGACATTCCGATTTCTAAAGAAAGCTATGTTCATCGTTCAGGAAGAACAGGGCGAATGAGAAGAAAAGGAACGGTTCTGACGTTAGTGAATGAAAGAGAATTGCGCAACTTCAAGCAATTGATAGCGCCTTTAGAGTTGTCTCTAACTCGCTTATATTTGTACGGCGGAGAGTTGGTAGAAGAGAAAATTTCTGCTGAGACAGCACAACCAGTTGTGAAGAGCACTAATGAAAAAAAAGTCAAAGAAGTCAAAGAAGTCAAAGAAGTCAAAGTAATGCCAAAAAAAGAACACAAACCGCGCGTTGTAAAAGAGGCTGCTCCAGCTCCAATAAAGAAAAAGAAAAAAAATCGAACGAAAAAGGCGAAGAATAAGGGAGCAAGACGCAAAAAAACGGACTAATCCTGTGCAATAAAGGAGAATGTATTGAAAATGAACAATCGTAAAGACTTGGTTTTAACTTTTTTACAACAAAAACCAAATGAGTCTTTCTCAGCAAAAGTACTTGCGGAAGAGCTAAGGCTTGATCGATCTAATGTGAGTCGTTACTTAAACGAACTATACAATGAAAACAAAGTTCACAAAAATGCTGGACGACCAGTATTGTTTCAATTCAAACCATCCCGTACAGAAAAAGAAGAAGGAGAAAGCAAAGCTTTTTCAAAAATCGTTGGACATAGTTTGTCGTTAAAAGTGATGGTCCAGCAGGCTAAAGCAGCTATCTTATATCCACCTAGAGGATTGCACACAATCATTTTTGGAGAAACAGGTACGGGTAAATCGGTTTTTGCAAGAAGTATGTATGAGTTCGCGTTGGAGTCTAAAGCAATGTCACAAGATGCACCGTTTATTTCATTTAACTGTGCAGATTATGCCCAAAACCCGCAATTATTATTTGGGCATATCTTCGGTGTTAAAAAAGGTTCTTACACAGGTGCTACAGAAGATAGTCCAGGATTGTTGAAAAAAGCTGATGGAGGGATTCTATTTTTGGATGAAATCCATCGTTTGCCGCCTGAAGGGCAAGAAATGCTGTTCACTTTTATTGACAAGGGGGTCTACCAGCCGTTAGGAGAAAGCGGCAAAGAGTATGAAGCAAGTGTGCAGATCATTGGAGCTACGACGGAGAACTCTGATGTTCTGCTGTCCACTTTCAACAGACGAATCCCGATGTCGATCACGATGCCGCCTTTAAGGGAACGAACGATTGATGAACGGTATCAATTAGTAGCTTCCTTTTTGCAGCAAGAAGCACATCGGCTGAATCAAGAAATAGTTGCAGAAAGAGAAGTTGTATTAGCTTTTATGTTGTACCATCCAGAAGCCAATATCGGACAAGTCGAGCGAGATTTGAAATTAGTTTGTGCTAAAGCCTTTTTGCATTACCGGACTAATAATGAAGACCATTTGACGATTACTCAAGAGGACTTGCCTTTACCGGTTCAAAAAGGACTGCTGCTGAAAAAAGAAGCTCCGGAAAGATTGAATAGAATCGTTAAACCGCAGCAAAAACATTTTTCTTTTGAACCAAATCAGCCACAACCGGATTATTTTTTAGGTTCTGGTGAAGACATGAGTGTGTATAACGCGATTGAAGAACGAGTAGATGAATTGCTCAAATCAGGTGCTGAACAAATCGATTTGGAAACGTTTGTCCAAAATGGTATGGGGCATTACTTTAATGATTACATCGAGCAATTAGCTAGTAGAGAAGTCCGAAAAGAATTGATCTCTAAAGAGATATTGAAAGCCACGGATCTGGTCTATGATATTGCAGAAAAGAGATTGAATCGTTCTTTCAACAACAGTACACGTTTTGCTTTTTCATTGCATCTGCAGAGTACTTTAGACCGTATTCGTGAAGATCGCCAGATCATCCACCCTAATTTAAATGGTGTACGTAAGCAGTATTCCAAAGAATTTCAAGTAGCTATCGAGTTGTCTGCTTTGATTGAAGAACAATTTGCTATTGAAATTCCGTTAGATGAAATTGGTTTTATTACAATGTTCTTAACGATCGATCTCACAGAAAAAGCGGAAAAGACTCAAGAAAAAGTAGGTATAGTCGTCATAATGCATGGAAAGTCGACTGCTACCAGTATGTTGGAAACCGTACAAGAATTATTGGATACAAAAGTAGGTATCGCTTTAGATATGCCGTTGACGATGAAAGTGAAAGAAATGTACGAGGTAGTAAGGACTACTTTAAGGCAGAGAAGCAAAGAGTATACTAAAGGTATTTTTTTACTGACCGATATGGGTTCTTTGAATTCATTTGGTGGGATTTTAGCAGAAGAATTGAACCTTCCCATTAAGACATTATCTATGACCAGTACTCCTATTGTGCTTGAAGCTGTTCGTATGGCGAGTTTAGGCAGACCTTTAGAGGATATTTATCAAAGCTGCTTGAGTGCAATGAATACTAGTCTCCAGCAAATCGTTTCCGTCCAAAAAAATAAACCGCATGCTATTGTGGTCACTTGTTTTACGGGCGAAGGGGTAGCGAAGAGTCTGGAAGATAAATTAGAGGGTGAGATAGATACGTCTGCTGTCAAAATCATTTCACTCCAGTTTTTGCAGCGAGAACAATTCAGACAGCAAATCGACCACTTAATGGCTGATTACGATATCAAAGCTATTGTAGGAACAGTTGCTTTTGATTACGCTTCTATCCCTTATTATTCTGCTTATGATATTTTTGAAGACAGCAAATTGAATGAGTTGAAGAGACGTTTAGAAATTCATATTTCAATAGAAGAAATGGCAAAGTCTTTAGCAGGAACACTGAGGTCAGTCGGATCTATATCTGATCTTTTAAGTAAAATTCAAACTTTAGTAAACCAAGTATTAAAGGATAGACAGCTTCAAATCGATTCAGGGGTCAAGGTAGGTTTGATGCTGCACATGGCTTTTTTAGTAGATGCGTTGAAATCAGGAACGATTACACGTAAGTTTCCAAAGAAAGAAGCTTTTTTGAAGAAAAATCGCTTATTGATGGATGTAGTGAAAACAAAACTGCTCTCATTGGAACAACAGTATAGCATTCAATTCCCTGAAGATGAGATTGCTTATATCAGTTATATCATTATCGAAAACGCTTTTTAATGAACCTAATACACACTAAAGGACGTTTGTGTAAAGAAACATCCTTAGTGTGTACTCTTCAGTTCGTTAAGAAAGCCTTTTCTGATAACGTTTCCTAAAAGAAAAGTTGGCACGAAAATTGCTTATATAGAAGTGTAAGCAAAAAAACTAATTGGAGTGAATGAATAATGGCAGAAAAAACAATCATGTTAGTATGTGCAGCAGGTATGAGTACAAGTTTATTAGTAAGCAAAATGGAAAAAGCAGCAGCAGCTAAAGGATTAGATGCTGAAATCTTTGCAGTATCAGCTTCTGAAGCAGATGCTAATTTAGCAAATAAAAATGTAGACGTTTTATTATTAGGCCCACAAGTTCGCTTTATGAAATCACAATTTGAAAAGAAAGTTGCGGACAAAAACATTCCTGTAGACATTATCAATATGCAAGACTACGGTATGATGAACGGTGAAAAAGTACTAGACCATGTGTTAACTTTAATCTAAACATAAACAAGAAAAATACTTATTTTGAAGATCTAGAAGGGAGTTTTATTGTGGTAGATGAACAAAATTTAGAAACGATCATGGGCCTCATCATCAACGGAGGAAACGCTAAAAGCGATGCTATGGAAGCTATCCAAGCTGCTAAAAAAGGAAACTTTGAAGAAGCAGACCAAAAAATAAAAGATGCTGATACTTCATTGACAGAAGCTCACAGATCCCAAACAGGGATGTTGACTAAAGAGGCTTCAGGAGATCCAGTAGCTTTATCTTTATTGATGGTACATGGACAAGATCATTTGATGAATGCTATTACATTCCGTGATTTAGCAGCTGAAGTTGTAGACGTTTACAAAACTATTGCAGGTGTCTCAACTGAACAAGAGTAAAGCCGATGAAAAGCTGCAAAAAGTGTCTATTCCTTTTTGCAGCTTTTTATTATTATGAAACTATTTGAGGAGGAAAGAAATATGATTTTATTAAATGCACCGATCCAACAAGACAAAATTATTGACACTTTATCTAATTACAGTGAAAATGGAGTTAGCTACAAATTCATAAAAAAAGCTGGTATGAAGTTATACTTTGAAACCACGGCTGAAGATGAAGAAGAAGCAGCGCAATTAGCTAAAAAAATCATCAAATCTACTGACTATGGTTCAGTATTGTATTTCCAAGCTACCGTGGAATGAGGGAGATAGGCAATGCTTAAAAACGGAATGTTCATCATGTCCCTAGGATTTATTATCCTTATACTGGGCTTAACGAGTCTATCCGAAAACAATGGATGGATAGTACTTCTGGCTGCAGTGTTTATTCTGGTGGGCTTCATTCTGTATTATCGTGCCGAAAAGAAAGAAAAACAATAAACAGCAATGCACAAAAAGACTCTATTTTTAGAGTCTTTTTAATCTATTAAGGAAAGAAGGGGTCAGTATGACAGCGAGTATTCAAAAAATGGACGATCAAGTAATCGTAGAATTTGAAAGAGACTTTCCAGTAGAAATAGATTTAGTATGGCGTATGCTGGCAGAAAACCAATATTTGCAAAAGTGGTTTGCGGATTTAAAAATCGAAACGCTAGAAGAAGGTGGAAAAATTTTATTTGATATGAAAGATGGAACATTTGAAGAAATGACCATTACTTCTTTAAGTGTGCCGAATGTTCTAGAATACACTTGGGGAAGTGATCTCGTGCGTTTTGATTTGACTCCATCGAAAACAGGCACGCATTTGATTTTTAAAGAAACCATCAGTAAAGTAACAGACCACACACCAAAAGATATAACTGGCTGGCACACTTGCTTAGATGTCATTGATGCGATTCTTTCCAATGAAGAATTACCGGACCCCCAATATAAGTATAATGAACTGTATCCAATGTATGAAGAGAAGTTCGACGAATTAACAGGAAAAAAATGAACCGGACTTAAGGCTATCAACATAAAAATACATGAAGCTTGCGTAACGTAGCGCAGGCTTCATGTGTTTTTATGTTGCTTTATCAGGAGCGAACCATTTAGATGATGTAAGAAGTTCAACATGTCGGATCAGAGATAAATCGATCACAATTGACTCTTCGTTGGTTTGAATATAAATCAGTTGATTTTCGAAACCTGTCACGACTCCTATAATATCAGGTTCATACAAGCCATCCACAATAAAATCCAATTGAATGGACAATTGATAGCCATACGCAAATGATCGGTGCAAATAATCGCTGATAACAGGCAAAGTCTGCTCTTCTTTCGCCACAGATTCTGTTTGCAGTTCTTTTTCTTTCCGGATCAAGTCTGAATGATCCGATAAGATAAAACCTTGCCATTTAGCCATCTTTCGATCTTTATATCCTTCTTCAAATGAACTGATTTCTTTATTTTCTTCATCCAATTGAGTTTTCTCCATAATCTTCGCCTCCGTGTACTTGCTTCATTCTTTATTATACGAACAAACGTTCGAATAGTAAAGGAAAAAACTTATCTGCGTCTAAAACAGAATATGGTAGAATGATTTTTGAAGAATGATTTATTAAACTAAAGAGGTGGTACATAGTGCATATTAGAAAGACGATCCCTAATGAATTGAATTTGATCCAAACAATCTACAGTGAAGCTAGAAACTATATGAGAATGAACGGCAATTCAGACCAGTGGGTAAATGGTTACCCGAGTGACGAGCTGTTAAAAAAAGATATAGCAGAAGGAATCAGTCATGTTTGTGTAGATGAGGGGGAAATTGTTGGTGTATTTGCTTTCACTATAGGGGAAGATACAACCTATAAAAAAATATATGATGGACAATGGCTGAATGAAAAAGAATATGGCGTAATCCATCGTTTAGGAGTTTCAAGCGCTAAAAAAGGGGTAGGGACCGCGTGTTTAGATTGGTGCTTCCAGCAAATACCAAACATCCGAATAGATACTCATGAATCGAACGTGCCGATGCAAAAATTATTGATGAAAAATGGTTACCAGGAATGTGGTATCATTTATGTAAATGATGGCACTCCACGAGTAGCTTTTCAAAAACAACTGATTCAGTGATGTAATAAAATGGAGTAAAATGAATGTGGATTCTCCTTTTAAGAAGAGCATCAAACAACAAGAACAAAGGAGGATTTAATTTTGAACAAGGTTAAAAATTATCTAGCTGGTATTTTATTGACAATTTTGCTGGCGATCACAGCTAATCAAATCAGTGAATGGGTGCCAAGTGGTATCATCAGCGGGAGTGTATTTGCGTTATTGATCGGTATGGCATTAAATCCATTTATTGCTAAATATTCTATTTTTAAAGAGGGTATCCAATTTGTATCCAAGCGTGTATTGAAATTTTCAATCATCTTATTAGGATTGACTCTAAGTTTTACTCAAGTATTGAATGTAGGAAAGTACTCTTTGATTGTGATGATGTTTACGTTACTCACTGCATTTGGCGGAGGTTATTTGATCGGAAAGCTGTTCAACATGAATTGGAAGTTATCTAGCTTGATCTCAGCCGGAACAGGAATTTGCGGAGGGTCAGCTATTGCAGCAGTGGCGCCAACGATTGAAGCCGAAGACAAAGATGTAGCATACGCTATTTCAGCGACTTTCATTTTTGATGTGTTGATGGTCATTTTATTTCCTATAGCAGGTGTCTACTTTGGTATGAGCGATTTAGGGTATGGTTTATGGACAGGAACAGCGGTGAATGACACGTCTTCTGTAGTAGCTGCTGCTTATGCTTTTTCTGATGTAGCAGGGGCTTATGCGGTTATTGTGAAGTTGACAAGGACTTTGGCGATTGTTCCTATGGTAATGATGTTTTCGATCATTAATTTGCGTGTCAAACAAAAAGAACAAATTGCAGCAGGCGAAACTGTCACCAGACAGAAGGTCAACATAAAAAAGATTTTCCCATTTTTCATTCTACTGTTTCTAGTAATGGTAGCTGTTAAAAGTACAGGAATCATCTCAGATTCATTGAGCAGCCAGACATCTACGATCAGTAAATTTTTAATGGTGATGGCACTAGGGTCTATTGGGTTAAAGACTAATTTCGCTGATGTCGCAAAATCTGGTTTCAAACCGATGCTGCATGGTTTCCTCGTTTCTACGTTAGTCGTAGTAGTCTCATTTGTAGTGCAAGTTTTTTTAGGTCAAGTCTAGAGCGAACGAGTCGTAAATAGGTAGATGTATTGGGGGATTTGCGTTTATGTAAAATAAGTGCTATACTACTTAAATACGAAAGATATTGATATACGATTTTTGTGTTTTACGCGGCAAGTTTATTCACACTGGAGTAGCTATGGGGCTACAAGGATGTATTAGAGGTTAGGGAATACATTGTATAAATTGAAATATTGAAAATGAGTAATAGTTTAGTCAGCCTTAAAATATTGAATATTGATTAGTTAGATAGCCTTCTCTTAAATAGAGAAGGCTATCGTTCATTTTACAGAGAAAAGCACCGGCAGTTTTATACCGGTGCTTTTAACATATGATGGAACCCTAAACGTCCTGTTCCACTCTCTGGTTTTAAAACACGTTGCACGAGACAGCTTACACATCTATAAGCCGAATTCGGTAAGCTAAACGCCTCGCTCCACTCTCTGCTTTTAAAACGAGTTGCGCAGGGCAGGCTCCCTATGATTTCGTTTTGACTTGTTATTGGCAAAAAACGCCAATGACAAGTCAAAATCGAACTCTACGGAATCCTAAACGCCCTGTTCCACTCTTTGGTTTTAAAACGCTTTGTTTCACACTCTACGGTCCTAGAGAGGTTTGAACTCCCGACCTAACGTTTATACTGATAGGTAACGTTCTTCTGCAACATGACTTGCTCAGAATACTTGTTTTCCCCCAGTCCACACCTTGCAGGCGACTTTCATCGCACAAGGCGTTCCATCAATCAAAATTTCGTTGAAGAGAGAATAACTCTTATGAATGTAAAATACATCTCATTTGCGCAAGGGCGAAATGAAGCTATGATACTGGAAATAAATGCATTATGCTTCAACGAAATACTCGACTGACTAGCCATCTTCCCTCCGCTGGTTGTTATCCCAGGTTCATCGGTACTACACAGCTGCTGCCGCAACTACTCAACAGCCATTATCCTGCTGTTTAGAACTCTCAAATAGGAGTTAACAGTTCTTAGTTGCTTCCAACGTTCCGTTATTACTAGCTTTACCATTAAACTTAGGTGCTTTCTATAAATGTTCCAGCGTTTTTGATCCACAACCATTCAATCAAAAACTATTAAGGTCAGATCCTTAATAACAGTTTGTGTTTTCCTAGACAGTCCACCGTGCTTTAATTCATCAAATGAAGAAACATCCGTACGTTCGAAAGTTCGTCAGTGCCAAAACACATTCTCACCTTATTTAATTTATAGCCCTCCGACTACTGAGCAGATACTTTTCGCCGACTTTACCGAACTTTTGACAATTCCCAACTATTTTTAAGTCTTGCCAATCGGAGATCAAGGTATTTCTCAAGCGGTTGACTTGAGTGTGCTTTTTTCATTGTGCACAATATCGTAATAACAGTTAAGCACATTGGCTCTTACTTTTTTATAAACTTTTTCAAGTTTACTTTGTAGTAAAACGTTGCGTACAGGAAACGTTTGCTCTATCCAACTGAGCTATAGGACCACATGGATAAAGTTATTTTCTCATGATTCCAAAAAGTTGTCTAGTGATTTTGGCAGAATTGCAAAATCATCAACGTTATCTTCATAAAAAAGTAACAAGCTGTGTCCAATGACGCAGCTTGTTAGAGGCAACTCAGTATTTGTATAACATCGTGATAAATTCGTATCCTGTTCCAATCGTCCAAAAGAGCACATGATCGCCGCGTTGGATTTTCCCAGTACGAATACCTTCATGCAAAGCCAAAAATGGACTGCTTGTGCCAGGATAGCCGAATTGATCGCCCACGAAAATCATTTGCTCATCCGGAATTCCTAATTCTTCTTGGATCATGTTCAGATTTGTTTTATTGCTTTGCGAAAAGCAGCATTTCACATCACGCGCTGATAGGTTATATTGCTCCAAAAGTTCTCGGATCGAGTCATAGACATGCGGATACATCTCAGAATCATCAAAGGGAGAAGTTTTTAAGTAAGCATTAGAGATTCCAGTCACCAACTGAGTCAGACCGCTTGCAGGAAACATCATATTGGTTGGATCAGTACTGTCCATATAATGGATGGCATCTATAAAGCCGGTCTCTTCATCTGTTTTTTCTAAAATAACAGCAACAGACAAATCACCAAAGAAAGGATAAGCGATTTCGTCTTCTGGATCTAAAATAGGAGAAAAATGGTCTGAACCCACAACTAAGGCTCTCTTGATACGAGGATTGGAAAGCATAGTTCTAGCAGCTTGTTCTACGGCCATCGTCATTCCGGCACAATTCGCATTTAAATCATAAGCCAGCATACGTTTTTTTCCTTTGATAGCCTGATGCACAAACAAAGCATTCATCGGAAGACTATGTTCAGGAACTTGAGTAGAGTAAATCAATAAATCGATATCTTCTCCAGTTAACTCAGCTTTTCGCAAGACTTCTTTACTGGATGCAACAGCCATCGTGACGCCGGTCTCTGTAGAATCATTTATTCGATAACGATTTTGTCTTCCAAGGTGCGCCAATAGATTTTGGATATCTTTTCCTTTTTCAGCAAAATGGTTGATAAAATAATCATTTTCTACGGTATGAGCAGGGTGGTACAAAGCAATTTCTGTTAGTTTAATATGTGTCACAAAAGACAGTCCTTTCTATATATCGATTCAAATAATCGAATTCTTTCTCATAAAAAAAGTAAGGGAAAACTACTCCCTTACTTTTGATGAATGATTATTTACGCTTCAATAACTTGAGCGTTTGTTAAACCAACATTACGAGCGATGCGGTTGATTTGCATTTTTACAACAGCACTGCTGACTTCGAAAGTAATTTGTTTGAAGCCTGTTTCGTTGTATAAGCTGAAACTAGCTCCTAATTTTTCCAGCATGTCAGGTGTCTCTACTTGCATTTCTTTGCAATCTACAACTAATTCATATCCAGATGGATTAATGTTGCTGACAGTTTGACTGTAATCGTTGAAGAATCCTTGAACTGCCTCAGGTTCTGCTTTTCCAGATACAAAAAGAAAGACCTTTTTCTCTTTTGTGTCTACTGTGATAGTATAACTACCTTTAGATGAAATGGACATATGTATAACTTCCCCTTCTTAAAAAAATATCATAGTACAAAATTTATTATACCATTTAAGAGAAGGTTCACAACGAAAAAATGAATAAAAATCGATATTTTGACTCACATAAAAAGAAAAAAGCCGTCAGATACTCAAATTGTGTATGTATATGCACAATCAATGGACGAACAAGTCTGTTGAATGACCCTAACATTTGGAATAGCATGTTATACTATAAGCAAATGAAAATAGAAAAGAGGGATAAAATGACTGCTTTTCAACAAGCAACATCCATTGAAGAAGTGAGACGATTTATTGAAGAAAACCAATTGGCTTTTGTGTACATTTCAAGAGAAGATTGCAGCGTCTGCCATGCGGTTCGGCCTCAAGTACAAGAAATTCTCAAGAATTATCCACGCATTCAGTCTATCCAAGCAGATGCGGATCAAATTCCAGAAGTAGCTGGAGACTTTACTGTTTTTAGTGTACCGGCATTATTATTGTTTGCAGAAGGAAAAGAACTGATTCGAGAAGCTCGCTTTGTCAACATGGAAAACTTAGATCGCCAGTTCAATAGGGTAGTAGAGAATTACTAATTTTTAATGAGGGATAAGGATAAGACATTCGTATTGTTTTACAATGTGTTTTAATGACTGCTAAGATAGAAAAGTAAACACATTGAAGGGAATGAAGACAATGAGTAAATCTATTCCAACATATACACTGAATGATGGGCAAGAGGTACCGGTTATTGGATTAGGAACGGTAGGAATAAAAGGAGCCAAAGGCGTAAATGAGGTCTTAGATGCTCTGGATAATGGGTATCGGCTGATTGATACCTCCACGAATTACAATAATGAAGGAATGGTTGGAGAAGCTGTTCGAAGAAGCTCCGTACCGCGTGATCAAATTTTAGTCAGTTCAAAATTACCCGGTGCAAAGCATAAATACGAAGACGCGATTCAAATGATCCAAGAATCTTTGTACCGTATAGGCATCGACTATTTTGATAAATATTTGATTCACTGGCCATTGCCTAAGCAAGACCATTATGTGGAAGCTTGGCAAGCACTCGTAGACGCACAAAAGTTCGGCTTGATCCGTTCAATTGGAGTATCAAATTTTTTGCCAGAACATTTAGACCGCATCATTGAGGAAACAGGTGTTACTCCGGCTTCCAATCAAATCGAGCGCCATCCATATTTTACGAATAAACGTGTCATAGAATACAACAAAGAACACGGTATTTTAACAGAAGCTTGGAGTCCATTTGGCAGAGAAATCAATGATTTGTTAGAAAATGAAACCATTGCTTCACTAGCTGAAAAACACAAAAAATCTGTCGGGCAAATCATTCTGCGGTGGAATTACCAAGAACAAATTTTAACCATTCCTAAAGCTTCCAGTAATAAGCATCAAAGAGAAAATATGGATATTTTCGATTTTGCTTTAAGTGATGAAGAAATGAAGATGATAGACAGCTTGGATAAAGGGTTAGATGGTCTGGTAGAAGGACAACACCCAAATGAATACGAAGAGTTCGACTAAAAAGAAGGCGGGAACGGGAAAAATGCGTTCAGTTCTGTCCCAATAAATAAAGTACCTGACAAGAAAATGTTTTCTCGTCAGGTACTTTATTTATTGGAATTTAGGATTGTATTTTATCCCGCATTTTGGAAGCAGATGTTGGTTTTATAACGAAAAAACTTATTGTCTTAGCCTCTTTTTGCTGTAACTAAATTATGCCCATTCACCATTGCGGAAAACAGGAACTGTTGAACCATCTGCTTTGATTCCGTCGATATTCATATCCTTGGAGCCAATCATAAAGTCCACGTGAACAGTAGAACGGTTCAATCCAGCCGCTGCCAATTCTTCTTCAGACATTTCAGTTCCACCAACAATGTTGAAGGCATATCCTGAACCTAAAGCTAAGTGGTTTGACGCATTTTCGTCAAATAACGTATTGAAGAAAGTCAGACCAGATTGAGAAATAGGAGATTGGTTAGGAACTAATGCCACTTCACCTAAACGAGCAGCTCCTTCGTCTGTTTCGATCAAACGTTTCAAAGTTTCTTCTCCTTGAGCTGCAGTAACTTCTACAACTTTACCATCTTTGAAGGTGAATTCCATATCTAAGATAGTTGTTCCTGCATAACTTAACGGTTTAGTGCTTCGTACTACACCGTCAACGTGATTAGCATCGGGAGCAGTAAATACTTCTTCAGTAGGCATATTGGCCATGAAACGTTCACCGCGAGCATTCAAGCTTCCAGCACCTTCCCAACGGTGACCAGCAGGCAACCCGACTGTTAAATCAGTACCAGGAGCAGTATAGTGTAAAGCAGTGAATTGTTGTGCATTCAATTCTTCAGCTTTTGTTTCTAACGTAACGTCTTTTTCTTTCCAAGTTGCGATAGGGTCTTCATCATAAATATGAACGGCTTTGAAGATAGCATCCCATAAAGCGTCTACTTGTTCTTCAGTTGTTTCTAGTTCTGGGAAAACTTTAGCAGCCCATTTAGCACCGGAAGCAGCAGCTACTAACCAGCTTACTTTGTTTGCTTGAGTAGCTTTTCTTTGTTCTATCATTGCTTTACCAACTGCCGATTGATAAGCAGCGATTTTCTCTGCATCTATTCCTGATAAAGCATCTGGATCAGAAGAACGAACACTGATACGGCTTGCGCCTTTCTCAATATGGTCTAATGACTCGTCAATTTTGTATTGGGGGATATCTGTCAAACGTTCCACAGGAGTGTGTGTCATAACCTCACGATTAATGATGTCGTCCGCCCATTTCACAATCACTTCAGTAGCTCCTAAAGCATAAGCTTCTTTAGTGATCATACGTGCTAGTGGTGCTTGGTCTACGTCGATAGATAAAACGACTGTATGACTTTTTGATACATTGACACCAACTTCAACGATTGCACGAGCATATTTTTGTAAATTTTCTTCAAAATTTGGTAATACCATTTTTTAAATCCTCCTCATCTTAGATAACACACGATTTTACTTCAATAATTCACCTTTCTATCATAGCATAAGAAAATAAGAAAAAACAATTTGCTCGGTAAAAAATATACAGCCTGAACAGTTGCTAAAGCAAAAGACGTTCTGATATTATTACATGAATAACCTATGGTATAATTATTTTGTAAAGAACACAGGTTACTCATAGGAAAATCGTTGTTATATTACAATTCACCTTGTTTTTCCTGTCTTACAAGTGATACAATAATGATTGCGTGTTAAAGAGTAAAGAACAAATAGAAAAATTGAAAAGATTGTTGGTAAATTTCTTAACCGTTTCAGAAAGAAGAGCTAACTAAAATGTATTTTTATGCTAAATCAACAGCATAGAGTTTTTGTGTCTTTCTAAGTCGTTTAAGAACTTTTTATATGGAAGCTATAACTAAGAGGTAATACTGTAGCCGGGACTATAACTATTCCTTGAGAAATGAAAGAATTTAGAGGTGAGAAATATGGCAAGGAAAAAAACGATTATGAAGTCTAGTATTTTAGACACTGCGTATGATGTTGTCCGAAAAGAAGGTTTTGACGGATTTACTGCTCGTAATATTGCAAAAGAAATGAACTGTTCTACACAACCAATTTATTTGGAATTCAAAAACATGAATGATTTGAAAAGAGAATTGATCATTAGAATAAAAGAGCACTTGACAGAGACTATCTATACTCAAGAAAGAACCGAACACCCAGTGCTGAATGATGCATTGAATTATTTGTATTTTGCAAAAGAAGAGTCAACATTCTTCAAAGCGTTGTACTTGGAGAACCGCTTAGATGCAAAAAAAATATACACTATTTCTCGTGATGTAGTGCTTGATTCATTTAAAAAAGTTTCTGAAACAAAAGATTTAACGGAAAAAGAAAAAGAAAAAGTTTTTGGTTTATTTTGGTCCAGTGTTCACGGGGGAGCTTCATTTGTTTCTCAAGAACTGGTGCCGTTTCATGAAGAAGATTTGATTCAATATTTAAACCAAGCATTCCAAACCAGCTTGAAACTTGTCCAATAGACAAGACAGTAAAAGCTCAACGTCATCATGACGTTGAGCTTTTTAGTTTGCAGCAGCTTTTTCAACCAAAGATTTGCTGAAAGCTACTAATTTTTTGATGTCTTCTTCTTCCGGATCCAAATCTACTTTGACACTTTCCGCACCTTCTACAGCACCAACGGCTTTAAATTGTTCTGTAAAATCATCCACAGACTGACAAAATTTTTCATAAAAAGTATCTCCAGAACCAAAGGTCCCAAAAATTTTTCCAGTTAGATCCACTTCTGCCAACTCTTCATAAAAGTCCTCGATCTCATCTGGCAAGTTTGCATCAGTCCCATAAGTATAAGTAGCGACTAAGCACAAATCTGCATCTAGAAAGTCATGAGGATCAGCTTGCATGCTTTCTACAACCTCAACATCTACATCCAATTCTTTCAAAGTTTCTTCAACAATATCTACGCATTGAGCTGTATTCCCTGTTAAGCTTGCATATACGATCAAAGCTCTCACCATTCTGTTTTCATCCCTTTGTGTATAGTTTCTCAAGCTAGTATATCAAATTTTATCTTCCAGTACCAATAGGAATCTTCTAAATCCCAGAGGGAATAAACAGGTGTACAAAACGTGTGAACTCATATCAATGTAAGTAATGAAATGTTCACATTATAGCAATAAAAAAATGCGTATAATCAAATAGAAATTATGCTAAGATGAAAAGGAAATCAACTTTGAGCACTAGGGGGAAAGAGCGTGTTTAATTTAGAAACCATCCACTCATTTACTGAAACTGAGAGAGTGCTTTACGACTATATTATGCAACACAAACACACGGTCTATTATATGCGGGTTCGAGACTTGGCGGAAGCAGCACACGTTTCACCAGCATCGGTTATCCGCTTAATGAAAAAAGGCGGGTACGAAAGTTTTGCAGAGTTTAAGCTGGAAATTCGAAATCAATACAAACAAGTAGAGAAACAATCTGTTTTTGATACAAAAGAAATCGTTGACGAATTTTTTAATCGTACATTGAGCAATGACTACAATAAACAATTGGATAAAGCGGTTGAAATGATTCATACTGCTGGTTTAGTGATTTTTTTGGGTATCGGAACATCAGGTATTCTAGCAGAATATGGATCCAGACAGTTTTTCAACTTAGGACAACGTACCTTTTTTGTAAAAGATCCATTTTACCCATTGGGACATTCCAGGGAAGATTTTACAGATTCAGTAGCGATTATTTTATCGGTTTCAGGAGAAACAGAGCAAATACTAGAACAAACTGAGATATTGATCGAACGGGGAAGTAAGATCATCAGCATTACAAATACGTCTGGAAATACACTAGCAAAACATTCTGATGTAAACCTGGCTTATCACCTGACCCCAGAAACAATCAATAAGACGGTTAATATCACTTCTCAAGTTCCAGTGGCTTACTTACTTGAAACATTAGCAAGGAAAAATTATGCTAAAAGACAAAAACACGTTTGAAACAGTATGTTTCAAACGTGAAACTTGTGCCAATGAATTGAAACCGTATCCACAATATTAAGAACTGATTGTTTTATTTGTAAAAACGGTTACAATTAAATTGTAATAAATGAAATTGAGGTGAGGAAATGGAACATAAAAAATTAGTCCCTTTTCCTGAAGACTTTCTATGGGGATCTGCTTCTGCAGCCTATCAAGTAGAGGGTGCGATGGAAGAAGACGGCAAAGGATTGTCTGTTTGGGATGAATTTGTAAAGATCCCAGGTAAAACATTCAAGGAAACTACAGGAGAGGTGGCAGTAGACCATTACCATCGTTACAAAGAAGATGTGCAATTGATGGCTGAACAAGGATTAAAAGCGTACCGTTTTTCTGTTGCATGGAGTCGAGTGGTTCCCGATGGAGATGGAGAAGTAAATGAAGAAGGGCTTCAGTTTTATGAAAATCTGATTGATGAATTACTGGCTCATAACATTGAGCCGATTGTTACATTGTATCACTGGGATATCCCGCAAGCACTGCAAGACAAATACAATGGTTGGGAATCTCGCCAAGTTATTGATGATTTTACTCGTTATTCCAAGATTTTATTTGAACGTTTTAACGGGAAAGTAAACTATTGGGTAACACTGAATGAGCAAAACGTCTTCACCTCCCATGGGTATATGATGGGCAGTCATCCACCAGGTGTCAAAGATCCAAAACGTTTTTATGAAGCTAATCACATTGCCAACTTGGCAAACGCTTCAGTTATCAAAGCGTTTAGAGAACTAGGGATCCAAGGTAAAATCGGACCAAGCTTTGCTTATGGACCAACTTATGCATTAGATTCTAAACCAGAAAATCAATTAGCTGCAGATAACAACGAAACCTTTAATGCCCATTTTTGGATGGATGTTTATGTGTTTGGGAAATATCCAAAGCTGGCGATGAAATGGTTAGAAGAAAATAATTTGGCGCCTACGATCGAAGAGGGCGATTACGCTTTATTAGCGGAAGGAAAACCGGATTTTATGGGCTTAAACTATTACCGCAGTTCGACTGTAGAACACAATCCGTTAGATGGTGTTTCTGAAGGGAAAATGAATACGACTGGAGAAAAAGGTTCGACTGAAGCGGGTGGAGTACCTGGACTTTACAAAGGAACAGATAACCCATTTGTAGAGAAAACGAACTGGGATTGGGATATCGACCCAACAGGATTGCGTATTGGTATGCGACGTATTGACAGCCGCTACGAATTGCCTATATTGATCACAGAGAATGGTTTAGGGGAATATGATACGTTGGAAGAAGATGGGTCAATCCATGATACATACCGTATTGACTATCTAAAAGCCCATGTGAAAGCGATCCAAGAAACGATCTCCGATGGAGTAGAAGTGCTGGGGTATTGTACTTGGAGCTATACTGACTTATTGAGCTGGTTGAATGGTTATCAAAAACGTTACGGTTTTGTTTATGTCGATCGGGAAGAGAACGACGAAAAAGAACTGAAACGCTACAAGAAAGACAGCTATCACTGGTATAAAAAAGTCATTGAAAACAATGGAGTAACAGATTAAAAATCATTCTTCGCTCTTCAGTGGGGCTAAAAGCCTCACTGATTGAAGGGGGGCAACAATATTAGAGTCAGTGTTCATTAGACATACCGCAAAAAAGATTTTCTTTAAAGGGATAGGAACTATATTTTTACTTATTGGAGGGAAACCAAATGAGCTTTATGGACAAATTTGAAGGTGCATTAGAAAAAACCTTAGTGCCCTTATCAATTAAGTTAAACAGTCAAAGACACATCGGAGCTGTACGTGATGCATTTATTCTAGCTTTTCCATTAACAATGGCAGGATCGTTGATTTTATTACTCAATTTTGCTGTATTATCACCAGACGGATTCATCGCTTCATTATTGAATTTAGATAGTATTTTTCCCAACTTAGCCGAAGCACAAAATATTTTTTCACCTGTTGTCCGTGGAACGAATGATGTCTTATCTATCTTCATCGTCTTCATGATTGCAAGAAACTTGACTGAAACATATAAGCAAGATTCTTTATTGGGTGGATTGACAGCGATCTCAACATTCTTTATTCTGTATCCTCCGTATCAAAATGTTGAAGGTGCTAACTACTTAGCTACACAATACATAGGCGCTCAAGGATTATTCGTTGCTATGATCGTCGGATTGTTAGTTGGGGAGATTTTCAGCCGTCTGTCTTTAAATAAACGCTTAAAAATCAAAATGCCGGAGCAAGTGCCTCCTGCTGTAGCCCGTTCTTTTTCTGTATTGATTCCGATTATTTTGATCTTGATGCTTTTCTCAGTGATCAATTATGTAGTTACTTTATTCTTTCCAGATGGAATCAATCAATTGATTTACTCATTGATCCAAGCACCACTAACAAATATTGGTGGAAACGTCTTTGCGGTTATCATTTTAGCACTAGTTTCTAACATGTTATGGGTTTTAGGGATTCATGGACCAAACACAATCGCAGCGATTCGTGATCCTATCTTCTCACCAATGGGAATTGAAAACTTGAATTACATTGCTGAAAAAGGGACAACATGGGGCGTTCCTTATCCCATCAACTGGGGTTCTATGAACGACGGTTTTGCGAACTACGGTGGTAGCGGGATGACTCTTGGTTTATTGATTGCTGTATTCTTAGTGTCAAAACGTAAAGATTACCGCAACATTGCAAAATTATCTTTTGCTCCTGGTCTATTCAACATCAATGAGCCAGTAGTATTCGGACTTCCAATCGTATTGAACCCAATCATGATCATTCCTTTTGTATTGACACCAGTCATCAATATTTTGATAGGATATTTCTTTATTGTGAGTGAAATCATACCTCCGATCGGCTATTCAGTACCTTGGACAACTCCAGGTCCGCTGATCCCGTTCTTAGGAACAGGCGGTAGCTGGGGAGCCCTAGCGGTTGGTTTCTTATGTTTGGGAGTATCTGTTTTGACATACATGCCATTTGTTTTAGCTACGAACAAAGCTGCTGTGAAGATGGAAGAAATGGAAAACGCACCAGATACAACCAGCATAGAAGCTTAATAAATTATGAACTATCTGTCTGAATCCTCAGACGGATAGTTTTTTCACTAAGGAGGTTATCATCAAATGAATGCAGTTTGTTTTGATATTGGAGGAACAGCTATCAAGTATGCATTAGTTTCCCAAAATAAAGGAATTGCCCATCAAGGAAAAATCGCTACACCTTACGACCTTACTACATTTCAAAAAGTGATTGCAGAAGTCGTAGAAGAATATGCTGCAACAGATGAAATAACGGCAGTTGGTATAAGCATGCCAGGTTACATTAATCCGCAAACTGGATATGCTGAAAGAGCCGGTGCATTAGCTTATCTAGACCACAAAAATATCATTGATGTGCTGAGTGAGAGAGTTCCTTTCCCAATTTACATAGAAAATGATGCAAGATGCGCAGCTTTAGCAGAACGGTATTCAGGGAATGCTCAAGAATTGGATAACTTTATTGTGATGACGATCGGTACTGGTATCGGAACTGCTTTTTATTTAAACGGCAGTTTGTATCGAGGAGCATCTTTCAAAGCTGGAGAATTTGGACATTGTAGAATCGATTATCAAAAAAGACCACAGCACACCATGCACGATATTTTTTCGACGCGCATATTAGTAGAAGAATATAAAAAGCACATGAAGATACCTGCTCCAGCGGTCGTCACAGGAGAAGAAGTGTTTGAAAATGCTAAATTGAATCCTGAAGTAGAAGAAATGATTCAAAAATGGGTACAGTGGTTGTGTGTAGGAATTTATAATCTGGCATGTACCTTCAATCCAGAAAAAATCTTGATCGGAGGGGGCGTCAGCGCGAATCCAGAGTTGATGCCAAGAATCGAACGACAAATGTCTAAGATTGATGAACGATGGATCACAGATTTTTATACATTGATCGAACCCTGTAAGTATTTGAATAATGCGGGCATCTTAGGAGCTTTTTATTTCGTTCAACAACAATTGGAAAATCAAACCGTTAAAGGAGAGAGTTGAATGGCCGTTTTATCAGGATCATTTCAGTCACGAGAATTGTTTCGAAAAGTCAGTTTTACAGCAATCATCCCTACGAGTACACGATCCATTTATGAATCTAAACTAGACAACGAGGAAGAGCACCAGCCTCTAAAGACGTTATACTTATTAAATGGATGGGATGGAAATCATGAAGATTGGCTGCATAATACACGCATAGCTGAATTAGCTATCAAGTACCATGTGGCTGTCATTATGCCGGACGGGCAGAACAGCTTTTACACCAACCATCCCAATGGCGATAATTATGGGAATTATATAGGAGCAGAATTGGTTCAGGAAACGCGCAAATTATTTCATTTATCGACGAAAAAAGAAGATACAACTATCGGCGGATTGTCGATGGGAGGCTACGGAGCTTTAAGAAACGGGCTCAATTATACAGATACATTCGGCACGATAATAGCTTTGTCGAATAAGGTCCTGACCAAAAGTTCAGAGGAAATTTTTGATGTAGCTTATCCTATTTATCAGAGGCTTCAAGCGATAGCTGGAACAGACAGAGCTGAAATGATGCCTGATGAAATGGATATCGAGTCGTTGGTTTTAAAAGTATTGGAACAACAAGACAAGAAACCAGATTTGTATTTGGCTTGCGGAATAGAGGATGATATTTTCCAAGGAAACAAAGACTTGCATCAATTTTTAATGAAACATGGGTATGAACATGAATATATAGAAGCTCCCGGGAAACATGATTGGGATTTTTGGAATATGACGATTGAAGAAAGCATGGAATGGTTGTACGGAAATACCAAAAAATAAATAGTAGTATGTAACCGACATTTATTAGGGGAATTGAGCTACTAATAAATGTCGTTTTTTTTGGGGGGTTAAGAGAGTTAGATCGATGAAAGGAAATTTTTTATATTTGTAAATACAATTTTATCATAAAGCTTTACAATTAATTTGGAAGGGGTTACAATAATGGTGTCAAAAACAAAAAGGAGGAAAGACAAAATGGAAGAAAGTAAATGGGTCAGTATGTTAGGTAATTTCGCAGCAAAAGTCAACAGCTACAAATACATTATCGCCATCAAGAATGCTTTTACGATGTTGTTGCCGGTCATCATTACCGGTGCATTTGCAACATTGATTTCAAATATGGTTTTTGGGACTACAAGTGGTTTAGCAGCTATCAATGGGTTTGGTTTTCTAGAGAACCTAAAACCGATAACGGATTCAATCAGTTATGCTACATTGAACTTCTTAACCATTAGTGCGGTATTCTTGATCGGTATGGAATTGGGGAAATTAAACCAGTTAAAAGGATTTTTCCCAGGGTTATTAGCGGTTATCAGTTACATAACCATCATACCGAAAACAATTGAAACATTGGTCAATGAGTCGCCTGTAGAAGTAGTAGACGTAATCGCTAAACAATACACTAATAGTTCAGGTTTATTTTTAGGTATGTTTGTAGCTATTTTATCCATTGAATTGTTTAGCTGGTTGCAGAGACAAGATAGGCTGAATATCCATATGCCGGATTCAGTGCCTTCAAATGTATCAGCGAGTTTTTCAGCATTGATTCCTACAATTCTTACAATTACTATCATATCTGCACTAGGTTTTGCAGTATTGTCTCTTACAGGTATGACACTTTACGATATCATTTATACAATCGTTCAAGAGCCATTATCTAATTTAGTATCAGGGTTGCCGGGAATATTATTGTTGATGTTTGTATCACAAGTATTTTGGGTGATCGGTATTCATGGAAATCAAATCATCAAACCAATCCGCGAACCGATTTTATTAGCCGCTATTGCAGAAAATACTGCGGCTTTTGAAGCAGGAGAAGCGATTCCTAACATCATCAACATGCCGTTTTGGGATATTTATATGAGCATGGGAGGATCAGGGGTAACTTTTGGTCTGTTGATCGCTATTTTCATTGTCAGCAAACGTGAAGACTACCGCTCTATTTCTAAATTGTCTTTTGCTCCAGGATTGTTCAATATTAATGAACCGATGATTTTTGGATTACCGATCATGCTGAATCCGGTTATGGCGATTCCTTTTATCATCACACCATTAATCACAGGAGTAATTGGTTACTTTGCAACAGCTATCGGGTTTGCCGGCCCAGCTGTAGTCATGATTCCATGGACAACTCCGCCGATCATCAGTGCTTACTTGGCAACAGCCGGAAGCCTTGGGGCTGTTGCAACACAATTGATTTGTATCGTAGTTGCTACATTGGTTTACTTGCCCTTTGTCAAAGCATCAAACGTGACTAAAAGAGTCGATGAAGTAGAAGAAGTACCGCAAGAACAAAACTAAAGGAGAGATTTCGTGTTTAAAACAATACCAGAGAATTTTATTATTGGAGCTGCTTCTTCAGCGTGGCAGACAGAAGGATGGAAAGGAAAAAAAGAAGGACAAGATTCTTATTTGGATACATGGTATAAAAACGAGCGCCATGTCTGGCATGAAGGCTATGGACCAGGAGTAGCAACGAATTTTTATGAACGTTACGGGGAAGATGTAGCTTACATGAAAGAAATCGGGCTTACACATTACCGAACTTCGATCAATTGGGCTCGCTTCTTTACCGACTATGAAACATTGGAAGTCGATGAAGATTATGCTCAACATATAGACAATGTCATCAATGCTTTAATTGAAGCAGGGGTAGAACCCATTCTTTGTCTGGAACACTATGAGCTGCCGACTGCCTTGCAAGAAAAGTATGATGGCTGGAGTTCTAAAAAAGTGGTGGAATTATTTGTTGGATATGCGGAAATCGTATTTGAACGTTATGCCGATCGCGTAAAACAATGGTTCACATTCAATGAACCTATTGTTATCCAAACTCGTGTCTATCTAGATGCTATCCGTTATCCTCATGAACAAAATACAAAAAAATGGATGCAATGGAACCATCATAAAGTTCTGGCAACTGCAAAAGTAGTAGAGCTTTACCATCGAAAAAACTATGATGGCGAAATCGGTATTGTATTGAATCCTGAAGTCACTTATCCACGCTCATCTTCTCAAGCAGATCAAAAAGCTGCTGAGATGTATGATTTATTTTATAATCGTATTTTCTTAGATCCATTGGTTAAAGGAGCCTATCCAGAGGAACTATTTTTGAAAATGACAGAACACGACATTACTTTTGATCACACAAAAGAAGAGTTGGACATTATTCGTGAGAATACAGTGGATTATTTAGGTGTCAATCTGTATTTCCCACATCGCGTCCAAGCTCCTAAATATAAATGGAATGAAAACACGCCATTCCATCCGTCTTATTACTTTGACTCCTTTGAGCTGCCAGGTCGTCGAATGAACAAATCAAGAGGATGGGAAATTTACCCGCAAATCGTTTATGATATGGGGATGCGTTTGAAAGAAGAATATGGAAACATTCCGTGGGTTTTGACAGAAAATGGTATGGGAATCGAAAATGAACACTTATTCATGAATGAAGAAGGTGTAGTTCAAGATGATTACCGCATTGAATACATTACGGAACATATGAGTTGTTTATTGGATGCTTATGAAGCAGGATCAAACTGCCGTGGATACATGCTGTGGGCATTTACCGACTGCGTATCGCCAATGAATGCTTTCAAAAATCGTTACGGTTTAGTTCGGATCGATTTGGAAAACAATCGAGCTCGTTCGTTGAAAAAATCAGGTTTTTGGTACAAAGATGTGATCTCCAGCTGTCGATTAGAAGTACCCGAAGTACCAGAGTACAAGTAGACACTCGTTTACCCCCCAGCAAGAGTTGAGAGAAATCTTTCAACTCTTGTTTTTTTGTGTAGAAGAGGCTGTAATGCTCTACAAAAATTTGGGTTTCTTTTTAGTTGTTAAAAAGGCTCTATAGGGAACGGAAATTCCTTTCACGTGCCTTCTCTGTGTAATTGCTACTGAAAAAAGGGTGGAGATGAAAATTGCGTTCCTTTATCTAGAAAGAAGAGGTACAAAAGGGAATGCAAAAAGCAAACGGCTAAATGACAGTGTTCTAATTTGTCTATACAAATCAAAATACTGTCATTTAAACTTATACAAATCCATGCTATACTAAAAAAAAGCAATTATCTCATGAAGTTAGGTGAATGGAAATGGTCAAATACAAAGAAGTCGCAAATGAGATCCGTAAAAGAATCAAAAACGGGTCGTATCCCCTTGAAGAACGAATGCCTGATCAAACCTCATTGGCAAAAGAGTTTAACACAAGTCGTGTCACAATAAAAAAAGCACTAGATTTGTTGACTGTAGCCGGATTAGTATACACGATTCAAGGCTCCGGGACATATATTAAGCAAAATGCTCTACAATTAGCCGAATCAAGTATTCGCATCGGTCAAAACGTCGGCTTGACCGCTCAAGTAGATGAAAGCATGAATTTGGAGAATAAAACTATTAAATTCGATGTACGCTTTCCAACTGAAGAAGAGTGTGAACAACTGTTGTTGAAAAAAGAAGACCCGGTCTACGAAATCGAGCGGCTGCGCATTTTAAATAAGCAGCCTTATTCGTTGGAGCATTCTATATTGCCTTTGTCGCTTGTACCAGGAGTTACAAAAGACGTGTTGCAAAAATCGATGTATGATTACATCAGAAACGAGCTGGGAATAGTATTTGGAGAAAACCGGCAGACTATTCGGGCAGCTCAGCCAGATGAATTAGATAAAGAATTTTTGCAGTGTGAAGATAATGAGCCTGTATTGGAAGTGACGAAAGTGATGTTCACCTCGAGCGGAACACCATTGGAATTTTCTAAAGTCCGCCATCGTTTTGATATGGTGGAGATGTCATTTGTCAATTTAAATACAGAGATCTACTAGGCTTTAGAATAGTGATGATGAGGGTTTCACTTTGTTATATGAGAATGAGAAAGAAGACTTTCTCTTCACAACCTTCAAAAATGCGTTATAATAGATAAGAATGGATTAGCGTAAAAAATAGAAAAGAGGAATAAGAGTGATTACATTAAAGTCAAAACGCGAAATTGATGCAATGGACGAGTCGGGTGCATTATTAGCCAACATGCATATTGCATTGCGTGATTTTATCAAGCCAGGAATTACAAGCTGGGATATTGAAGAATTTTGTCACAAATTTATCGTTGATAATGGAGCGATTCCTGAACAAATTGGATTTGAAGGGTACGAATACGCTACATGTGTAAGTATCAATGATGAGATTTGCCACGGTTTCCCTCGTAAAGAAAAATTAAAAGATGGAGACTTGATCAAAGTTGACACTGTTATCAACCTAAAAGGTGCTTTGAGCGACTCTTGCTGGAGTTATGTAGTAGGGAAATCGACTCCTGAATTGGATAAATTGATGGAAGTAACTCGTACTGCTCTATATAAAGGAATCGAACAGGCACAAGTCGGCAATCGTATTGGAGATATTGGGCATGCGATCCAATCTTATGTAGAACCAGAAGGATTTTCTGTTGTCCGTGAATTTATTGGACACGGTGTTGGACCAACTCTTCATGAAGCTCCATCTGTTCCTCATTACGGAGATCCGGGTAAAGGACTTCGTTTGAAAGAAGGAATGGTCATTACGATCGAGCCAATGATCAACACCGGGACATGGAAATCTAAAATGGACGACAATGGCTGGACAGCACGTACTCAAGATGGCGGTATCAGCTGCCAATTTGAACACACATTAGCTATTACAAAAGATGGTCCGCGTATTTTAACTTCTCAAGGTGACCAATAATTTATTTGAGTTATAAAAGAAAACCAGGCAAGAAAGAGATTTCTCCTCTTTCTTGCCTGGTTTTCTTTTATAGAATTTAGTATCAAAGCAAACAACAACTTATACATTACCCTAAGAGAAAAGTCATATCGATTAGTTTTTCGCAGACTTTTGGTATAATGAAGTATCATCTTAAAAGGAGAGGCTTATGAAAAACAGGCTATGGTACGTTGATTTAATCCGAATCGTATCCATTTTTTTGGTTATTGTAGTACATATTTCTTCCAGTAATTTTGATTGGTATCAACCTGATTCAGCTGAATGGCAAATCATTAATGCCTATGATTCAGTAGCTAGAATCTGCGTTCCATTATTTGTTATGATCAGCGGAATATTTTTTCTTGATCCGCAAAAAGAAATCGGTATTCGTAAGTTATACCGTAAAAACATTTGGCGGATCGTAAGAGTCTTTCTTTTTTGGTCTTCTTTTTACGCTATTTTTATGGCCTTCTATCCATTTGAATCATTTTCGATGGATCAAATGGACGAAACGATCAGTCGATTTATTGAAGGCCACTTTCATTTATGGTTTTTATTCCGGATCGTAGAACTCTATATTATGACACCTGTACTGCGTAAAATTTCAGAAGAGAAAAAGCTCATGCAGTATATCATGTTGTATTGTTTTGTATTAGGATTTCTTATCCCTACGATTCGACAATTTCCGATTGGTTCAACAGTCACCATGGCAGACGATTGGATCAATTTAGACATTACTTTTGGGTATGTGGGATACTTTTTTGCTGGAAGTTACCTTCATCGGTATGGAGTGACACCAAAGGTAAAAAAATGGATTTATATTCTAGGAGTAGTTGGATTTTTAACAACATTTTTAGGAACGGGATTCTTATCTGTAGAAGCAGGAAAACCAGTCGGGTGGTTATATGAGTACTTGACGCCTAATGTGATGATCACCAGTCTGGCTGTATTTTTATGGTTTAAAGAAACCTTTGATCAACACACATTTTCTAAAAAGGCACAAAAATGGATCAAAGAATGTTCTGATATCTCATTTGGGGTATATTTGAGCCATGTATTGATTATCTTTTTATTGAACCAGTTGAATATCACTACACAAATTTTAAATCCGATTTTATCGGTACCAATATTGACCGGGATAGTAGCCGTTCTGGGCTACATCGTGGTAAAATTATTGTCAAAAATACCAGGATTGAAAAAATGGATTTTATAACAGTTTCAGTTGACTATTTTTTAAAAAAGAATGATATACTTATATGGAAAACGATTTCAATAATAGAGTGGAGGAACTAATGTGAACAAGATCAATATAGGACAGTCAGAGTTAATGGCTTCTCAGGTTTCTTTGGGAATCATGCGCATGAATGCTTTGTCTGTAGAAGAAGCGAAAACGGTCATCGAAACTGCTGTCAGTGAAGGTATCGATCACTTTGACCATGCGGATATTTATGGCAAAGGCGCCTCAGAAACGATATTCGGTCAAGCATTTAAAGAATTGGGTATTTCTCGCGATTCAGTCGTTTTACAAACAAAGACAGGAATCGTACCAGGAATCATGTATGATTTTTCAAAAGAGCACATCATCCAATCAGTAGAAGAAAGCTTGACTCGCTTACAAACGGACTATGTCGATACCTTACTGCTTCACCGGCCAGATGCATTGGTAGAACCAGAAGAAGTGGCAGAAGCGTTTGATGAGTTGGAAAATGCTGGAAAAGTAAGAACCTTTGGAGTCAGCAACCACAATCCTTTACAAATTGAATTGCTGAAAAAGTTTGTCAACCAGCCATTGATAGCAAATCAACTTCAGTTAAGTTTGACACATACGCCGATGATTGACGCTGGATTAAACGTCAACCGGATGGAAGCCGGATCTGTCTTGCATGAAGGACAATTGATTGATTACAGCCGAATAAACGATATGACGATTCAGCCGTGGTCACCATTCCAATCAGGAAATGGAAAAAAAGGATTGTTCTTTGATCATCCCGACTACCCAGAACTGAACAAAGTGATTGATGAAATGGCGAAAGAAAAAGAAGTTGCTCGTGAAGCTATTGCGATCGCTTGGTTGTTGCGTCATCCAGCGAAGATGCAGCCGATAGTTGGTACAATGAACCCAGACCGTATCAAAGCGATCACGAAAGCAACTGAAATCACCCTAAGCAGAGAAGAGTGGTACAAACTTTATCTGAGCGGTGGAAAAATGCTGCCATAAAAAAAGCAAAATGCTCTATTCCAATGAATCAGGAATAGAGCATTTTTTATTTGATTTAATCTGTGTATCCATTCGGGTTATTTTCTTGCCACTTCCAAGAATCGCGGCACATTTCTTCTAAAGTGAATTCTGCTTTCCAATCAAGCTCTTTAGCGGCTTTGGTTGCATCAGAAAAACATGTACCAATGTCACCAGGACGTCTATCAACGATCTCATAAGGTACTTTTTGTCCCGTAGCTTTTTCAAAATTGTTGACTACATCCAACACGCTGTAACCAATACCTGTACCTAAGTTATATGCTTCGATTTGTTCAGTTTCCAATACTCTATTTAAGGCTTTTAGATGCCCCTTAGCCAAGTCGACAACGTGGATGTAATCACGCACACCAGTACCGTCTGGAGTGTCGTAGTCATCCCCAAATACACTTAGATGTTCTCGTTTACCGACAGCTACTTGAGTGATGTAAGGCATCAAGTTATTTGGGATGCCGTTCGGATCTTCTCCGATACGGCCACTCTCATGAGCACCAATAGGATTGAAGTAACGCAATAAAGCTATACTCCATTTATTATCAGATGTATAAACATCTTGCAATATTTGTTCAATCATCATTTTAGTTGTTCCGTATGGATTGGTTGTGCTCAGTGGCAGATCTTCTGTAAGAGGGGATACATTATTCATTCCGTAAACAGTTGCAGAAGAACTGAAAACTATTTTCTTCACGTTATATTGTGCCATTAATTCACATAGCACAAAAGTACCTGTCAAGTTATTGTGGTAGTACTTCAAAGGTTCAGCAACTGATTCGCCAACTGCTTTATAGCCGGCAAAGTGGATGACTGCTTCTAGGTTGTTTTCTTTAAAAACAGGTTCAAGAGCTTCTTTATCTAAGATATTTACTTCGTAGAACTTAAAACTTTTACCAGTAATCTCTTTAATACGATTCAAAACTTCTGGTTTACTGTTTGAATAATCGTCTATGATAACGACTTCATGACCAGAGTTTAATAACTCCACTACTGTATGGCTGCCGATATAACCAGCACCGCCTGTAACTAAAATTGACATATTCATCCTTCTTTCTGGTTTTAAAAGTTAGTCTAAATCAATGTTGGAACTTCTGTAAAGATACCGCTATAACGAATTTTGGCAAAGCGAGCATCCGTTTAAATCTAGTAGGTTGTTTAATCAATCTGTAAAACCACTCTAAATTGTGTTTCAAATAAAACTCAGGGGCACGTTGTGAGATTCCTGATAAAACATCGAAACTTCCGCCGACACCCATAAGAAACCCTTTATCAGCAAATTCAAGATATTGGCTGATCCATAGTTCCTGTTTAGGATAACCTAAAGCCGCAAAGACCATGTCAGGTTCTTTTTCCTTCACTTCTTCTAAGACTTTTTTATCGTTAATATCAAAGTAACCATCACGATACCCAACGATATCAATGTTCGGGTATTGAACAGCAACGTTACTGACCGCTTTTTGGACAACTGATTCCTTTGCTCCTAAAAAATAGATTTTTAACGCTTTTTTATCAGCTTCAGCCAACAACTCTAACAAGAGTTCATAACCTGGAACTCGCTCCTTCAAAGGTTTGCCTAGAATCTGAGCACCTTTTACAATGCCTATTCCGTCTGGAATCACCATATGAGCTTGTTCTAAAATCTTCATATAAGAGGAATGGTTTCTAGCATACATAACGATTTCAGGATTTGCTGTTACCGCAAAAGTTTTTTCTTGTTTTTCAATACGAGATAAAATCTCAAAAACAAATTCTTTTTTTGTTTTATTGGTAAATTCTACGCCTAATATATTTACTGATGTATTTGTCATAAGTTATTTCTGTCCTATCTATCCAGTAAAATGTGTTATTTCTCTAACACTATACCATTAAAAGAGAATAGTGTTAACAATAAAATAGAATCAAATGGCTAAAATACTACCTCCTACCAACTATGTAAGAAAAAGCAGAGAGTTCAGATTGTAATCGTTTTATGATACTATAGAATGGATAATTAAAGAATGTAGTTAATGAATGGAGAGATTAAACGATGAAAACAAAAATTGCTGTTATTGGGGCAGGTTCTTGGGGAACCGCTCTAGCTAAAGTGCTGGAAGAAAATGGACATGAGCCAATTTTATACAGTAACGTAGAAGAGCAAATCAAAGAAATCAATGAACAACACACAAATAAAACTTTTTTACCCGAATTGGTTATATCAAAAAATATCAAAGGAACTACTCACTTAGAAGAGGCTTTAGAAGGCGTGCAAGTAGTATTATTTGTTGTTCCAACAAAAGTTACACGGATGGTAGCTCAGCAAGTCGCTGAATTGCTGACTGATAAAGTTATCTTAGTAACAGCCAGTAAAGGGTTGGAGCAGCAAACGCACAAACGGATTTCTACTATCTTAGAAGAAGAAATTCCAGAAAATAAAAGAGCGGGAGTTGTAGCTTTATCCGGACCTAGTCATGCAGAAGAAGTCGCTGTAAATGACTTAACAACTATCACAGCAGCCTCATCTGATATGGGTGCTGCAGAGAAGGTTCAACAACTATTTATGAATGATTACATGAGAATCTACACAAACAAAGATATTGTGGGTGTGGAGTATGGCGCAGCCCTTAAAAACATTATTGCTTTAGGAGCGGGTGCTTTAGCAGGCCTAGGTTATGGAGATAACGCTAAGGCTGCTTTGATCACTAGAGGTTTAGCTGAGATAAGTCGTTTAGGAATAGCTTTTGGAGCAGACCCGCTTACTTTCATCGGGTTGAGCGGAGTCGGTGATTTGATCGTCACGTGTACAAGTATCCATTCAAGAAACTGGCAAGCGGGTAATATGATCGGGAAAGGTCATTCTTTAGACGAAGTATTAGGAAGTATGGGTATGGTCGTTGAGGGAGCTTCAACGGTCGTAGCTGCATATGAATTAGCAAGAGAAAAGAATATCGAGATGCCCATTACTGAAGCGATTTACAACGTATTATATAATAATGCAGATGTTAGAGAAACAATCGTTGAGTTGATGAAACGAGATCCTAAATCTGAAGCTCATTCAAAAGATGAACAATAAAAATAGATGGTGAGTTCAGACAGGCTGAAATTAATTTCAGCCTGTCTTTTTGAGCTATTTTAATTTTTTTGAAATCAGCTATAATAAACAGTAGTTGAACAAACTATCACTTTTTTCTTAACAAATCTTAATTTTGATTAATAATAGAAAAATTCTAAATGATTCTATGCTATAATCTCATAGATTATCAAAAGTTGAAAACAAAAAAAATCTATACTACTATGTATAGGTTGGTTCATAAGATTCACAAGTTTGAAGAAATTTATAAATCAAAGAATAGGTGAAACGTGTTGGAAAACAAACTAAAAGTACGTGTTGAGAATGTTACAAAACAATATGATCTATATAAGCAAAAGTCAGATAAAGTTAAAGCGCTGTTTAAATTTTCTAGAAAAGATATTCCTACTTTTTGGGCTCTAAGAGGAGTTACCTTAGATGTATACGATGGCGAGACTGTTGGATTGATCGGTGTGAATGGATCAGGGAAATCAACTCTGTCCAACATCATCGCAGGCATCATACCACCAACTACTGGAAAAGTAGAAGTTAATGGAGATACTTCTATTATTGCTATCTCTGCTGGTTTGAAAAATCAATTGACTGGTTTGGAAAATATTCGATTAAAATCATTGATGACAGGTAAAACAAACCAAGAAATTGATGCAACCATCGATGATATCATTGATTTTGCTGAAATTGGTGATTTTATTAATCAACCGGTAAAGAGTTATTCAAGTGGTATGAAATCTCGTCTTGGTTTTGCCATTGCAGTTCACACTAATCCTGATATTTTGATTATCGATGAGGCATTATCAGTTGGTGATGAGACTTTCTACCAAAAGTGTGTAGACAAAATGTTAGAATTTAAAGCGCAAGGGAAAACAATTTTCTTTGTTAGTCACTCATTGAATCAAGTCAAAAAGTTGTGTGATAAAATTGTTTGGATGCATTATGGTGAAGTTCGTATGGCAGGACCTGCCGAAGAAGTAGCTGCTGAATATAAAAAATTCAGTGATGACTTTAAGAAAAAAAGTGCAAAAGACAAAAAAGCATATCAAAACAAACACAAACAAGATCAGAAAGATTTTGATGTCCGTGCTTACTTTAAAAAACTAGAAGAACAAACAACAGACAGCAATAAATTAAAAGATTTGAACACTCAATTTGAAGAAGAAAAAGTAACCGATCGAATGAGACTGTCTACAAGGTTGACTTTATTGGTTGTGACAGTGGTCACTGGATTTCTGATAGGGGTTCATTTGAGCGGGAATTCCTTGAGTAGTGTATTGTTTGGAGCTCAAGCAGAATCTGAACAGGTGCATGAAGAAACAGCCTCTCTTGTTGATGAAGATATAGAATTAGTAGAAACAACTATGACAGAAGCTTAAATAAATATAGTTCATATAGAAAGAAGGAGAAAGTTGGAACAAATCAAAAAAATAATATATGTATGGTTGATTAGGTTCTTATCTCTTCTTTCTAAGCCTTTACCAGTCAAAAAAAGAATTGTTTATCTAATGAGTTTTCCAAAAAATGATAATGGTTTTCTGGACGCTTTAGTTACAGAAAATCCGAGTATTGAGATCATCATTCTTTTTGAAAAAAATTGCGAAGAAGAAGCGCTGAAATTTAAAGAAGCAAGAGTTAGGCTGATGCCTATATCTTCTTCAATAGATTTTTTATGGAAAGCAGTGCCTGTTCTTATGCAAGCAAAAATGATACTGTGTGATAATTATTTCCCGTTCTTAGCAGGGTTGCATCCAAAGAAAGAAACAACAATTATTCAAATCTGGCATGCAAATGGAGCAATCAAACGGTTTGGTTTAGAAGATCCTACTGCTTTAAAAAGAAGTTTTTTCGATCATCTTCGCTTCAAACAAGTCTATAAACGTTTTGATGAGTATATTGTAGGATCAGAAATGATGGGGAAAGTTTTTCAAAATAGCTATGGTGCAAGTAAAAGCAGCATAAAACCATTGGGAAATCCTAGAACAGATATTTACTTCAATAAATTACTGATGGATGAGAAAAGAGAGGCCTTCTTTGACCAGTATCCTGAATTAACAGGTAAAAAAATTATTTTGTATGCTCCTACTTATCGAAATGGGTTAGAAGACGACTATCCTTTTGATGTCCGGCGATTATATAAAGCTTTAGGAAATGAGTATGCTGTTCTAATGAAAAAGCATCCTCATGTTTTGAGCAGGCCTATTGCAAATGAGTACAAAGAATTTTTTTATGGGGATTTAAGTCAGCATAAAATTGAAGATTTATTAGTGGTTACGGATATCTTGATTACTGACTATTCTTCAGTACCCTTTGATTTTACATTGCTTGATAATGCAAAGAGTATATTGTTTTACTGCTACGATTTAGAAGAATACGATCAAATAACAGGACTGCAAGAAGATTTCAAAGAATGGGCACCTGGAGAAATCGTGCAAACGATGGATGAGTTGATCGTTCAAATAAAAAAAGAAACCTATAATGATTTTGTAGAATTTAACGATAAATGGAATACGTACAATGATGGGTATGCTATTAAACATCTTATAGAACATATTCAAAAATTATTGTAGTATCTATATGAATAAGGAGATTCAACATGAAAAATGTTATGCTTATTATAAAAGAACAATTCGATAACGTTGGAATTATAAGACGTGTATCAAAGTACGAAGAAAAAGCAACTTATCAAAGCCACTATCTAGGCTTGATGTGGCAATTCTTAAATCCTTTAATTCAAATCGGGATTTATTATCTAGTCTTCGGTTTAGGTGTTAACGGTGGACGCAATATAAACGGCACGCCCTTTATAGTTTGGATGTTGATAGGAATCATAGCATGGTTCTTTGTAAATACTAGTTTGTTAGGTGGCTCTAATAGTATATATAATAAGGTGGGAATGGTTTCTAAAATGAAGTTCCCCGTTAGTGTGTTGCCATCGATCAATATGGCCAGTAATATTGTTTCTTACTGGTGGATGATGGCCATCTTAGTAGTAGTAATGTTTGTTTTTGGCGTTTATCCAACCATTTATTGGCTGCAGTACATCTATTACTTTGTTTGTATGATAGCCTTTTTGTTTGCTATGGGGATTTTAGATTCAACCATTACTATTTTGGTTCGTGATTACCATATTATGTTGCAATCGATTTTAAGATTATTGTTCTATATTTCAGGTCCTATTTGGGATGTTGAAACACGTAGCTTCCCCGATTGGTTAGTAAGGATTTTCCAAATTAATCCCGTTTACTATTTCATCAATGGTTTCAGGGATACCTTTCTTTCTAGAGCTTGGTTCTGGGAACAACCGACATTAGCGTTGATTTTCTGGGGAATCATTTCTATTATTTTGATATTAGGTACACATTTACACATGAAATTTAGAGCTCGTTTTGTAGACTTTATTTAACTTTGTTATAGTATCGAAAAGAAAAATTGGAGGGAACAAAGATGAGAAAAGTACTGACTTATGGAACATTTGATTTATTACACAAAGGACATATTTTGTTGTTAGAAAGAGCTGCAGCATTAGGAGACCATTTAACAGTAGCTTTATCAACGGATGAATTTAACGCTATTAAAGGGAAAAAAGCTTACACTCCTTGGGAAGACCGTAAATTGATTTTAGAGGCTCTATCATGCGTAGATGAAGTTATTCCTGAGAATGATTGGGATCAAAAAATAAGCGATGTACAAAAATATGATATTGATGTATTCGTTATGGGAGACGATTGGGAAGGAAAATTTGATTTCCTTAAAGAGCATTGTCAAGTAGTGTATTTACCACGAACTGAAGGTATTTCGACTTCTAAAATAAAAGAAGACTTGAAACAAATCAAAGCCGAAGTAGACAAAATCAGTAAAAAAATAGAAGAAGACATTGAAAGAGAGTTTTAATAAATAATGAAGCAAAAAATAATAACCTTTGCCTTAACTATTGTTTTTAATCTTTTCAAACTGCTTCCTGTTAAACGCAACGTGTATATATTTGAATCCCAATATGGTGGACGATTTGATGATAATCCAAAAGCTATTTATGATTATTTGAAAGAACAAGACAATAATGAACATAAATTATTTTGGAGTATCCGTTATCGCGATCGTAGTATTGTGGAAGAGGAAGAAGTTAATGTTCTGTATCGATTTTCTATCCGATGGTTATATTATATGGCTAGAGCTGAGTTTTGGATTATTAATGCACGTCTGCCTCAATGGTTGCCGAAACGTAAAGAAACAAAATACGTTCAAACGTGGCATGGAACGCCGTTAAAAAAATTAGCTTTGGACATGGATACATTTGGTATGCCGGGTTCCAGTTTGGAGAATTATAAAAAGAATTTCTTAGCAGAAACGCAGAAATGGGATTATTTAGTAGCGCCAAACCAATATTCAAAAGAGATTTTTAAATCTTGTTTTGCTTTTGAAAAAACGTTTATTGATAGTGGATACCCCAGAAATGATATTTTATATAAAAAAAATAACGCAGAAGAGATCGAAGCAATAAAAAATCGTTTAGGGTTGCCACTGGATAAAAAAGTTATTCTTTACGCCCCAACTTGGCGCGATGATTACTATATTTCTAAAGGCAAATACAAGTTTCATATTCCATTTGATATGGATCAATTGATTGACATTCTTGGAAATGATGCTGTTTTTATTTTTAGAGCGCACTATCTAGTAGCTGAAAGTTTAGATGAACTTTCGACTCATCCCAATTTATTTAATTTTTCAACGAATGTAGATATCAGCGACTTGTATTTAGTCTCTGACTTACTCGTTACAGATTATTCGTCGGTTTTTTTTGATTATGCTAATCTTAAGAGACCGATGTTGTTTTATGCTTATGATTATGAACATTATCGGGATAATTTAAGAGGTTTTTATTTTGATTTAGAAAAAGATGCTCCAGGTCCATTTGTGACTGATGAAGAGTTATTTTTTAAAGAATTATATTTATATATTAATGAAATGAAAAGTAGGGAGTACTCTCTGGAAATTGAGGATTTTTATAATAGGTACTGCAAATGGGAAAATGGAAAAGCCGCAGAAAGTATAATAACTTATATTAATCATAAAGGTATAAATTCTAATAATTAAAGTAAGGGAATGAAAATTTATAGTGGAGCTCAAAAAATTAAAAGAAATTGCAAAATTTTATATTGGTCCAATGAACGAATTGAGGAAAAATAGAAACCTTAGAATGAAAAGTTACTATATCAGCATGATTGATAAAAAAACAGTAAGAAATAACACTTTTTTGTTGGAATCTTATCATGCTGTTAGTATGACTGGAAATGTTTACGCGCTGTTTACTGAATTGTTAGATGAGGCAAAACTTGCTGATGCTGAGTTTTATTGGGCAACTACTGATTTGAACAATCCAATGATTAAAAGAATTCAAAAAAAATATTCAAATCATAAAAATATTCACTTTGTCGAATATGAAAGCAAAAAGTATTTCTATTTGTTAGCTACTTGCCAATATCTAATTAATGATACTTCTTTCTTACCTTACTTTATTAAGAGAGATGATCAAATATATATAAATACTTGGCATGGAACTCCCTTAAAAACTTTAGGTTTAGATATCAAAAATGCTACCTTGTCTTCGCATAAAAATATACAGCGGAACTTTTTACAAAGTGATTATATGTTTATGCCGAATCGTTTTACAGCTGATCGTTTAATAAAGGGACATGATCTAAATGGTATATTAAATAGTAAGGTATATATTACAGGAAATCCAAGAGTCGACTTAACTCTTTCAACAGACAAAGCTGAGATTATTCAATTACTAAATCTTCCTCGAGATAAGAAACTTGTACTTTATGCGCCTACTTGGAAAAAAGATTTAGAAGAAACAACTGAAGAAGACATTTTACAACTTTTAAAAGAAGTGGAACAAATTCAAAAATCTCTAGGAGAAAATTACAAAGTCTTATTAAAAGCTCATTACTTTATTTATGATTACTTCGTTGAACATAACCTTACAGATAAAATTATACCAAATTGGATAGATACAAATGAATTGTTAACATGTATAGACAAACTGATTACGGATTATAGCAGCATATTTTTTGACTTTTTGCCAACTAAGCGACCGATATATTTTTATATTCCTGATAAAGAGGTTTACGAAGAGACTAGAGGATTTTATTTAGACTTAAATGAACTGCCTGGAATATTATGTACGACTATAAGTGATCTCTGTCAATCTTTATCAATTGAAGATAGTGATTACAAAAAACAATACAAAAAACAATATGATCGTTATTTAAAAGGTTTTTGTTTGAACGACGACAATCATTCTAGAAGTAGAGTAGTAGATATATTATTCCGGAACAACAAAAATCAAGAAAAAGAGATATCGTATTTATCTAATAAGAAAAAATTATTATTCTATTGTGGTGGTTTTTATAATAATGGTATTACAAATTCTGCTATCAATTTATCAAAAAAAATTGATTACGATAAGTATGATGTAGTTTTTATAGATACAGACAGAATGAATAAAGAAAAATCTAATAATATTCAAAGGGTAGATTCTAGAGTACATTTTATCTATAAATTTAGTGGGGTAAACAGAGGCTACATGAACACCATTCGGCAAAATCTTTTGTATCGTCAAGGTTTAGATACTCCATATGTTAATAAGGAAAAGTTGGAGAAACATTTAAATTATGAATACAAAAGAATAGTAGGAAAGTTGCCAGTGGATGTCCTAATTGATTTTGGTGGATACAATAAAATGTTCAATGCATTATTTGCTTTTGCTGAGGTGCCAAGGAAAGTAGTATACCTTCATAATGTTATGATGGAAGAATACAATAAAAAAATTAGTAATAAATATAAACATAAATGGAATCTAAAAGTCATTTTCAGTTTGTATTCGTGTTTTGATAAAATTATTTCTGTTTCTGAGAGCGCAAATGAAAGAAATGAATTGGATTTAGGAAATCAAATAAAAAATTATAAAAATAAAATGGATTATGTCAACAATTCAATAGATGGAGATTCAATACTTCAATCTATTAATAATGGAGAAAGCTATAATCGAGGTAATGATATCTATAGTTCTAATGATAATCAACCTAGAAAAGTTTTCTTAGAAGAAACAGATCAAAAAACAGGTATAACTACGCTTAAAGGTTTTATTCCTCCTAATAGTAGTAAAGTTAATTTTGTAAACATAGCTCGTCTTTCTCCTGAAAAGAATCATATTGCTTTAGTTACAGCATTCGAAAAAATATTGAGATACAATAGAGATTGTGAGCTATTTATTCTAGGTGAAGGACCATCAAGAACAGAAATCGAGAAAAAGATATTTGAATTAGGTATAAGTAAGAATGTTCATTTGATGGGACATCTATCACATCCTGCTATGTTTTTGAACCTATGCGATTGCTTCGTTTTATCTTCTAACTATGAGGGTCAAGGCTTAGTTTTACTAGAAGCAATGATCGTAGGAAAACCTGTTATTGGCACTGACGTTCCTGGGATACACAGTGTGTTAGAAAATACAAATGGTTTGTTGGTTGAAAATTCCGTTGAGGCTATTTATCAAGGGTTGAAAAAATTTATAAATGGGGATATTCAGGCTGAGAAATTTGACTATGTTTCATATAATGAAGCAGCGCTTAATGATTTTTACAAGAAAGTTTGCGGTGATTAATACCTATAAATTCACGGTTTATTGTATTGTTCATGTTTTACTCAAAGCTTTAAATTGCAAATGAAAAAGATTATATCCTACTGAGTTCTTTTATTTGAACTTAGTAGCATTTAATTATTAATAAGATTAGGAGTAAATTAAATGAATTTGGTCAAGAAAAACTATGACTCTTTTTTAGAAAAATTTTATTCAGAAAAAAAAGTGATTTTATTTTTTATATTAGAGATAATCATATTAATAGGTTTTGAAGTGTCTTTTAATTATTTTTCAATTACAAAAGTTGGCTTATTATCTTTAATAGTCACAGGTTTATTGTTAATCTCTAGAAAAAAGATTTATCAAACAGTTTTTGTCATTATATCTACTTTTGGTATAATGTTCTCCATACTGTCACCTGTTTTTGAAGTATGGGATGAGCCTGCTCACTACACTAGAGCTTCGTATATAACAGAAGGTCACTTGGGACTGACGAATGATAAAGAACAGCAAATAGTTTCTGATGATATCAAAACATTAGTAGATACTTCAGAATATTTGACTCGACATGACAAAGTTTTACCCAATTTCTTTGAAACGAGATTATGGGAGTATGAACATTCTGAAAACAAGAGCTATGAGTTTAGAGTACCTATCACAAATGCGTATGCATTTGTAAGTTATATCCCCAGCTCTCTTGGTCTTTTAGTAGGAAAAATAGTTTCCAATGGCAATCTAGGTGTAATGTTTTATTTAGGAAGAATATTCAATGTTCTCTTTTTTGCACTTTGTGCTAGTATAGCTGTTAAAGTGTCTCAGAAATGGAATAAAATCTTTGCTTTCTTTGCACTGCAGCCTATGGTAATCTATATTAGTTCTTCCTTTAATCAAGATGCCTTTAGCTATGGACTACTGTTAATAATCTTTGCTTATTTTGTTAATCTCTTGCAAAGAAAAGAAAAAGAAATTTACTTAAAGGACATCATTGTATATAGTTTTTTATGTATACTAATGGCACTTACGAAACTTCCGTACATTACTTTAGCCGGTCTACTGATCTTTATTCCTAAAGAAAAGTTTAGCAAAACTAAGACATTCATATCTGCTTTTTTAGGTATGTTCATTGTTATTATCTGTGGAATATTTTGGATATTATCATATTCAAAAATAATTGGAAATGTACCTGATCCTAACGTAGATATGATCAAACAAATTATTCATATATCAAAAGATCCAGTATCATTTTTCAAATTACTGTTAACTAATATTATTGGAACCATCAATAAATATAATCAGTTATCTAATTTTGCTTGGGATAATCAACACGCACCAGAATTAGCTTTAGTAAATTTATCTTTATTAGTACTTCCGCTAACTTATCCTATTCCAAAATATGACAAGATTGCTCCTATTACTAAGCTTGGGGTCGCTATAATAGCGTTGACTACGACAGCGCTGATTTACATGTCTATGTATCTTACATGGGACTCTGTAGGATCTGAAATTATTACTGGAGTACAAGGACGCTATTTCTTTGGAATTTTATTAGCTGCGCCTATTTTCGCAAACTTTTCTAAATCATTTGGATATAGTGAAGAAGAAGATAATAAAAATATACTGATTTATATAGGTATCTTTTTACTAATTTGGTCTATAGCGTCCAGACTAGGCACATATTATTAAAAATATTGAATAATATAAGGTGTTATATTAGTTATTCAATTGACAAACAACTTTATTATAATCGTTTCAAGTACGACTAGGAGGAACATAACTGTGCAAGTTAATAACCATACATTCGTTATTTGTGCTTACAAAGAATCGCCTTTTTTAGAAAAGTGCGTAGAGTCATTATTAGAACAAACAGTAAAAAGTAGTATAATTATTTCTACTGCTACACCTAATCAGCATATTGAAGACATTGCTAACAAATATAATTTACAACTCGCAACTCATGAGGTTGCTGGTATTGGTATTGATTGGAATGCAGGGTTAGATTTAGCTACCACAAAATACGTTACTTTGGCTCATCAAGACGATGTTTATACACCAAAATATTTAGAGACTTGTTTAGACATGTTTAATTCCGATCCAGATGCCTTAATAGCTTTTACTGATTATCTAGAAATGAAAAACGATATTCTTTTAGAAAGAACAAGAAATTTAAAGATTAAACGAATTGCATTAGCACCAATTAAAAGATTTCCAAATAACAAATTCATAAGAAACCGATCCTTGTCATTAGGAAATAGTATTTGCTGTCCAGCGGTGACTTACAATATGGAGCGTTTAAAAGGGTTCCAGTTTGACACTAAATTTTCTTCGAACTTAGACTGGGAAGCTTGGTACAGAATTGGTAAGCTAGACGGATCGTTTCTATATTCAGATGAACCATTGATGTATCATCGCATACACGGGGAATCTGAAACCAGTAACGCTATTCAAAATAATAAGCGAACTCTAGAAGATAGAGAAATGTTTCAGAAATATTGGCCAAATTTTATTGTCAATATCTTAATGAAATTTTATATAAAAAGTCAAGAAACAAACTGATGTTTATATAGTTGAAATCGAATATTTATTGCTCAATATCTTTAAATAAACATATCTTGCATATAGAACTAAGTTCGTCAGATACTTGATTCTATATGCAGAAGTATGCAGGAGGAAGAAATGAAGATACTAATAGTTATACCAGCTTATAATGAAGAGGAGAGCATTATTCCTGTTTTAGAAGACTTGGAGAAAAATTTGCCTCAATACGATTATGTAGTAATTAATGATGGAAGTGCGGATGCTACAGTTAAAGTATGTAGAGAAAAAGATGCACCCTTAATTGATCTCCCTGTAAACCTTGGATTGAGTGGTGCATTTTCAACAGGTATGAAATATGCAAAAGAACATAATTATGATGGAGTAATTCAGTTCGATGCTGATGGGCAACACCTTTCAGAGTATATCCCTAGCATGGTTGCAGAACTAGAAAAGGGATTTAATATAGTAATCGGCAGCCGATTTGTAACTGAAAAAAAACCCTTCACATCTCGTATGGCTGGAAGTTTTTTAATTTCAACGGCTATAAGAATAATGACAAGAAAAAAAATAAATGATCCGACAAGTGGAATGAGATTATTCGATAAAAAAATGATCCACGAATACGCTACAAATCTAAATATGACTCCTGAACCTGATACAATAAGTTATTTGATCAGAAGAGGAGCGAAAGTTTCCGAAACACAAGTTACTATGGAGGACCGTACAGCTGGAGAAAGTTACTTAAACTTTTCTAGAAGTATAAAATACATGGTAAGAATGGCAATATCTATAATGATACTTCAACCGTTTCGTGATAAAAGACAAATAAACTAATAATGGATAAGAGAGTGGATAAGAATGACAATCGGACTTAGAATAATATTGTTTATCGGAGCTGTATTTACAACATATTATTTTGCAAAACAAGTAAGAAATGGAAAAGTAGAAATACAGTATTCTCTTTTTTGGATAATTTTTTCACTTGTTTTAGTAATAATAAGTGTGTTTCCTAATATTATTATTTTTACTGCAAGAATAATAGGTGTACAGTCTCCAGCGAATCTTTTGTTTTTGATTATAATTTTTGTTTTACTTTTAAAAGAATTCAATACAACGTTAAAATTATCAAAATTGGAAGAACAACTAACCCATTTAATTCAGAAAATAGCATTAGAAGAAAAAAGAAAATAATAAGACTCTCATTGTTGTAATAATTTAATTAGAGATAGATTATAGAAATTGTAAAAGACGAGGAGACATAGTATGGTTTTATTTTTCGTATATGTAATATTATCAACTTCAGGTCTGATTTTGGTTAAACTAGGATCCGAAAATTTACTACTGAGTTTAACTACTTCATTGCTTACTATGCAAATTCCTTTACTAAGTTTGTTAGGATTGTTTTGCTACTTATGTAGTTTCTTGTTGTGGATGTATATTATCTCAACATCAGCAAAAATAAGTTATATTGTTCCTTTAGGTGTAGCGGTAACAAATCTTGCTATTTTAGCAGGTTCCTACTTTATACTTAATGAAACGATATCTATTTACACAATCGTTGGTACTATGCTTATTATTGCAGGGGTAGTCGTAATGAATATCAAATTAAAGAAGAAAAGTTTTTTATCAGATAAAAATAGCTAAAAAAGTTAATTGTATAACTAGCTCAAACAAGAAATACATGAAGTATTCTACTTTAACAAGTGTTGAGTGCTAAATATTAAAGTAGAAAAGATAAGGAGACCTACTATGCTTTTATTTTTCATATATGTAATACTACAAACCTCGGGTCTGATTTTAGTCAAACTAGGATCTAAAAAGTTAACTATGAGCTTAACCAAGTCTTTATTTTCAATGCAAATCTCTTTATTGAGCCTATTGGGCATTTCCTTTTACTTATTGAGTTTTGTTTTGTGGATGTATATCATTTCAATATCGGCAGAAATAAGTTATATTGTCCCGTTAGGGGTAGCGGCAACAAACTTAGCTATTTTGGTAGGCTCTTACTTTATACTTAAAGAAACTATAACAAAAGCTACGATTATAGGAACTATACTTATAATTGCTGGAGTAGTAATTATGAATTTCAGTTAAAAAAAGCAAAAGCTGGAATTTTAATTAAACAAAGATATTGTATAAGAAACTAACTAGCTGCTTATTACATGTTTTTCTAATATTTATAAATTATCACATGCGAGTAATTAAATTTTTTAACTTTAAAAATGATATAAGGAAGTTGTTTCACAAAATAAAGGAGGAGTATAATGAGTAGAAGATTACAAAAAGTTGTAGTGGTAATGATGATATCAATTCTATCTATAAACTTATTACCAACGTCTATAGTTTTTGCAAATGAGAGTGATAAAGATGCTCATAATTCTTTCATCAATTCATCAGTTCAAGATAGCCAGAATCTTGAAGAAAGTGCATCCAATATACATAGCGAGACAATTGATGAAAAGATAACTGAAGTGGAATCTTTAGAGTCACTTTCCGAAGAAGAAATTTCAGAAGAATCTTCCAATGATGTAGAAGAGAATCTTCCAAATCAGGAAGATAGGGGAAAAGAAATAGTTGAAAGAGACGTACATTATAATGTACAAGTAATAAACAAAGATTACTATATTTACCCAGAAAGTAATATGATGGACGAAACGAATAAAAAAGAGATGCCAGAAAAACTTTTGTATCAATCATTAACTGTCCTAAAAGAAAGAGAAGTTTACGCAACTACATGGCTCTTAATTTCTATAGATGAAGATATTTTAGGTTGGATCGAAAAAAGTGCCGTTGAATTACTGGCGGATGAATCTGAAGCTCCGTCGACATTCAGTATGAAAAAATCGAGCACAATGCCTATTTTAACTTACTCTTCACATATCCAAGATAAAGGTTGGATGAAAGAAGTTAAATCAGGAGAGACGAGTGGAACTACCGGCTTAAATAAACAAATGGAAGCTTTGAAAATAAATCTTACAGGTATGGAAAATTTAAATATCGAATATTCTAGCCATGTTCAAGATATTGGGTGGATGGATTGGATCAACAATAACGAAATATCAGGAACTGTTGGACAATCTAAGCAAATGGAAGCTCTTAAAATTAGATTGACAGGTGCAGAGGCAGAAAAGTATGATGTTTTCTATCGTGTACATTCAGAAGATTATGGATGGCTTCATTGGACGAAAAATGGTGGAAATGCAGGAACAGTTGGGTTGCTCAAGCACATAGAAGCTGTTGAAATCGTGTTACAAGAAAAGGGATTAAAAGCTCCTGGCCCTACTGAGAAACCTTATATTGAAGGTCAGCCAAAACCGACAATCAATCCTTCTATAAGCTATGATGCTCACGTACAAGACTACGGTTGGAATCCAACAGCTAAAGATGGTACTACAGCAGGCACAACAGGCAAGAGCAAAAGTCTAGAGGCTTTGAAAATTCGCGTAGATAAAGTTCCGGAACTTGGAGTAGAGTATTCTACTCATGTAGAAGATTATGGTTGGATGAACTGGGTAAGCAATGGACAGTTATCAGGAACAACTGGAAAATCAAAACAAATTGAAGCTATCAAAGTTCAGCTTACTGGAAGCAATGCAAAATACTATGACATTTATTACCGAATACACTCAGCAGAATTTGGATGGTTAGGTTGGGCAAAAAATGGAAATTCGGCTGGATTAGAAGGTTATAACCTTCCTGCAGAAGCTATTGAGATAAAGATTGTAACCAAAGGAACTCAAGTAGGTGATTCTAAAGAAGCATCATTTGTAAAATTCACACCACCATCTATTAAATATACTTCTCATGTAGAAGATAAGGGTTGGTTAGTAGATGTAAAAAATGGAGCTGTAAGTGGAACTACCGGACAACAAAAACAAATGGAAGCTATTAAGATGTCGTTAGAAAATTCCCCATACGATGGAAATATCTCCTATCAGGCACATGTGGAAGATCATGGTTGGCAAAAAACTGTCACTAATGGTTCTTTGGCTGGTACTGTTGGTAACCAAAAGCAAATAGAAGCTATAAATATTAAATTATCTGGTACTCTATCAAGATTTTATGATATTTATTACCGTACTCATATAGAAGATTACGGTTGGTTAGGATGGGCAAAGAATGGAATGAATTCTGGTTCTCAAGGAATGTCTAAACGAATAGAAGCTATTCAAATCAAATTGGTTAAGAAAAATACCGGAGTATCAGTAGATGAAGATGTTGCTTTTAAAGAAAAAAAAGTAATTTATTTAGATGCCGGACATGGGGGATATGAGAGTGGCGCGTCATATTACGGTGCTCAAGAAAAGGATTTAAATTTATCTGTTGCAAAAAAAGTTCAAAGTAAACTAGAAAAATTAGGATACAAAGTTATAATGTCACGGACAACAGACAAGAGAATTACTCTTATTGATAGAGCTATAGATGCAAATAACAGTGGGGCAGATATTTTCGTAAGCGTACATCATAATGCAATGCCTAGAGATTCTTCAGTTAAAGGTATTGAAACATTCTATTATGAGTATGATCCGAATTATCAACCTCAAATAAATAAAGAATTACACAATGATCCGATAAGACTAAAAGAAAGTGCAGATCTCGCATCAGAAATTCATAAATCACTAATTAATAATACAGGTGCAACAAATCGTGGCATCAGAAGAAATACGTTTGCTGTATTACGTGAAACAAAAATGCCTGCAGTTTTACTTGAACTAGGCTATATGAGTTCCCCTGTAGAAATTGCAAAATTAAAGACAAATTCATATCAAAATAATTTAGCTGATGCTGTAGCTAATGGTATTAACCGATACTTCAAAGATTAAAAATGGTTCATTCTTTTTAGAAAGTTAACTTTTATATAGAAATCTGAAAAGTACTTACTTGTTTGAAATTTTTCAAACAAGTAAGTACTTTTTTATAGTATGAAATAGTTGAAAAAACATGTATTTATCAATTAAATAAAATTTTGTTATAAAAGTTAATTCTTAAGAGTTATTTGACTTTATTGTAAGATTATTTTTATTAAGACAATGAAATATGATAGAATGAATACTGAAGCGTTTAAAATTAAAAATTATATAATTAAAAGGAGCAGTTGAAGTTATGAAAGGAATTATTTTAGCAGGAGGAAGTGGAACTAGATTATACCCGCTTACAAAAGCTGTTTCAAAACAATTGATGCCGATTTATGACAAACCAATGATTTATTATCCAATGTCTATTTTGATGTTGGCAGGAATCAAAGACATATTGATTATTTCTACTCCAACAGATACTCCAAGATTTGAACAATTATTTGGAGATGGACATGAGCTGGGGTTAAATTTAGAATACAAAGTACAAGAAAAACCAGATGGATTAGCTCAAGCTTTTATACTGGGAGAAGAATTTATTGGCAATGATTCAGTTTGCCTCATTTTAGGAGACAATATCTACTATGGTGGAGGATTATCTAAGATGCTGCAAAGAGCTGCAAGCAAAGAAAAAGGGGCTACTGTTTTCGGCTATCATGTTCATGATCCAGAGCGTTTTGGAGTGGTAGAATTCGATGATCAAATGAAGGCTATTTCGATTGAAGAAAAACCGGAAAAACCAAAGAGTAATTATGCTGTAACAGGCCTTTACTTCTATGATAATAAGGTTGTAGAGATTGCTAAAAGTATTGAACCTTCTCCTCGAGGAGAGCTGGAAATTACGGATGTAAATAAAGCGTACTTGGAAGCTGGAGAATTGGATGTGGAAGTGATGGGACGTGGGTATGCTTGGTTGGATACTGGGACTCATGAGTCGTTGTTGGAAGCCGGAACATTTATTGAAACGATTGAAAAACGTCAAAATTTAAAAGTGGCCTGTTTAGAAGAGATTTCTTATCGCATGGGGTACATTGACCGAGAACAATTGATTGAATTAGCCCAACCACTGAAGAAAAATGAGTATGGTCAATATATGCTAAGATTAGCAAACGAGGTGCACTAATGGGGAAAATTAAAATAACAGAAACCAAACTAAAAGATGTGAAAATACTTGAGCCAGCAGTATTCGGCGATCACAGAGGATTCTTTACCGAAAGCTACTCACAAGAAGATTTTAAAGCCGTTGGAATTGAATTTGACTTTGTGCAAGATAACCATTCCTTATCTACTCAACCAGGAGTCTTAAGAGGATTACATTTCCAAAAAGGCGAAGCTGCACAAACAAAACTGATTCGAGTAGTAACCGGAGTAGTATTAGACGTTATTGTAGATATCCGTAAAGGCAGCCCTACTTATGGTCAGTGGGAAGGCTATATATTATCTGAGTACAATCATCGTCAATTACTGGTGCCAAAAGGCTTCGCACATGGCTTTGTTACCTTGACTCCAGATGTAAACTTTCTCTATAAATGCGATAATTACTATAATGCGGAAGCGGATGGAGGAATCGCATTCGATGATCCGGATTTGGGTATTAACTGGCCTATTTCAATTGATAAAGCTATTACTTCTGAAAAAGACATGAAACATCCTACACTAAAAGAATTTGAAGCTGAGAACCCTTTTGAATATGGAAGCATTTAAGATTAGGAGAATTTAAAAAAATGAAAAAGATTATTGTTACTGGTGGAGCAGGATTTATTGGTTCTAATTTCGTTCATTATGTGGCTAAGTATTATCCAGATGTCCATATTACGGTATTAGATAAATTAACTTACGCGGGGAATAAAGAAAATTTAGCTGGATTACCAGAAAGCCAAGTTGAATTGGTAGTAGGCGACATCGTAGATGCTGAACTAGTCGATCGTCTAGTGAAAGATACCGATGCAGTAGTGCATTACGCCGCAGAGTCACATAATGACAACTCATTGAATGATCCATTCCCGTTTGTCCAGACAAATATTATGGGAACATATACGTTGATTGAAGCTTGTCGGAAATATGATGTACGTTACCACCATGTATCGACTGACGAAGTTTACGGGGATTTGCCTCTACGTGAAGATTTGCCTCATCATGGAGAAGGGCCCGGGGAAAAGTTTACTGCGGAGACGCCTTATAACCCTTCCAGTCCATATTCATCTACTAAGGCAGGATCTGACTTATTAGTCAAAGCTTGGGTGCGTTCTTTTGGGTTAAAAGCGACTTTGTCTAACTGTTCAAATAATTATGGCCCTTATCAGCATATTGAAAAGTTCATTCCACGTCAAATCACGAATATTTTATCAGGTATTCGACCAAAACTGTATGGCGAAGGAAAGAACGTGCGAGATTGGATCCATACAAATGATCATTCTTCGGCAGTTTGGACTATTTTAACTAAAGGAAAAATAGGCGAAACCTATTTGATCGGAGCAGACGGAGAACAAAACAATAAAGAGGTATTGGAATTGATATTGGAATTGATGGACCAGCCTAAAGATGCATACGATCATGTGAAAGACCGCGCGGGGCATGATTTGCGTTACGCAATTGATTCTAAGAAATTACGAGATGAATTAGGGTGGACTCCAGAGTTCACCAATTTCCAAGACGGATTAGCGGATACGATAAAGTGGTATACTAAAAATAAAAATTGGTGGCTGGCAGAAAAAGAAGCCGTAGAAGCTAAATACGCTCAAAATGGACAATAAAACTTTATAATTAGGTGAAAAAGATAGGAGTAATCCTATCTTTTTCTATAGAGGAGGAAGCAAGATGATTTTAGTAACCGGTGCAAAGGGACAATTAGGTTCTGAATTAGTAAAATTATTGGATGAAAAAGAGGTAGCTTACGTAGCAGCAGATTCGAAAAAGTTGGATATTACTGATGAAACAGCTGTTCGAGAATTTATCTTAGCATTGAAGCCTACGGTTATTTACCATTGTGCGGCTTACACGGCGGTAGATGCGGCAGAAGACGAAGGGAAAACAGCGAATCACTTAGTCAATGTACAAGGGACTGAAAATGTGGCTAAAGCGGCTGAATCTGTTGGAGCAGAGATGGTTTACATCAGTACCGATTATGTATTTGATGGGACAAACGAAGGCGAATATCCTGTAGATGCTCCAACTAACCCTCAAAACGAATACGGACGTGCTAAATTAGCTGGAGAACAAGTGGTGCAAGAGCTTTGTAGTAAATACTATATCGTACGAACTTCTTGGGTCTTTGGAGAGTTTGGGAACAATTTTGTTTTTACGATGCAACGGCTTGCTCGCACACATTCTCGTTTGACTGTAGTGAGTGATCAAATTGGTCGTCCGACATGGACACGTACTTTGGCGGAGTTTATGCTTCATTTAACCACTACTCATCAAGATTATGGCATCTATCATTTGTCAAATGATGGACTTTGTTCATGGTATGAATTTGCTACAGAGATTTTAAAAGACGAAGCAGTGGAGGTGGCTCCTGTCACTTCAGAAGAGTATCCGCAAAAAGCTTATCGTCCTAAACATTCCATATTAGATTTATCTAAAACAAAAGATACAGGGTTTATCATTTCTACATGGAAAGAAGCTTTAAGATCTTTTTTGGAAGAAACTGAACTTTCATAGAGTTGTCACTTTTCTGTAGTAACATTCATGATATATTTGATAAGTAATCAAAATAAAAGGTGATAGGATGTTTGATATTGAAGGATTTAAAAAAAATGAACAAAAAGTTAGCAATGGTATTGGCTACTGCAAGTTTGAGCTCAGTAATTATTTCTCCAGCTTTAGTATTTGCAGAGGAAACAGAAGTTTTAATTCAAAACGAAAAAACTGAGGAAGAACTTATTGAATCTGATAATTTAGATATATCGGGTGAAGAATTAACTGAAAATTTTTTAAATGTTGAGGAAGAGAAACAAATTCAAACATCCTCAAGTGAAGAAAGTAAAGATTTAAAACAAGTAGGAGAGTTAGACCCACATATCAATGAAGAGAATGCTAAAGATGATCAAACTACAAATATTGATGTTCCAGAAGAGGATGTTTTTTCTTTAGAAAAAAATAGAGAAACAGCAATACAAATAATGGAAGAAGAGATGCAAACTAAAGAAAGCGGAATGTTCATGAGAGCGCGCGCTTTACCGCATACTACAATTTTTATTAATAGTGTTGCTTCTTCAGCTGTTAAAAATGGTAAAATATACGGATTATACCCTTCTGTTATTATTGCTCAAGCTATCTTAGAATCCGGTTGGGGGGGAAGTTCATTATCAGGGCCACCTAACCATAATCTCTTTGGTATTAAAGCCGAAAAGGGATATACAGGTAATTATGTAAAAGTGCCCACACAAGAATGGATACCAGACAAGAGCTATAAAGATGGTGGATATTTTATCACTATATATGATAACTTTAGAAAATATTCTTCATATGATGAGACTTTTAAAGATCATGCCAATTTTTTGAAAAAGACTCGTTATACCAATGTTTGGATTCAAAATGCTGCTACATATCAAGATGCAACAGCTGCATTACAAGCTGCAGGATATGCTACAGATCCTCAATATGCCATTAAGTTAAATAATATAATCAAAAGTTATAACTTAACTCAGTACGATCCTGTACCTAGTGTAGCTTACTCTACACATGTCCAAGACATAGGAACTTTAAATTATGTTGCCAACGGAGTTACGGGAGGTACTGTAGGAAAGAATAAACAAATGGAAGCTATCAAGATAAAAATTGATAATTTGCCTGGTTTAGGAGTAGAATATTCATCTCATATTCAGAATATAGGTTGGGCAAATTGGGTATCCAATAATCAATTGAGTGGAACACAAGGCCAATCTAAACAAATGGAAGCTATCAAAATTCAACTTAATGGATTAAAAGCTAAGTTGTATGATGTCTATTATCGTGTTCATGCAGAAGATCATGGTTGGTTGGATTGGGCAAAGAATGGACAAAGTGCAGGAACAGTAGGTTATGGCAAACAACTGGAAGCTATAGAAATTAAAGTTGTTAAAAAGGGCGAAGTTGCCCCTGGTCCAACTATTCGTCCTTATATAGAAAAAATAAAAATACCTACGGTCCTATACTCGTCACACGTGGAAGATAAGGGATGGCAAACCACAGTAAAAAATGGACAGTTATCAGGAACTGAAGGTAAAAACAAACAATTGGAAGCCGTTAAAATTGCGGTTGAAGGTGTGGACGGTTTGGAGATTAAGTACACTTCTCATGTTCAAGATTATGGGTGGATGAGTGAAGTAAAAAATAATCAAGTTAGTGGAACAACAGGAAAAGCAAAACAATTAGAAGCTTTAAAGATTAATTTAGCGGGTTCAAAAGCTGGTCTTTATGATGTATACTACCGTGTTCATGTAGCGGATATTGGTTGGCTGGATTGGGCTAAAAACGGACAAGAAGCGGGAACAACGGGATTAGCAAAACAATTAGAGGCTTTTGAAATTAAAATTGTGAAAAAAGGGTCGCTAGCCCCTGGATCTACCACTAAATATTTCTTAACAAAATAGTTATAAATAAGATGACTAGACTCAAGTAAAAAGAGTCTGGTCATTTTTTCTATAAAAGGATAGAATGAAGAAGAGTATAATAATGAAAGTGAGTAGATAAATTTGCGGAAAATAAAAGTGATGTCCATATTTGGAACGAGGCCAGAAGCTATTAAAATGGCTCCTATTGTGTTGGCTTTAGAAAAGCAACCTGAGAGATTTGAGTCTCTTGTAACTGTGACAGCTCAGCATCGGGAAATGTTGGATCAGGTTTTAGCTTTGTTCGATATTAAGCCGGATTATGATTTGAATATTATGAAAAAACGGCAAACGCTATCTGAAATTACAGCTAATGTATTATTGGGACTAGATCAAGTCATGAAAGAAGCAAAGCCAGACATCGTATTGGTTCATGGAGATACAACAACAACTTTGGCAGCTGGAATGTCAGCCTTTTATAACCAAATAATGATTGGACACGTTGAAGCGGGACTACGTACATGGAACAAGATGTCTCCTTACCCAGAAGAAATGAATAGACAAGTGACAGATATTATAGCTGACTTGTATTTTGCTCCAACTGAACAAAGTAAAGAAAACTTATTAAAAGAAAATCACCCTGCAGATAAAATTTTTATTACAGGAAATACGGCTATTGATGCTCTTAAAGAAACAGTGAAAGAAGAGTATACACACGAAGTATTAAGCAGAATCAAAAAAGACAGCCGCTTAATCTTATTGACTATGCATAGAAGAGAAAATCAAGGCGAACCTATGGCACGAGTTTTTAAAACTATTCGAAAAGTGGTCGAAGAAGATGGAAGTATCGAGGTAGTCTATCCTGTTCATTTGAACCCAGTCGTGCAGCAGTTGGCGGCTGAAATTTTAGGTAACCATGAACGAATTCATCTAATTGCTCCTCTTGGGGTGATTGATTTCCACAATATAGCTGCTCGAAGCTATTTGATCATGACAGATTCAGGCGGTGTTCAGGAAGAAGCTCCTTCACTAGGTGTACCTGTTTTAGTATTGCGTGATACGACAGAACGTCCTGAAGGTGTGGATGCGGGTACTTTAAGGTTGATAGGAACAAATGGAGAAGAGGTTGAGCGTTCTTTAAGAGCGCTTTTAACGAACGAAGAGATGTATCAAACTATGAGTTTAGCAAGTAATCCATATGGAGACGGAGAGTCAGCTGAACGAATACTTGAGGCAATAGCTTATTCGTTTAAACAAGTAGAAGAACGGCCAGAAGATTTCTTAATCTGAAAGACAGGTAATTTGTTGTAAAATAGTCACAAATTTATATAGATTACTTTTAAATAACATAGTATGATAGAAAAGAATTAGTTTTTATTTAAAAACGTCCAGACGTTGAAAGTAGGAGAAAAATGGATAACAATACACGTAGTCAAAGAAGACAACCCTCTAAAAAGAAAAAGCCTTCCTTCATGAAAAAGCTAGGCTGTGGCATAGGAATTGTTTTTTTGATTTTATTGATAGCAGTCGGTGTTTTTGTATTTAAAGTATATAGTGATGTGACAAATACTACAGATGAAATCTACCAAGACGTTGAAAAAGAGGAACGTCGTCAAGACCCAATCGAAGTGAAAAATAAAGAACCCTTTTCTATCTTAGTGTTAGGAGTAGATACGGGAGATTTAGGTCGTACGGAACAAGGAAGATCAGATACGATGATGGTCTTAACGGTCAATCCGAATACAAATCAAACATCTATTGTAAGTATTCCAAGAGATACTTATACAGAAATCATTGGTCGAGGAACGATGGATAAAATTAATCATGCTTATGCATTTGGCGGAGTTTCAATGTCTGTCAACACTGTTCAAAATTTACTAGACATTCCAATTGATTACTATGTCGAAGTAAATATGCAAGGAGTCAAAGATATTGTAGATGCATTAGAAGGCGTACAAGTTACACCTGTATTATCTTTCAACTATGATGGATACTCATTTGCAGAAGGACAAACAACTACTTTAGATGGTAATGCGGCTTTGGCCTACTCACGTATGCGTTACGACGATCCTAATGGAGACTACGGTCGTCAAGCCCGTCAAAGACAAATCATTATGGCTGCAATGAACAAAGTTGCATCTTTATCTTCCATTATGAATTATCAAGGCATTTTAGGAACGTTAGAAAATAATATGCAAACGAATCTTACTTTTGATAATATGCTCTCTATTTTCAATAATTACAGAGGGGCAGTATCAAACATAGAGGAAATTCAACTAGAAGGTGCTGGGACTAAAATTGATGGTATCTACTACGCTATTGTCGATGATGGTGAATTAGCAACAGTTTCTGGAGCTTTAAAAGAACAACTTGAAATCGAATAAGTTATAGAAAATCCCATGATTGAATTCATGGGATTTTTTAGTGCACATTAAATTTTTGTGTTCTCTATTTCCTTTTGCTAGTATGGTCGTATCAGATTGTCTAAGACAGGAGCGAATAAAATGGAACAGAAATGGGTAGTATTTTATGTGTCTTCACATGGTTTTGGACATATGACAAGAAGTTTAGCGGTTATTGAAGAAATAATGAAACAGACATCTTATCATGTCTATTTGATCTCTGGTGCTTACCAAAATCACTTTGCTCGAAATTATTTAAATAAGGTAGCTGATCGGATGAAATATAAAGATCTGCAAACCGATATCGGATTGGTAACAGTTCAAGATAGTTTAGCGGTCGATGCTGAAGAAACAGAACGACAATTAAATTCTTTTGTAGCCAGTTGGAAAGAAATCGTAGCAGAGGAAGTACAGCAATTAGCATCTCTGTCTATTAAATGTGTTATAACAGATATTACACCTATTGGGGCTCTAGTAGGGAAAAAGCTGGAATTACAAACGATTGGATTGTCTAATTTCACGTGGGTAGAACAGTATGAATTTTTCCATATCAAAAAGGGTATCATTGAAGAGTTCAGAACAGCTTACGCCAATTTAGATTTATTTAGTGAGTATGCGCTGGCTTTACCGATGGAAAGTCTTAAGAGTCCTAGGAAATCTATTGGATTTCTGTCTCGAGAATTGAATTTGGGCAAAGTCAGTGATTTAAAACAGCAGTATGGTCATAGTATATTTATTTCTTGCGGCAAAGCGGTAACGATAGACAACGTCCATATTGAAAATTATCATGGAACTGTATTTGCCACGAGCGGTGTTACGGTCACTGGAAGCGATCAAATTATTGAGTTGCCAACCGACACACAAGATACTCACAACTATCTTGCAGCTAGCGATTTAGTGATCGCTAAAGCAGGTTGGGGAACGATTTCTGAAGCTATTACAGCAAATAAAAAATTGGTATTAATAGAACGAGAGAGTGTTTTAGAAGACACTCATAATATTGAGCAGTTAAAAGAGAAGAATTTGGCTATTTCAATAAAAGAAAGTGAATTGGCTGCTTTGGATATTTCTCAGTTAGAAACACGTGCTGTCAGAGATATTTCAATGGAGCGGTTGTATGAGTACACTAATCAGCAAGATAAGATGATTGAATTGCTGGGATTGAAGTAAATGTATGCTGAAAAAGTGATGAGTAGAAATGAAAAAGATTCCAGGGAGCATATCATTGTTCTCTCGAATCTTTTTTACTTGCTTCTTGCTTCGTATAATTGTATCTTTTGAGGCAAAACCATTATAGTAAAAGCATATTAAAGTGAAAAGGGGCCTTGATAATGACACTTTCTATAGATTATTCTTCAAAAGAGTATTTGACTAAAATAGATGCTTGGTGGCGTGCAGCTAATTACCTTTCTGTGGGGCAATTGTATTTAAAAAACAATCCGCTTTTGAGAACTCCGATGGAAGCAAAAGATTTGAAAGTTAATCCGATTGGACATTGGGGAACGATCCCAGGACAAAATATGATTTACGCTCATTTAAATAGAGTCATCAATAAGTATGATCTTAATATGTTTTTTATTGAGGGACCTGGTCACGGCGGTCAAGTAATGGTATCCAATTCTTATTTAGATGGCAGTTATAGCGAAATCTACCCTGCAATCACTCAAGATGAAGCTGGGATGCAAAAGTTGTTTAAGCAATTTTCTTTCCCAGGAGGAATCGGATCTCATGCAGCGCCTGAAACGCCTGGATCTATCCACGAAGGAGGAGAACTGGGGTATTCGTTGTCTCATGGAGTAGGAGCAATCTTAGACTACCCTGATGTGATTGCTGCTGTTACGATCGGAGACGGAGAAGCTGAGACGGGTGCTCTAGCAACTGCTTGGTTTTCAAATGTTTTTATCAACCCGGTGACTGATGGGGCAGTGCTTCCGATTTTGCATTTGAATGAATACAAAATTGCCAATCCTACTATTCTGTCTAGAAAGACAAATGAAGAACTAACGCAGTATTTCAAAGGATTAGGGTGGGATCCGATTTTTGTAGAAGGATCTGATCCAGGAAAAGTGCATCCTATGCTGGCAGAAAAAATGGATACGGCGATTGAAAAAATCCATTCTATCCAAGAAAAAGCTCGGAAAAAGGACGCTGCAGAAGCGGAAATAGGCGTGTGGCCGGTATTGATCGTTCGTACGCCAAAAGGCTGGACGGGTCCAGCCGAATGGGATTCCGAGCCGGTGGAAGGATCTTTCCGTTCACACCAAGTTCCGATTCCGGTCGACGCAGAACATACAGATCACTTGGATGCATTAACGAAATGGCTGCGGTCTTACCGTCCAGAAGAATTATTTGATGCCAACGGTACAGTATTGGATGAAATTAAAGAACTGGCTCCAAAAGGCAATAAACGAATGGCAGCAAATCCAATCACTAATGGGGGAATCGAACCTAAGCCGTTGACATTGCCTGATTGGGGAAAATATGCCTTAGATATCAAAGTACCTGGACAAGAGGATGCCCAGGACATGATGGAATTTGGAGGTTATGTACGCGACATCATTACAGCCAATCCAACTCATTTTCGCGCATTTAGTACAGATGAATTAAAGTCTAATCGTTTGAATCGAGTATTTGAAGTAACCAACCGGCAATGGTTAGAGACGGTTAAAGAACCGGAAGATGAATTCCAAGCAGCCAGCGGACGAGTGATTGATTCTCAGTTGTCAGAAAACCAAGCTGAAGGTTGGCTGGAAGGTTATACCTTAACCGGAAGACATGGTTTTTTCGTCAGTTATGAAGGTTTTTTACGAATTATCGATTCGATGTTGACCCAACATTTCAAATGGCTGCGTAAAGCTGATGAATTAAAATGGCGGAAAAAATATCCGTCTTTAAATATTATGGCTTCTTCAACCGTATTCCAACAAGATCATAATGGATATACTCACCAAGATCCTGGAATATTGACTCATTTAGCGGAGAAAAAAGTGGAATACATTCGAGAATATTTGCCAGCAGATGCCAATACACTACTAGCAGTAATGGACAAAGCTTTTCGATCATCACAAAAAATCAATTTGATCGTATCCAGTAAGCATCCCAGACCTCAATTTTACAACAAAGAAGAAGCAGAAGAGTTGGTCGAAAAAGGATTAAAAATCATTGATTGGGCAAGTAATGATGATGGAGAACCAGACGTTGTCGTCGCTACAGCAGGGACTGAACCGAATTTAGAAGGATTGGCTGCGGTATCGATTTTACGAGAACACTTTCCTAAATTGAAAATCCGCTTTATCAATGTCGTAGATCTATTGGTGTTGCGCAGTCAGAAAAAATCTCCACATGGATTAAGCGATAAAGCTTTTGATGAGTACTTTACTAAGGATACACCAATCGTATTTGCTTTCCATGGGTATGAAGGGGTGATTCGCAATATGTTCTTTGACCATAATAATCGAAATTTGACGGTTCACGGCTATAGAGAAAATGGTGATGTGACCACTCCGTTTGATATGCGAGTCGTTAATAAGATGGATCGCTTTAATTTAGCCAAATCGATTGCTTCAGTTGGTTTAGGATGGAAGTCTGACGGGTTCACGAAAGAGATGGATGATTTGCTGCAAAAACACCATGATTATATTCGTGAAGAAGGAAAAGATATCCCTGAAGTGACGGAATGGAAATGGAGCAATCAATAAACAACTAGTATGAAATAGCATCAAAAAGCTCACAGATAAAAGTGAGATTTTTGATGCTATTCTAAATTCCTATTTAGAGACTAGCTACTGAGGGATAAGTTCGATATAATAAACTGAAAAGACAAGGTATTTGAGAGAACATGAAGGAGTGTTAAGAGAATGATTGATCTGCATTGTCATATTTTGCCAGGCGTTGATGATGGCGCTAAAACGATCGAGGATTCGATGGACATGGCCAGAACAGCTGTGGAAGAAGGAATCACCCATATATTGGCAACCCCTCACTATAAAAATGGACATTGGGATATTGAGAAAAAAGATATTTTGCCGTTGGTAGAAGAAGTACAAGACGAGTTGGATGCTAGAGGGATTCCTTTGACGATTTTCCCTGGACAAGAGGTTCGGATAAATGGAGAACTCATGGAAGATATTGAGTTGGAAAAAGTTCAATTTATTGATGAAGGACAACAGTATGTGTTGATTGAATTTCCGACTCCATCTATACCGGCATATACGGAATCTTTATTTTTTGAATTGCAGCGTTCAGGCGTTACCCCGGTGATCGTTCATCCGGAACGTAATCATGCAGTGTTGAAAGATCCCAATGTGCTGCTGCCGTTTATTGAACGTGGTGCGTTAGCTCAATTGACAGCAGCCAGTTATACAGGCGGCTTTGGAAAAGAGATTCATCAAGTCAGCAAAAAATTGATTGATGCGGACTTGGTTCATTTCATTGCATCAGATGCACATAGTGTTTCTAAACGATCTTTCCATATGAAAACAGCTTTTGAAAAGTTGGAAAAAGAGTATGGTGCTCGTAAAGTAGAGCAATACCATCAAGTGACCAAAGACTTGATTAATGGAGATGTAGTTGTTCCTCCGACACCTTCAAAAACCAAACGCAGCAAATTGTTCGGATTATTTTAATGAACAAAAAAGTAGAGGCGCATATGCGCCTCTACTTTTTTGCTTAATTTGCTGTTACACTCAATGCGATACCTTTAGCGAAAGCTTGTTTTTTAAGCAGCTGTTTTGCATATTCAGCAGCTTCTGTTTCATTTAAAGAAGTAGTATCAAATTGCAATTGAATGCCTTGTTTTTAACGTATGTATAAGATGGATCATCATTCTTCTCTAAAAGAGTGATGATTTCTTTTTGCATGAATGGACTGGTTACTTTTATCATTTAAAAACCTCCTATATATGTTTTTATTTTAACCGTTTACATTTTCGGAATCAATCTATTTTATTAAATGGATTTCCCAACAATTGTTATAAGGTGCAGACTAAATGATAGAAACCTCGAGGTGTTTTTTCTGACTAGGAAAAAAAAGCTAAATTTAGTATACTGTAGGAGTGCATAAGAAATACGGATAAATTACAAAGAAAATTTATTATTACTTAGGAGGAATGAAATGAAAAAAGTTAGAAAAGCGATTATACCAGCAGCAGGGTTGGGAACAAGATTTTTACCTGCAACAAAAGCGATGGCAAAGGAGATGCTGCCAATCGTTGACAAACCCACTATCCAATTTATCGTAGAAGAAGCAATCGCTTCTGGGATCGAAGAAATCTTAGTGGTGACAGGTAAGAGCAAACGTTCTATCGAAGACCATTTTGATTCTAATATTGAATTGGAAGAAAATTTGAAAGAAAAAAACAAGTTGGAATTATTGAAGTTAGTAGAAGAAACAACGAAAATCAAATTGCACTTTATCCGTCAATCTTATCCAAAAGGTCTTGGCGATGCTGTATTGCACGCGAAAGCTTTTGTAGGAGATGAGCCGTTTGTGGTCATGCTTGGGGATGACTTGATGGAAGATGACGTACCATTGACGAAACAATTGATCGATGAGTACAATAAAAACAAAGCTTCAAATATTGCCGTTATGGAAGTGCCAAAAGAAGAAACATCTAAATACGGGATCATCAATCCTGAAAGACAAGTAGGTAAAAAATTATACAATGTCCGCAACTTTGTTGAAAAACCTAAACCAGAAGAAGCTCCAAGTAATTTAGCGATCATTGGTCGTTACCTACTGACACCGGAAATCTTCAATATACTGGAAACTCAAAAACCCGGTGCTGGAAATGAGATCCAATTAACGGATGCTATTGATAAGTTAAATACGACTCAACGTGTTTTTGCGCACGTCTTTACGGGTAAACGCTACGATGTAGGAGACAAATTCGGATTCATGCAAACAAGTATTCAATATGGATTGACACATCCTGAAATAAAAGATTCTTTAAGCCAGTACATTATTGACTTAGGAAAAGAATTAGAAGGCAAATCAAATAAAAGTAAATAATACATGAAAAAACAGTTGCTCATTTTATATTTGAGCAGTTGTTTTTTCATATTATTGTCGCAATTGGAAGGTTTCAGCTATGATATACTGCACATAAGTTAAAAACTGAGGTGTGATGAGATGCAAGTTCAAGCTAAGTGGAGAATTAAAATAATTTTACTCAGTATAGGATCAGTGTTATTGATTAGTGGAATCTTTTTGTTTAATGAAATGCAAACTAACCAGAAGCAAGCTCAGTTGACGGCTGATTATATGACTTCAGATGTCTATCAACGGGAGAGTATCCGAGACCGTGCCGAATTTGTTACGCAAAGAGATGGAAAAATGGATATTGTTGTCTTAGGCAGCAGTGTAACAAAAGGATTAGGTGCTACTGAAAATCAGCCGGTTTGGGGTAAGTTGCTAGAACGTTATTTGAACGCTCATAATAACATTCAAGTATCTGTGCAAAATCATGGATACAATGGATACAGTACATCAGATTTAATAAAAGAAAAAAAAATCCAGCCCATATTAGAAGCTGAACCGGATTTGATTCTATTTGAATTGTGCTTGATCAATAATAATCGATACCCACAAAATCCATTGGTGCAGACTACAACAGATATCAAATGGATCATGGAGATATTTGCTAGAGAGATTCCGGATACGATGGTTATTTTTACTACCGCTAATCCTACAATATTTAATGATGTTCTGTTGGCGGATGGAAAACTCACTTATGATCAATACAACAAATCAGTCAGTGCATTTGTAGAAGAACAAAATTGGCCTTTGATCGATATTTACGAATTAATGACGGAAGAACTAAATAAACAACATAAACCAGTCGAAGAGATCTTAGTAGATCATGTTCATCCTAATGGAGACGGGTATCAATTGTGGTTTGATGTGATGCAAGAAAAGTTATTTGTTCCTGTAAGTGGGTTATAGAAAGTTAGGATAGAGCATATAAGTTGCGATCTCAAACGAAATTCCTTATTATGTTAGTGTATTAAAAATAGTGTACTAAAAAACTTTTAGGAGGCTAATGATGAATCAAAAATTTGATGAATTGAAACAGAAGCTTAAAAGTGTTGATAAAGCGCAGATTGGTGATTTGATGAAAGATTTTGAACGGGCTAAAGATGACGGGAAAATCAACGAAAAAGAACGCCAAGAACTGATGGATGCAGCAAAAAACGCAATAGGTGAAAAAGATAATTCTAAAGGATTTGGCCTCTAAATTGAATAAAAAAATAAAACTTAGATGTGTCTGAATACAGACCTGTCTAAGTTTTTTTATGGTTGAAAATAAAATAATGTCTGCTCAGGGCGTTATTGTTTAGCAATTGGAAAGAATAACGTATAATATAATTAGAATAAAAAATCATCATATTATAGAAAAGAGGAATTCGTATGACAAAAGTTGGTTCATTCCTAAAAGGAGCTTTAATTGGTGCTGCAATAGGACTGTTATATGCTCCAAAATCAGGTAAAGAATTACGAGCAGAATTGATGCGAAAGAAAGAAGATGCAAGAGATAGAGCTATGGATTACACAAACATGGCTAAAGAAAAAGGCGCAGATTTGCAGCAAGTTGCAAAAGATACTTCAGATGACATTAAAGTAACATTAAAACAAGGATTTGAAGATGTAAAAGGTCAAGTTCAAGAAACTGCTGAACAAGTCAAAAGCGATGCTGGTGACGTAGCAGATACTGCAAAAGCAACAGCTGAAGAAGCAAAACAAAAAGCTGAGGCTGGTAAAGCAGAAGCTGACAAAACTGAAGAAGTAGAAAAACCTTAATTTTAGTAGACAGTAGATATTGAGGGGTTCAGGTGTTGTATACATGGAAGAATGAGAGGGGGAATTGAAGTGGGTCTTGCTATAGGAATAGTTTTGGTGCTGTTAGCTGCTGGTCTGATTTTTTTGAATTTAGATTCTATGGTTATGCTGAACTTAGGTTTTACTGAATTGAATTTGCCGTTATGGGCGATCATGACAGGTTTATTAGTAGCTGGTTTAATTGCTGGTTGGTTGATCATGCTCTCGAAAGAAAAGAAAAGCAAAGAAAAGTTACATGAAAAAGATGAGAGGCTGAGAGATCATGAAGACAAAATTCGGATTGCTGATAAAACTAAAGAAGAGGCTGTAGATCAAACAAAAAAAGAAACACAATCAGATTTGATCAAGAAAAATGCTGAAATTGAAGGATTAAAACAACAAGTCCATAGTCTGGAACAAGAATTGAACAAACAATTTCCGAACAATACTGCTGAACATTCAAAGACATCGTCAAAATCTTCTGAAACTCCCGGTACACAAACTGAAAAAAATATCAAAGAAGTACAAGTTGAGCCATATAATGAGAAAAAGAATAAATAAATCTTTCGCTAACAAGTATTTTAATATATAGACAAAAAAAAGTGAGGCGCATGCCTCACTTTTTTATTTGCTTATATTGCTTTTAAGGTTTATTGGTTAAATCATCATCATTATCTACAGTGACATCACCTTGAGTATCCACATCTAAGTCTTCTTTTCGTACTGTTTCGGAAACTTCTTTAGTATCTTCTTTAGTTTCCTTATTGATGACAACTTCATCTGTCACAACAGGACGTTTAGTTACTTCGATTTGTTCTTCTGTAATTGGAATAGTGATCTCTTCATCACTGATAGTTCCGTCAACAGGCTCATTTCCAGTAACTGGGTGTCTTTCAATCGTTACTTCTTCGTGTTGAACTGGTACTTCAACCGTTTTTGTTTCTTCTGTAACATTCTTTTTAACGTGGACTTCACCAGTTTGTACTTCGTTGGTATCTACATCCAATCTTTCTTCTTGAAGAGTAATTCTTTCTTCATCTATTACAGAAGGATCTGTCGTTAGAGTCGGGTCGCCCGTATTATCCATATCGTTGTTCAAGGTATCATCATCCGTTCCAAGATCTGGAGCAGGATCTATTGGTTCGTCTGCTCTGGGAGCTGGTGTAGGATCCACTATACTATCACCTGGTAATGGAGAAATTCCTTCACCTGGAACCGGAGTAGGGTCAACGATTGGAGGAACTGCACTAGGGTTAGATGTATCTAAAGTATCCCCGTCTGTATACGTGGTTTCAACTGCAGTTCGATCGATATCAGGATTTTCTTCTACTAATACAACAATGTTGCCATTGTCAATATCATCTTTGTAATTGTATAATACATCTTCGTCGCGGTTATAATCAGGAGAATCGTGAGATGAATCATCATAAGAGTCTACTGTAAAGACATCTTTGATTTTGTCCCACATCGACTTATCATCGTTGCCAGTATCTCCAGTGTTTGTTTCATCATAATCTGTTGTAACCTCTACATCAGTATTAAGAGAAATTGAATCTTTCACCGATGGGTTGGTCACTAATGTGATGTCTGTTTCAGAATACCCTTGAGAAACTAGGACGTCAATTGCTTTCTGTGCTTCTTCTATAGATAGATAACTTCCTTCTACAAACTTGCTCATAATTAATTTCCTCCTTTTATTCTGCTTGGTTTCTTGATACAAAGTCATTGTACAAACTTTTGTCATATTTGGCTAATGATATGTTTATAGAGTGATTAGGTCAAACACCAGAATCGTATAAGCCTTGTCGTGTCAGTAATTTAAACTGATCAATGGAAAATAAAAATATTTTTATTCTACTTTATGAAAAAATTTCCTTAATTTAAATGTTGACGAAAACATTTTCGTAACGTAGAATAAGTTCAAGAAGTTTATAAAAGCACTTACAAAACGGAGGAGTAAGAAATGAAAAACAAATTTTTTGAACGGGCTCAGCAATTTGGGAAATCTTTTATGTTGCCGATTGCGATTTTGCCTGCAGCTGGTTTATTGTTAGGAATTGGAGGTGCTTTGTCCAATCCGAATACTATTGGAGCGTATCCTATATTGGATGTAGCGTGGTTGCAGAGTATTTTCACGATTATGAGCAGTGCAGGGAATATTGTATTTGCTAATCTGCCAGTAATCTTTGCAGTCGGTCTGGCAATTGGTTTAGCGAAATCTGATAAAGGTACAGCAGCGTTAGCATCATTAATCGGTTACTTGGTAATGAACGCTACGATGAATGCAATTTTGGTACTCACAGGCAAATTAGCTGCAGATAATTTAGCAGCTGCAGGACAAGGTATGACATTGGGGATCCAAACTTTAGAGTCTGGTGTATTTGGGGGTATCGTAGTTGGGATTCTTGCAAGCTGGTTGCACAATCGTTACAATAAAATTGAATTGCCGCAATACTTAGGGTTCTTCGGCGGTTCTCGATTTGTGCCGATTGTGACTTCGTTTGCAGCTATTTTATTAGGTGTAGTAATGTACTTTGTATGGCCTCTATTTCAAAATGTGATTGCTGGAGTAGGAGATGTGGTAAATGCTACTGGTTATGTAGGAACGCTATTATACGGATTTATCTTAAGAATGCTTGGACCACTTGGTTTGCACCACATTTTCTATTTACCATTTTGGCAAACAGCTGTCGGCGGATCGCTAGAAGTGGGAGGAGAAATTGTTCAAGGAACTCAAAATATTTTCTTTGCTCAATTAGGCGACCCAAGTACGACAGAATTTTTTGCAGGAACATCACGCTTTATGTCAGGTCGTTTTATTACTATGATGTTTGGATTGATCGGAGCTGCATTTGCAATTTATAAAACAGCAAAACCAGAAAATAAAAAAGTTGTGGGCGGGTTGATGTTATCTGCAGCTCTAACTTCTTTCTTAACTGGAATTACTGAACCATTGGAATTCTCGTTCTTATTTGTAGCTCCGGTATTGTATGTCGTTCATGCTGCATTCGATGGATTTGCTTTTATGTTCGCACACATTTTTGACATTACTATTGGACAAACGTTTTCTGGCGGGTTCATTGATTTTATTTTATTCGGAGTGCTGCAGGGTAATGCTCGCACGAACTGGTTATTAGTTCTTCCAATTGGAATAGCTTGGTTCTTCTTGTATTACTTTACATTCACGTTCTTGATTCGCAAATTCAATTTTAAAACTCCAGGTAGAGAAGAGAAATTAGCAGCAACCCCTACAGGAACTACAGTAAAAGAAGGTAGAGCTGTAAATATTATCGAAGCCTTAGGTGGAAAAAATAATTTGGTGGATGTAGACAACTGCGCTACTCGTTTGCGTGTAACTGTAAAAGATGGATCTCTAGTCAACAAAGAGTCGTTAAAAGCTACAGGGAGCAGTGGAGTGTTGGTCAAAGGAAACGGGATTCAAGTTGTATACGGTCCGCAAGTTTCTGTTATTAAAAATGAAGTTGAAGAAGTATTGGAGGAATATGAAGGATGAAAATGATTGATCAAGTAAAAGGCGGATTGATCGTCTCTTGCCAAGCTTTGCCAGACGAGCCGTTGCATAGTTCTTACATTATGGGGCGTATGGCTGTAGCTGCTGAGCAAGGCGGGGCAGTAGGTATTCGTGCCAATACAAGAGAAGATATTATTGAAATCAAGAAAAATACAGAGTTGCCGCTCATTGGAATTGTTAAACGCGACTATGACGATTCACCTGTTTTTATTACAGCTACGATGAAAGAAATTGATGAGTTGATGGAATCTGGTTGTGAAATGATCGCTTTAGACGCTACCGATCGTATCCGTCCAAACGGACAAACATTGCAAGAGTTCGTCTCAGCAATACGCGAGAAGTATGGAGACATCCAGTTGATGGCTGACTGTTCAACAGTTGAAGAAGTGTTTGAAGCTGAGAGATTGGGCTTTGATGTGGTTTCTACTACATTAATGGGATACACAGAAGCTTCTAAAGGACACGACATTGCTGAAGATGATTTTGCACGACTAAAAGAAGTTTTAGCTCATGTAAAAGCACCCGTTATTGCAGAAGGAAATGTCAATACTCCTGAAAAAGCAAAACGTTGCCTAGAGTTAGGCGTAACCTCTGTAGTAGTGGGAAGTGCGATCACACGACCACAACTTATTACGAAGACATTTGTAGAAGGTATGAATTAGATGACTTAAATAAGAGCTCTTACTTTTGTGGGAGCTCTTATTTTTTGCGAGAGGAAACCTATTAGTCGGGTGAGTCAGTTAGTCAGGTTCACTTGACTAATAGAGATGGTCTATTAATCAAGTGAACGAACTTGTGGTGCTCACTTGACTAATAGAAGGAGCCTATTGATCAAGTGACCACAATTTTCAGCTTCACTTGATCAATAGAAATAGAAAATTCAGCTAAATGAATAATTTCGCAGCACCTTCACTCAGCAAAAGAAGCTCGCCTATTGTAGGCGAGCTTCTTTTTATGTATTATTTCAATTTTAAAGCTTGCAGAGTTTTGTTTCTGTTATCTAAGTAAACAGGATTTTTTAACAGAGAGTAGCAAAGAATATCTAAAATAAAAATAATCGAAATTTGGCTATTGATGAAATGTTCGTCTGTAATGTATTGATTTTCAGAAGTGAACAACACACCATCAGAAATCTCTGTAAGAGGAGTGTGGTTGCGATTCGTTATTGTAAATACAGGCGCCTTAACCTTATTCGCTACTTTTCCCGCTTCGATGACAGATTGAGAAGTTCCTGAATTGGAGATGCCGATAAAGAGATCATCTTGATCCAATAATGATGCACTCATCAGCATCTTATGAGGATCTAAAGCTACATCAGCATTCAAACCCATCCGGATCAATCGGCTTTTCAACTCTTCAGCGCTCAGTCCAGAGCTGCCTAGCCCGCAGATCAAAATTTTGTTAGCTTGATCAATTATTTTTACTAAAGCTCTTAATTGGGTAATATCCATCAGTTCAGTAGAAGATTGGATCAATTGACTATAATAAGAAGCAATCGTTTCAGGAACTTCCAATTTTTCATGTTGCTCCGTGTTCAATTCTTGAGCGACGAAAGTTTTAAACTCAGCAAAACTAGTGTACCCAACCTTATGACAAAATCGGGAAATAGTTGAAATTGAGGAATCTGTTAATTTTGCAAGGTCTTTGATATTCCAATGCGTGATCTCTGGCAAATGTTTAGAAATAAATTCTGCTATACTCCGTTCTTTCTTAGAAAGCAAAGAATAGTTTTGTGATATTCGATTGGAAAAATTTAGATTCTGCATAAGTCATCCTCCAAAAATGTAAATGTCTTTACTAATAGTATACCACTCTAAGAGAAAAAATTAAGAGATTCTTTGCCAGAGGAAGCACCAATCAAAAAAGTATTTTATTCCAGATACACCAAAAGCAAGGTAAGAAATGATCCTTACCTTGCTTTTCATTGAGTTGATTATTCTACTGTAACGCTTTTAGCTAAGTTTCTTGGTTTATCAACATCATTGCCGCGGTGCAAACTAGTATAGTAAGCAATCAATTGAGTTGGGATGACGCTCACTAATGGAGTCAGCAATTCATGGACTTTCGGCAATACATAAGCATCTTCTGGTTGATTTAAACCGTCCATCGAAATGATCATACTGTGTGCTCCACGAGAAATAACTTCGTGCGCATTTCCACGAGTGTGTCCCGCTGTTTTTTTGTCTGTGATGATAGAAATAACCGGAGTATTGTCTTCAATCAAGGCAATCGTTCCATGTTTCAATTCCCCAGCAGCGAAACCTTCCGTTTGAACGTAAGAAACTTCCTTCAATTTCAATGAAGCTTCCATAACTAAGTAATAGTCGATTCCACGTCCAATGTAGAAGGCGTTACGGCTTGTGCTTAAATGAGTCAATGATAACTGTTCAAAGATTTCTTTGTCATCGATGACTGATTCAATAGCTGAGGCTACGATAGCTAATTCATGAACGACATCAATCTCTACAGGTAAACCTTTTGCTTTTGCAGCCAATTCAGCTAAGATAGACATGACAGCGATTTGAGCTGTATAAGCTTTTGTAGAAGCTACGGCAATTTCTGGACCAGCGTGCAGCAGCAATGTGAATTGAGCTTCACGAGAAAGAGTAGAACCAGGTACGTTTGTCAATGTAAGAGACGGATAACCCATTTCGTTCACTTGAACCAACACTTGACGGCTGTCAGCAGTTTCTCCACTTTGAGACAAGAATATGAAGAATGGTTTTTCAGTCAACAATGGCATGTTGTATCCAAATTCGCTGGATAAGTGTACTTCGGTTGGGATGCCGGTAGTTTTTTCAAGTAATTGTTTACCTACCCAACCGGCATTATAACTTGTACCGCAAGCAACGATGTAAATGCGGTCACTAGATAAAATAGAATCTAAGATCTCTGGATCCATTTCTAATTTGCCTTGGTCATTTTGGTAGTTTTGGATGATTTTACGCATAACAGCTGGCTGCTCGTCGATTTCTTTAGCCATATAGTATGGGTAAGTACCTTTGCCTAAATCGTTAGCATCTAAGTGTGCTGTATAAGGAGCACGATCAATAAGGTCTCCAGCTAAAGTTTCAATTTGAATGCCTTCTTGTGACAACGTAGCTACTTCACCGTCCATCAGCTCGATGAATTGATTAGTTTCTCTGATCATAGCCATTGCATCACTACAAATCACATTAAATCCGTCACCAGTACCTAACAATAGAGGACTTTTGTTTTTTGCTGCATAAATGACATCTGGATTTTCGTTATCTACTAAAGCAAGCGCGTAAGAACCTTTTAAAGCAACGATAGCTTTTTTGAAAGCATCCATCGTATCTAATTCTTCAGACTCAGCAAACCAAGCAATCAATTGCACAATGATTTCAGTATCTGTGTCGCTGTGCAGTTCAACGTCTTGCAAATAAGCATCGCGCACTTCTGTAAAGTTTTCAATTACTCCATTGTGAACAATAGAAAAACGACCGCTGTTCGATTGGTGAGGATGAGCATTGTCTACACTAGGAGCTCCATGAGTTGCCCACCGTGTATGACCAATTCCTGAAAAAGCAGCTACAGATGGATCGACCTTATCGCGTAAAGCAGCAATACGACCTTTTTCTTTAAACAAATGACCTTTTTGGCTGTCATCCATCACATAGATTCCTGCTGAATCATAACCTCGATACTCTAAAGTATCTAAACCATGTAATAAAATTTCTTTTGCGTCTTTATTTCCGATATACCCAACGATTCCGCACATATACTATTCCAACTTTCTGTTTTGTAATTTTTTAAATAAAATTTTATAGTGTAGTAGTTGCTGGACCTGCATCTGACCAAATATAATATAAAAATAAATTGGTATAGACAACGAAAAGAGGTGTAACAACAAGAACAGTTACATAATATAGCACTAAAAAATAGAAGTCAACAATTTTTCTTTTTTATTTTAAAATTGGTATAGATGATTAATAGAAGGAGGTGAAGCAGTACTTCTAGATTAGGATATATAAAGGGAGGAGTGCTGACAGACAAACAGACAACTTTGTCACAACTAGTCTTGCCAATGATGGCGCTAGGTTTTGTTGAAAGCGTGTTCAGTGTTTAGTAAAGTAAAGATAAGAAAAAAACATTTTAAGGAGGAGTTATCGTGGAACAAACGTTATCAAAGTCAAAATCAGGAGGCAAGTCGTCTATTCAAAAATTTGGGACTGCTTTGAGTGGAATGGTTATGCCGAATATCGGTGCTTTTATTGCTTGGGGTATTATTACAGCTTTATTTATTCCGGATGGTTATCTGCCTAATGAAGAGTTAGGTTCGATTGTTGGACCAATGTTGTCTTATTTATTGCCAACATTGATTGCTTATCAAGGAGGTTATAACGTTTACGGGCAACGTGGGGCAGTTGTTGGATCAATTGCTACTTTCGGGGTTATTATGGGGTCAGAAGTTCCTATGCTGATTGGAGCTATGGCTCTTGGACCTTTAGGCGGATTCTTGATCAAAAAATTTGACCAAGCTTTTGGCGATAAAATCAAAACTGGTCTAGAGATGTTAGTCAACAACTTCTCCAGTGGGATCATCGGATTTATTTTAGCCATTATTGCGTTTTATATTGTAGGACCTTTCGTTCAAACATTAACGGATGTTATGGGTCAAGGTGTTGATTGGATCATGAACGCTGGATTGCTTCCGCTAGCTAATATTTTTATCGAGCCAGCTAAGATATTATTCTTAAATAATGCAATCAATCATGGCATCCTGACACCACTTGGTATCGAACAAGCCGCCGAGACTGGAAAGTCTATTTTATTCTTATTAGAAGCAAACCCTGGTCCTGGCTTAGGGATTCTTGTTGCTTATATGTTTTTTGGGAAAGGGGCAGCTAAATCATCTGCAGTAGGTGCATCAGTGATTCACTTCGTTGGTGGGATCCATGAAATATACTTCCCTTATGTATTGATGAATCCACTTTTATTCTTAGCCGCTATTGCTGGCGGTATTGCAGGAACATTTACAAATGTGTTAATGGGTTCAGGTTTAGTAGCCGCTGCATCTCCAGGTTCTATTTTTGCAATTTTAAGTATGGCAGCTAGAGGAACTCATTTAGGTGTTATTTTAGGCGTATTAGCTGGTGCTGCAGTTTCATTTGCAGTAGCTGCCTTGATTTTAAAAACATCTAAAGCAAAAGAGTCAGATGAAGATTTCGAATCAAAAATACAGGAATCTCAAAATCTTAAATCACAATCAAAAGGACAAACAGTTGTAGCTCCAACTCCAGTGATGGCTGGTGAGACAGCAGGCAGTCAAAATGTTTCAAAAATCATTTTTGCTTGTGACGCAGGTATGGGTTCTAGTGCAATGGGAGCATCGTTATTGCGTAAGAAGGTTAAAGAAGCAGGTATTGATGTACCAGTGACAAATTCATCTATCAGCAATCTGACTAATGAAGATGGTCTATTGATTATTACTCAAAAAGAATTGGCAGAACGAGCTTCACAAAAAACACCAAGTGCAGTACACGTCTCTGTAGATAACTTTTTAAACAGTCCAAAATACGATGAAGTCATCAATCGATTAAAAAATCAATAAAAGAATTCCTGAATAGCAAAATGAGGAAAGTGGTGTAAAGAAATTTACATCGCTTTCTTGTTCATTCAAACGCTAAATCCTTTTAGAAGGGAGGAACAGCATGTATCTGTCCAATCGAGAAAAGAAATTGGTGACCATTTTGTTGGAACAGCCCAACGGAGTCACTATAGATTATTTAAGCGAAAAATTAGACGTCAGTAATCGAACGACTTACCGAGTGATTTCAAGCTTAGAAAGTACATTAGCTCAGTTTCAAATCAAATTGATGCGAGAGAGCAAAGGCTATTGTTTAGTCGGAAAAGAGATCTTTTTAGAAAAATTGAAAGAACAACTCAATAGTCCTATAGATGAACTTTCAGTTCAACAACGTCAAAGTAAGCTGATCATTATTTTGTTAATGGAAAAAGAAGAACAGAAAATGGAATCGTTAGCTATGAATCTAGCGGTCAGTGTCGGGACAATCCAAAGCGATTTAGTATCGATAGAGGAACTATTCAAAGAATATGATATTCAAGTGTTGAGAAAAAAAGCTAAAGGAATTTCAGTTAGAGCGTCTGAAAGCAGCCGCCGATTGATTATCAGCGGGTTGATCACCAGTGAAGTCAACGAGTACGATTTTTTCGGATTATTTGATAAAAACAATGACTTGATCCCAGAACGTTGGGAACGGGCGAACAATCCATTTTTATATGAGTTGAATGACGCTGATTTAGAATATGCATACAGAGAGCTGAAGCAGCTGGAAAATTTTGAAATTGAACAAATTACTGATAGACAATTCCAAAGACTGGTTACCTTGCTGTCAGTTTCAATTACCAGAATGACCAGCGGATATGTATTGGATAGAATTCAATACAGCATTCAAAAACCTATACAAAATACTCAAGATAGTCAACGAAAAGCGAAGACTATTTTGCAAAGTTTCCAATCGGTTTACCAGATACACTCTATTCCCGAAGAAGAATACGAATTTTTGGCCTTGCAGATTCAAGGGCTGAACGTACCGCTGAAAAATGAATTCTATGAAGATTTTGATGTCAATTTAGGGTATAAAGTGCGGGAATTGATCCGGTTAGTCTCAAAAGATTTAGGTTGGGATTTTCATTTAGATGAAACGCTGTTTCAAGATTTGTTGCAACACGTTTCTGCAGCATTGAACCGAGCGCAAGCTCCAATGCCGGAAAGCAATAATCCTCTGTTGTATAAAATCATTGAAGAATACGAAGATATTAGTTACTCAGTACAAGAAAATTTGAAAACGATATTTCCGAACATCTCTTTTCTATCAAATGAATTAGTATATATAGTGATCCATTTTGCATCGGCTTATGAGCGTAACCCACGCACGGAGTCCTTATCAGTATTAGTCATTTGTTCGAGTGGAGTAGGAACGGCAAAAATACTGGAAAGTCGATTGCGCAAGAATATTCCCGAAATCACAGAAATAAAGATCTCTCAAATTTCACAGTTGAATAATGTGGATTATGAGGAATATGACTTGATACTATCGACTGTATTTCTTCAAGGTTTTGAGACGGAGTATAAAGTAGTAACGCCATTGTTGATGGATGATGAAGTGAAAAGTATCAAATTATACACTAGACAAATATTGGCAGAAAAGAAAACAAAAAAAGTTTTGCAAGATCAATTGTATTCTCAAAATCATTCTGAAGAAAACAGTTTTAAAACATTTTTTGAAAAATTATCAGAAGCCAATACCATTTTAGACAACTTTGATTTGGTGTCCATCGAACCTGGTTTAAGCCTCGAGGAGAGTCTGGAATTGATTTGCCGAAAGCTTGAAGGAGACGTGTTACTGGACGCCGAAAAAGTACGGAAAAAACTGATTAAGCGAATGGAACTAGCTCCTATTGGACTTCCTGGTTCTAACATGGCGTTATTCCATTGTATCGATGAAACAATTCCTAAACCTTACTTCGCTATATTTGAACTGACTGATTGGCTTGAAGTCCAGGCTATGGATAAAAAAGATATCCAGATGAAACGGATTTTACTTATGTTGGGACCTGATCCGTTAAGTGAACAACTGCAAGATGTTCTAGGATCCATTAGTGCCGCGATTATTGAAAGTTCATTCAAAATGGAGCTGTTCAATACTGGCTCTAAAGAAATGATCAGTCATTTTTTGAATCAGCTGTATCTGGGAAAAATCAAAAATTAATGTCAATACAATAAAGGAGAATGAGTTATGAGTATTTTAAACGAATCAAATATTTTATTGAATCAAACTATCGTGAGTAAAGAAGAGGCGATAAAAGCCGCAGGAACATTATTGGTAGAAGGCGGGTATGTCGACGAAGAATATATTCCTTCAATGTTAGAGAGAGAACAGACAGTGTCCACTTATATGGGGAATTTTATTGCGATCCCTCATGGAACAGATGATTCAAAAACAGCCATCAAAAAATCTGGGATTTCCATCGTGCAAATACCGAATGGAGTCGACTTCAGCAATGATGAAGAAGAAAAACTGGTTACCGTAGTATTTGGTATTGCTGGAGTAGGTGATGAGCACTTAGACATCTTATCCCAAATTGCTGTTTACTGTTCTGAAATCGACAATGTTGTTAAATTAGCCGACGCAAATTCTGAAAGTGAAATCGTTCAATTGTTGGGAGGAATCGACTAATATGAGAGCTATTCATTTTGGCGGAGGAAATATCGGACGCGGTTTTATTGGAGAAGTTTTAAATCAAAATGATTTTACGATCGCATTTGTGGATGTCAATCATGAGATCATTGAAACTTTGAATGAAAAAAAATCTTATATGATCCATTTAGCAGAAGAAGGCGGAAAAACGATTGAAGTTGATAGAGTGTATGGAATCAACAACAGTACTAACCCTGAAGAAGTTGTGCAATTATTCAAAGAAACTGACTTGGTCACCACTGCTATTGGGCCAAAAATCCTTCCATACATTGCGCCGCTTATAGCTCAAGGAATCAGAGAAAGACGTACAGAAAAGGTATCCAAAACTTTAGATGTTATCGCATGCGAGAATATGATTGGTGGAAGCAGCTTCTTAAAAAACGAGGTAGTGAAACATCTAAATGAAGCAGATATTGAGTATGCTGAACAGTATATTGGTTTTCCAAATGCTGCCGTAGACCGTATCGTTCCTGCACAAACACACGAGGACGTATTGAGCGTGACAGTAGAACCTTATAAAGAATGGGTCGTAGAAAAAAGCGGCTTGAAAAACATTGATTTAGTTTTAAATGGTGTCGACTATGTAGATGATTTGGATCCATTCATAGAAAGAAAGTTATTTACTGTAAATACAGGGCATGCCGCTACAGCATATAACGGGAAATACGCTGGATACCAAATGATCGATGAAGCGTTGAAAGACGAAACGGTTTTAAAAGAGGTCAAACGTGTATTGAGTGAAACAGGAGAATTGATGGTCAATAAATGGCAATTTGATGCCAAAGAGCACCAACAATATATTGAAAAAATACTGAATCGTTTCAAAAATCCGTTTATTTCTGACGATATCGCTCGTGTAGGTAGAACACCTATGCGGAAATTGGGGTATGATGAACGCTTCATCAAGCCGCTGAGAGAGGCTTACTCTCGTCAACTAAGCATTGATGCGTTAGTGGAAACAATTGCCAAAGCCTTTATTTATCGTGATGATAAAGATGAAGAGAGCCAAGAATTATCTCGATTATTAGCAGAAAAAGAAACAGTTGATGTGATTCGTCAGGTCACATCATTGATCGATGAAGAGTTGATCCATAAAATTCTGACAGCATACCGTCAACTATTAAAAAATGACAAATAAATTAAGAGAACCCCTCATTGATTCATATGGAGTCTATGAGGGGGTTGCTTTGGCCGTTATTTAATCTGCCTTTTTATTTTGTCAAAAAAAAGACACATTTAAAAAGGGAAACAAAGGCAAAAAAGGTTATCATTTTTTCACTTTTTGAAAACATGCTATACTTTACGCAAATTAAGAGACCACCTCTTCTAATTTTTACTCCAGTTTTATCCTCAGTTTGATTAATCTCATCCTCATTTATTTTTAATAATACCAATTTATACTTTACATTTTTTATTCAGTCTGGTTTAATGTTTTATAAATTTTATATGTTCCTGCACAGAACAGCGGTTTATTTGGTTTGCCAACATATAAAGAAAAGAGGTTTAATGCATGAAAGAAACGATAAAAAGAGCCATTACAGAGTTGCCCCAAGAACAGATAGTTGATATTTATTTTGAAGGGTGCTATGGTGCATTGTACGAGGAAAAAGAACAGGCTTCATTGGAACTTTTCACGTACTCTTCAGATCATGGAGAAATTCAGTATAGATATTTGAAAAGGCCGATCCCTTACTTGATTAGTGACGAACAATATTATGATATCATTACGCCTTACGGCTATGGGGGGCCGAATATTGTAGTGGATAAAGGCGCTGAAAAGCTTGTCTATGAATTCCAAAAGGCATTCGCGCAGCACTGCAAAGAGCAAAAAATCGTTAGTGAATTCATTCGATTTCATTTACTGAAAAATAAAGAATTTGTGAATGGATTTTATGGTGAAGCCGTCTGTTCTGGAATGAATATCGTTAAAGATTTATGTACTCCTGTTCTTCAAGATTGCAGTAAAAGTGTTAAAAGAAGTATGAAGAAAGCTAGGCAACAAGGTCTAACGGTTGTCTATGATACATCGGGAGAAAGGTTAAATGATTTTTTAACGATTTATTCTTCTACTATGGACAGAAATGGTGCGGAGAATTATTATTACTTTGATGAATCTTTCTTCAAACGCCTAAATCGAGAAATGAAAGGCCATTACGTTTATGTCCATGTCTTATTGGACAATAAAGTGATCGCATCTGGATTAACTATTTATGGAACAACGTACAGTTATGGTTTTCTCGGCGGAACTTTAAGAGATTATTTTTCTTACAACCCTGCAACATTTTTAGAAATCAAAAGTATGGAATGGCTTAAAGAAAAAGAGATAGAGTATTATATCCTCGGCGGCGGTTATGAACCAGACGATGGCATCTATCGTTTTAAACGCAGCTTTGCTAAAACAACAGGGGACGTTCCATTTTATATCGGTAAAAAAATTCACGAACCCAATATTTATCATCAGCTAGTTCAACAACGCTCCAAAGAACCAAACTTCGAACCAACCAACTCTTATTTTCCTTTATATCGCTCTTAACATCAAAAAATCCAAAGATTTTTTTTCAAGTTCAACTCCACGTATTACCTTAATCGCAACAAAACCACGATAATGACTTCTAAAAACACCAATTATCTACATTTACCCTTAAAACTCAACTGAAAAGAAAGAAGGGAACTGGTTATGTACAAGACCGTTAAACCTTTAATCGATATTATTGGCGCCTTGATACTGTTGTTTTTTGTATGGCCGATGATTCTTTTTTGCGGAATCTGCATTAAGCTGGAAGACCCCTCAGGACCTGTCTTTTTTCTTCAAAAACGCGTTGGAAAAGGAGAAAAGATTTTTCATATTTATAAGCTGAGAACAATGAATTCAAAAAAAGACTTGAATGGAAGTTTATTGTCTGATTCCGAAAGGATGCTGCATTGCGGCAAGTGGATTCGAAAATTCAGCTTGGATGAGTTGCCTCAATTCATCAATATTTTAAAGGGTGAAATGAGTTTCATTGGTCCTAGACCTTTATTGCCCGAGTATTTAGCTTTCTATAGTGAAAAAGAAATTAAACGACACTCAGTAAAGCCTGGGATAAGCGGATGGGCTCAAATCAATGGAAGGAACTCCTTAACTTGGGAAGAACGTTTCGCGTTGGATTTAGAATACATTGAACAGCTGTCTTTAAAAATGGACGCTAAAATCGTCTTTTTGACGATAAAAAAAGTATTGGCCGGATCTGATGTAATAGAAGACGAATCTGAGGAACTAGCTGATTTTGATGTCTATCGAATGAATCAGCTGCGTAGATTAAAATAGATGGTAATACCACTTAATTGATATATTTAGAAAAGAGGCGTTTATTATGATACAACAAAGTATGTTGACTAAAGAGGTAACACAAAAATCTGAATGGGATAAGACACTTGCTTCATTTCAACAAAAAGATATTTATTTCACTTATGACTATATGCAGCCATTTAAACAAAATGGCGATGGAGAACCAGTATTGTTTTATTTTGAATCTTACTTGGGTAAAGTAGCGTATCCTTTTATGTATCGCGATATTGCTGAATGTGCTCGTTTCAAAGGGAAAATACCAGAGCAAACTTTTTTTGACATCAGCGGAGTATATGGATATGGAGGTCCGCTAGTAGAATTAAATCCATTGTATGGATCTAGAGAAATGGCAGAATTACTAAAAACAGATTTTCAAGAAAGTTTTTCAGCATATTGTAAAGAGAAAGGAATCGTTTCTCAATTCGACCGTTTCCATCCTTTACTGAATACTCATGAGTTTTTTGACGATTATTGTACAGTCACACCGAATAAAAAAACGATTTGCTTAGATTTGCAAAGTGTTGAATTTCTTACTCAAAACTTAACTTCAGGATGCCGAAACAAAATTCGCCAAGCTGAAAAAAATGGGGTAACGGTCATTGTGAATGACCGAATAGAGACCCTGGAAGAATTCAAGCAAATGTACCATTCCACGATGAAACACAATCAAGCTACAGACTACTACTTTTTTAATCCCCAGTTTTTTGACGATATAAAAAATCATCAGTCTGAACACCTCATTTTAGCAAATGCTTATTACCAAGGGGAAATCATTGCATCAGCATTGATCTTGAGTTTTGATCATTTCCTTCATCATCATTTTTCAGGATCCATTTCAGAATATAGGCACCTAAAACCAAATAACTTATTGTTCTACGAAATTGCCAAATGGGGAAGTAAACATGGATATGAAAGTTTCCATTTAGGTGGAGGACATGAATCAGAAGGTGATTCTTTATTCCGGTTTAAGAAGAGTTTCTCTAAATCTGAGCCGAAAGATTTTTATATTGGGAAAAAACTACACGATCCAGTTAAAAGCGACTTTTTAGCTCAACTCATCCATAAATCGTCCACCGAACCATCTGATTATTTTCCTCTTTACCGCAGTTAATTCATAGAAAAATAGAAAGGAGTATAGATATGAGAAAAGTCTTAATCGTTGCTTCTGTATCTGAAATGATCGAAGCTTTCCTGCTCCCGAATATTGAATTGTTGCAAAAAATGGGTAATGAAGTTCATGTAATGGCTAACTTTAAAGACACAGATGCATTAAGACAAGAGCGAATTGATTTGTTTAAAGAACAGTTGTTAAACAGAGGAGTTATCTCTTATTCATTGCCTATTCATCGAGAACCTTTTCATGCAGAAAACAAAAAAGCGTACAATCAGATGAAGAAAATCATTGAAACAGAAAACTTTTCTATGATACATTGTCACACACCCATCGGCGGAGTTCTGACTCGCTTAGCTGCCAGAAATGTTAGGAAATCCGGAACAAAAGTAGTCTATACGGCTCATGGGTTTCACTTTTTCAAAGGCGCACCGTTAAAAAATTGGGCACTCTTCTATACGGTCGAAAAAATATTGTCTAAATACACTGATTGTTTGATTACGATCAATCAAGAAGATTATTCTGCAGCACATTCGCATCATTTTAAAACTGATATGATCGAGCTGATTCCAGGAGTAGGAATCAATCCTTTAAAATTTAGGCCTGTTACTGAATCCAAAAGAAAATATTTGAGACAGCAGTATGGTTACAAAAAAGAGGAGTTTATCTTGATTTATGTAGCAGAATTGAGTTACCGCAAAAACCAGGATATGCTCATTACAATGATGCCGACATTACTGAGCGCCATACCAAATGCCAAGCTATTATTGGTTGGAGATGGAGAACAGGAAAAATGGCATAAGCTTCACACTTTAATTCAAGATCTAGGTGTTGAAAACCAAGTAAGCATGTTGGGTTTTAGGAGAGATGTCAATGATTTGATGTCTTTATCGAATGTTGTAGTCTCTGCTTCCAGACAAGAAGGACTACCGGTAAATGTATTAGAAGCGATGTCAGTCGGGTTGCCGTTAGTAGTGACAGATTGCAGAGGAAATCGAGACCTGGTTCGTGACGGGGAAAATGGTTTTGTCGTCGATATAGACGATACGGAACAATTTGTTGAAAGAATCGTCGACCTGTACCAGCATAAGGAAAAAAGAACAGCATTTAGTAAAGAAAGCTTGAAAGCAGTCAAAAAGTACAGCGTAAATAACGTAAACAACACTTTAGAGACAATTTATCATAAAACATTCCAACTGATCGAGCAAGATGAGTTGAAAAAACACCAAGCCACATCTTCTTCAAAAACGACCACCGCATTAAAAGGTTGAATCCACTCCACAGGGTACTTTGTTTATCCTGACCTCTTTATAACATCTGAGTTCCCTATAAAAATAGATTCCATAAAAAGAACATAAACTGCTAGAGCATTCCTCTAGTGAGATTTGAGGTGTTACTTTTGCCGAGAAGCATAAAAAAAAATCTAGGTTATCAAGTCTTATTTCAAACGATTCGTATTTTGATGCCGATTATCACGATTCCCATTGTTTCCAACGCGCTTGGTTCAAAAGGAATTGGTATCAGCTTGTTTTCTGGTTCGATTGCTGAATATTTTGTGCTGTTTTCCAGCTTGGGAATCGGGATTTATGGGAATAGAGAAATCGCTATAGTCAGAGATGATCCTGAAAAATTGCAACAAACTTTTTCAGAGCTGATCATCTTAAAATTCATTACTACTACAGCTTCTCTCATTGGTTACTTCATATTGGTCCACTTATTTTTTCAAGGAAGTCCTTTTGTTTATTTCCTCCAATCTTTTCATATCTTAGCTGTGTTATTTGATATTTCTTGGTTTTTTATGGGGTTGGAAGACTTCAAAAAAATCACGTTATCCCATTTATCCATACAAGTATTGATGTTCTTGTCGATCGTTTTCTTCATCAAGGATTATTCAGATCTTTATTTATACATTTTTATCATTGCTTTTGCTAACACCTTATCACAAGCAGTGATCTGGATATTCGTTCGTAAATATATTCATTTCCAGCATATCGAATTTTCCTCGTTGTGGCATCACTTAAAGCAAATGTGGGTTTATTTTATCCCGCAAATCGCTATAACTCTATACAGCACATTGAATCAAACCATTTTAGGTGTGATATCCGGCGAAGTGGAAGTTGGCATTTATGGGAATGCTGTCAAATTGAGTGCCGCAATCGTTACCATGATATCGACTATCAATAATGTTATGTTGCCCAGAATGAGCAACCTTTTTGCCAATCGGCAACTCCAACTCATTAAAACTTCTCTGAGCGATGTGATCCACGGACAGCTATTTATTTCTATTCCCGCGGTATTCGGATTATGCGCAGTGATTTCTTCTCTAGTACCTTGGTTTTTTGGTCAAGATTTTTTAGGGTTGATTCAATTGATTCCAATTTACTCCGTCGTCATCATTGCTGTTCCGTTAGGAATGTCTGTTTCAAATTTATACCTGCTTCCGACAGGAAATACGAGAGTGTACAGCTTTTCCGTTTTTTGCGGTGCAGGAATGAGTGCAGCATTAAATCTTCTACTGATTCCCGCTTTTGGAGCACTAGGAGCTATTTTAACTACAGTCTTAGTGGAGATATTTGTCACAACATATCGGCTTCTTTACCTAAGGAAAAAAATACAATTTGCATTGGATTACCGTTTGATTGGAAAGTATGTAACTGCTGCGGCGGCTATGTATGGCGGAATTGTTTTGCTGACCCGTCATTTAGCACCAAATATGTTAACGAATTTAATTCAATTGATGATTGGCGTCATCATTTATACAGGAATGTGTCTGATATTAAAGGTCCCTTTAGTCAAAACTATTTTTCTTCGTCTATTCTTGAAAGTGAAAGATATAAGCAGCAAGGCCATCCAATAAATTAAGATAAACAAGGAGAGATTGCGATGAATCAAAAGCCTCGGGCTAAATTACTTTTAACTCATTCCATCAAAGAGACGAGTAAACTACTCTTCCAACAACACAGAGTTGTGGTACGTAAAATAGTTTTTTTAGGAATAGACAACAGCATGATCTACTTAGCGACAGCGTTGTCTTACGTTTTTTTGAATCCTTACATTCTTATCCCGACAGAAACATTTTGGGTCGTTGTAAACTTATTTATGTTTGTTTATTCGATACTCGCTTTGAAGTTTGATTTATGTGCCACTTTGTATCGTTATACAGGAGTAAAAGATCTGCTCACATTGTTTGTGAGTTTGACCATTTCTTTTCTCATTGTATGCGTTACGACACCATTTGTTCTTTCTTTCAGCAGTCTGCGGTTCAACCTGTTGGTTTACTTGCTTTCTTTATTGATTGTGGGCAGCAGACACATTTTATTCCGTATTCTTTTTGAATTGAGAGCAACATTTGAAAATAACGGCTTAGCCAAAAAACGTATTCGGACGCTAGTCGTTGGCGCAGGAGATGGGGGTAGTATTTTTATCAAAAGTATTCAAAATCATCCTTCTGATATTCAAATAGTCGGAGTGGTAGACGACGATGCTGCAAAACAACAATTAAATTTTTATGGTGTGAAAATTTTAGGAACAACAAGGGATATCCCAAATTTAGTTGAACAACATGGAATAGAGCAGATCACGATTGCTGCTCCAAGTTTAAAAGCAGAAGAATTGGATCGAATATTAGGTATTTGCAACAGCAGCGGTGTTACGGCGAATCTGATTCCATCTATTGAAGATGTTTTGAATGGGAAGTTGACCGTCAATCGTTTTAGATCAATCGATGTAGTTGATTTATTAGGCAGAGAAGAAATTGAGCTGGACACGAAAACTTTATCGCACTCTATTTGTGGGAAAGTGATTATGATCAGTGGTGCCGGCGGATCGATTGGTTCGGAAATCTGCAGGATCGTAGCGGCATTTTCTCCAAAGAAAATCGTGCTTCTTGGACATGGAGAAAATTCTATTTATCAAATCCATAGAGAACTATCTAAAAAATATGGAAGCCGGATTGAGTTAGCGCCTGTGATCGCAGATGTTCAAGACCGTAAAAGAATTTTCGAAGTGATGCAAACCTATCATCCGGATATTGTTTACCATGCAGCTGCTCATAAGCATGTTCCTATGATGGAATACAATCCAGTTGAAGCAGTGAAGAACAATGTTTTTGGTTCTAAAAATATGGCGGAAGCTGCTAAATCTGCAGATGTTAAAACATTCGTTATGGTCTCTACAGACAAAGCCGTCAACCCGCCAAACGTCATGGGGGCGACCAAACGGATCGCAGAAATGATCGTGACAAGTTTGAACGAAAAAGGGAAAACGAAATTTGCTGCCGTACGGTTTGGAAATGTATTAGGCAGCAGAGGCAGTGTGATTCCGCTTTTTGAAGAACAAGTGAGAAATGGCGGGCCTGTCACTGTTACTGATTTTCGAATGACACGTTATTTTATGACGATTCCTGAAGCAAGTCGTTTAGTGATTCAAGCAGGCGCACTAGCTCAAGGAGGAGAAATTTTTGTCTTAGATATGGGTAAACCGGTCAAAATAGTAGAACTGGCTAAAAAAATTGTTAAGTTGAGTGGGTTTACAGAAGAAGAAATTCCTGTCGTTGAAACTGGTATCAGGCCAGGAGAAAAATTGTACGAAGAATTGCTGGTTGCTAATGAGCGGACCGACAAAAAAGTCTACGATAAAATTTTTGTAGGAAAGGCTGTTAATCGTCCAATGGAGGAAGTAGTTTCTTTTTTAAATCAGTTAACAAACTGCAAGCCTGAAGAATATAAAGAACAGCTCATTCAATTTGCAAAAGTAGGCGAGAAGTCTATCGTAGAAAAAGACGCTCAAGTTGTTCAAATGAATCACCCCCTTCATGAGGAGTTTACTGCAGCAAAAGAGAAGTCTTTAGCACCTGCTTAATCATAAAGAGAACTGGAGGAAAATAGTATGATGAAACCAAAACAAATCCTATTGTCTTCACCCCATATGTCTGGAAATGAACAAAAGTATATTGATGAAGCTTTTGAAACCAATTGGATCGCGCCTTTAGGGCCAAATGTCAATCATTTTGAAACAGAGCTGGCTAGGTATGCAGGAACTGTTGGAGCTTCTGTAACAAGTTCTGGAACGGCAGCAATTCACTTAGCGTTAACTACATTGGGTGTCAAAAGAGGCGACAGCGTATTTTGTTCTACGTTCACCTTTATTGCAAGTGCCAACCCGGCGGTTTATTTAGGAGCGGAATTGGTTTTCATTGACTCCGAATTAGATAGCTGGAATATGTCTCCTGATGCTTTAGAAAGAGCATTGATGGATGCTAAAAAAGCCAATCGCTTGCCTAAAGTCATTATTGTGGTCAATTTGTACGGCCAGAGTGCAAAAATGGATGAGCTGTGTAAGATTGCTGATACATTTGGAGTACCTATTGTAGAAGACGCAGCCGAATCTTTAGGAGCAGAATATAAAGGGAAAAAGAGCGGCAGTATCGGGAGAATCGGAATCTATTCTTTTAACGGCAATAAAATCATTACTACATCTGGTGGTGGAGCGATGGTTTCCAATGATGAAGAATTGTTGATTAAATCTCGTTTTTTAGCCACTCAAGCAAAGGACGCTGCTCCGTATTATCAACATAGTCAAATCGGGTATAATTACCGAATGAGTAATATTCTAGCTGGAGTAGGAAGGGCTCAATTAGCTGTTTTAGATGAGAGAGTCCAACAAAGAAGGGCGGTTTTTGAACGCTATACTGCCGAACTTGGATCACTCGAGGGACTCCACTTTATGCCAGAATTAGCGAATACCAAGTCAAATCGTTGGTTGACAACCATGTTGATAAATCCGGCTGTTATTAAGACCAACCCGTTTGATGTAATGGTAGAAATGAATGGTCAAGGTATTGAAACGAGAGCTTTATGGAAACCTCTGCATCGCCAGCCTGTATTCAAAAACACTGCATTTTATGCTCATCAACCTTACGAAATGCCTATTTCTGAAGCCTTGTTTGCCACTGGGATTTGTTTGCCGAGCGGCTCGAATATGACGGAAGATGATCAATACAGAGTCATTGATACGTTGAAAAAAGTGCTGAATAAGCAAACTGCCACAGTGAAAGCTGTATAACCTCTCCTAAAAAACCCTTCGTTTTACATCTATAGAAACAAAATACCCTTCAATAAATCTTTTATGTCCAATACTGACTACCGAATAGAGGAGTGTGATTATAAATGAAAAAAATTGGGTTAATTGTTCCATATTTCGGGAAATTTCCTAACTACTTTGATTTGTTTCTTAAAAGTTGTGCATCCAATCCAACTATTGACTGGTTGATTTTTACAGATAATGAAATCGACGACTTACCGAGCAACGTTAAAGTCATACCTATGACATTTGATCAATTGAAAAGCCTCATCTCCAATAAATTAAATACGACAGCTCCTTTACCGCATCCTTATAAATTATGCGACTATAAACCTGCTTATGGAAAAATATTTACTGCTTATCTAAAAGAATACGATTTTTGGGGACATTGTGACGTTGACTTGATTTTTGGTAATTTAAGGCAATTTATTACTGAAGAAATGTTAATAGAATACGATAAAATTTTTATGGACGGGCATCTGATTCTCTATCGGAACACTAAAAAAGTCAATCATACTTTTGACTTGATAGGAGATAGAGATACAAGCTTTAGATATTGTATCCAATTTCCTGAAGTGATGTACTTTGACGAGTGGGGAATCAATTTGTTGTACGAAAAGTATGGGCTGCGACAATACAATAATCCTCAGTATGCAGATATCCTTCCTCAATCTCCTTACTTCAGGAACGTTTTGTTCGGAGATGACCAACACCACAAAAATCAATTCTTCCAATGGAAAAATGGACATGTATACAAGTGTTGGGAGGAAAATGGTGAGATCCGCCAACGAGAATACAGTTACATTCATTTACAAAAACGTGCTTTTCCATCCCATCCTTCCTCTTTGACAGAAGAAGAAGCTTTTATCATCTCAGCTTACGGATTTTATTCTTGTGATGAATCCGTTGAAACCTCAAAAGCGAACTACAAACAAGTCTTTCAATACCATATAAAACGACTTAAGGGAATCACACCCGTCAAAGTAAAACGTACTCTGAAAGGGTTAATGTCATAAAAAGTCGTTCCCTCATGAAAGAAAGGAGTCTTTAAATGATGATTTCACGACCCATGGAGCTTAAGAAAAAATCTGAAAAAATTGCGGTTAATACTGTTTTGGTGGGTATGACTTGTTTTATAGGAGCATTATTGAATCAATCAGATGTATTGTTTGGGATAAATATTTCGTTGGCCGATTTTATCATCGTGTTATTCATCGCAGCATTGATTAATTACAATTTATTTCATGTATCTTCCACTCATATTGTGGTATTTATACTTTTTTCCGTAGTGATATTTGTAAATGCAGTATTTGTTATTCCTAATTTATTCCAAATACCCATTAGTCCAGGATCTGTATTGACTGACTATATCAAAGTGCTGGTTAGTTTCTTGTATTTTTTGGTCGGATATTTGATCGCAAAAAACGGTTTAAGCAGACCTCTTTTTAAATGGTTCGCGATTGCTGCTGTAATGATTGGTTGTTTAGGAATCGTTTTTTCTCTCGTACGTGTTCCGCAAATGGTAGAACTCTTGTTTTACGAACAAGTAAGATTGAAAGGGCTGATGAATGATCCGAATTATTTCTCAGTGATTCAATGTGCCGCTATTGCGATCATATTACGCCACAAACCCATCCCAAGTGCTCTAAAAATCAGTTCGATCGCCATACTGATTTTGTCGATTTTCAGCTCTGGTTCAAAGACAGGATTTCTTACTTTGGGCTGTTTATTGGTGTTTATTGTATTCAATAATTTTTTAGAAGGAAAAATGGAAGTGAAAAAGTTGATTTCCTACTTGTTGCTTTTGTTTGTTGTGTTTACTTTTCTGCCAAACTTGCAAACAATCTTAAGCGGCTTTTTAGAGATAGTTTCCGATAAATTCCCTGTATTTTCCAGGGTAGAACTGTTATTGACGGATTTTGACCAAGCTGTTACAGCGAATGGATCCGGTCGAGAGGAACAATGGGTTATTGCAATGGATCTGATCCAAGAGTTCCCTTTATTGGGGGTAGGAAATACAGCCAACTACTTAACTGTTGTTCAAGGGATGAGTCCTATGGGAAATCTTGCTCATAATACGTATTTGCAAATGGCAGGAGAATGGGGCTTACCTGTAACGCTTTTTATGGCGTATTACATTATCAGGGTGTTCCTCATACCGGTTTCTAAAGGAAAAAATAAACAGGTTCATCTCACGACAAAAGAAATGATGGCTGCTTTTTTAGTCAGTTCGCTGTCTCTTTCTTTTAATAATTCCCGCATTTTTTGGCTGCTATTGGGAATGGCTGTCTGGTATTCGATAGAGGCAAAAGAAAAATGGGTACAACAAACGCATAAAGATGGAGGACAGTACAACTGGAGGGATATGAATGAAGAATACGATTAGTTTACTGGAATTTTTATTGGTGCTTAAAAAAAATTGGTATGTGCTGTTTGCTAGTGGGGTCGTGTTTGCATTAGCAGCTTTTATTGCTAGTACATACATGATGACACCACAATATTCTGCTTCTATCAATTTACTAGTCAGTCAAGGCGCTGCAAATCCTCAAACGATGGAATTAGGAGATATCGAAACAAACTTGCGTATGATCCAAACCTATCGGGATGTGATACAAGACCCTATCGTATTGGATGATGCGGCAGAAAATTTAGGGAACGAATTTACTGCAGAGGAACTGAAGGAGAAAATTGAGGTAGCAATCGAAGAAAATTCGCAAGTATTCTCTTTAACGGCTTTTGCAGATCAACCCGATAAAGCTGCACTGATTGCTAACGAAATAGCCGCTTCGTTTCAGGAAAATATTACAGAAGTGGTCAGTATAGAAAATGTAGCTATTTTATCTCCTGCAAAAAGCAATCCATCTTCCATTTATCCAAATGTACCTTTTCATACGATTCTGGGTGGATTGATCGGTATGTTGATTGGAACTGTTTATGCGCTGATCAGAACTTTATCAGATCAAAAGATCCGTACTGAAACTCTGATACCTCAATTGTTAGACTGGAATATTATTGGAGTAATCAGTTCTATGGAAGTCGCGGGAAATGCTGGTTATCAAAATAAGAATCAGCTGAATAGAAAAATACCAGCAAAAAAAATGGTGAAAACATATTTAAATCGGAATTAGTTCTATTGGAGGTCATATAAATGAATCCTTTAATCAGTATCATCGTCCCAGTATATAATGTTGAAATGTATGTCCAGCAATGTATTGAAAGCATATTAAACCAAACCTATAAGCATATAGAAGTGATCTTAGTGGATGATGGATCTTTAGATCGTTCAGGTGTGATTTGTGAGGAATATGGTTTTGCAGATCCTCGAGTCAAAGTCATCCATAAAGAAAATGGAGGGCTGAGTTCAGCTAGAAATGTTGGACTAGATAATGCTAAAGGGAAATTTATTGGATTTGTTGACAGTGACGACTGGATCGACAGTCATATGTATGAGTCCATGCTTCATTTAGCTCTTACCCATCAAGCAGATGTTGTACAGTGTGGTTATGCTTTGATCAACGAGCAAGGGAAGGTAACCCGTGAAATCAATTTTGGAAATCAACGATTCAATTCTAAAAAAGAAGTGGAGAAAGCTTATTATATAACAAATGAACTTAGTTCTGTAGTATGGAATAAGCTGTATAAAGCTGAGTTGTTTGAAGAACTACGTTTCAAAGTTGGTAAAAATAATGAAGATGTCTTTATGTTAACCGATGCTTTAGTCCACATTTTTAAGATGGTGAATACTCCTAAAAACTATTACTATTACCTGCAGCGGAAAGGGAGTATCATGGGGGCTCAATTCACAGAAAAAAAATTCGACAGGCTGGAGGCTGGAGAATACTCACTGCAACAGTGTTTATACTACACACCTCAATATCAAAACTGGGCAAGAATAGAAGTCTGTAAAGTTTGTGTTTTCCTGTACATTGATTTGATGCACAGCAAAAATAGAGAGAATAAAGATTATAAAAACAAACTGATTTTAGATTTTAACAAACATTTTCAAGTGTTAAAAAGAAGTTCAGAATTAAAACAAGCTAAATTAATTGATAAAATACTTATTCACAGCTTTTCGCTAAATAAGGCTTTTACTCAGTACTCATATGATTTGTACCGGTTGGTCCGGGGGTGAAAAAGAGGCTGAATGGAGTGTTTTTTATGATCGAGACGCTCGAGAATAAACATCGAAAATCGGTTATTTTGATGTTTGACAAATCATTGAACCTCTGTTAAGATTGTTCCAGTTTCACTTAAGTGCGCGCTTAAACGAACGAAACAAAAAAATGATTCAATAAAAAAGGAGGAAACCAAATGTTGATGTTTAACTGTTGTTGTTCATGTTGTATTAAAAACTCATGTAATCAGTTAACATCGTATGCGGTTTCTTTTAGTTAAAAAAGTCTTTTTGTGTTATGTTAAATAACAAAATGTTACGGTTTTCTAGGAAAACTGTAGGCTTTTTATATTAAACCAATTATGAAGATGAACTGTGCATGAGAATAACTATTCTCATGCACTTTTTTGTTTTTTTATTAAAGAGGAGCGGAAAAATGTGGAAAAAAGAGTACAAGTGAAAAGGCCCAGCCTGATGGTTCAAGTCGTTATAGGAGCAGTTATTGGAGTTTTGTTGGGCTATTTAAGCCCGGCGACAGGAATAGAATTGGAATTTTTAGGTACTTTATTTATGAATTTTATTCAAATGGTCATCGTACCATTGATTTTCCCGTTGATTGTACTGGCTATAGTGGAAATCAGCAAAGCGAAGCGCTTTGGTAAAGTTGCGTTTAAATCTTTTGCGTATTTTTTTATAGTGACGACATTTTTGATTGTTTTAACGCTGATCATCGGTGCTTTGAGCAACGTAGGTAATGGTCTTTTGATTGATTCAATCAGTACCGAAGCTTTGGATGGGATAGCCAACAGTATTGATTTTAGAACATTTATTCTAGGGATTATCCCAAGTAATATTTTCCAAGCCTTGGCAGAGGGCAATTTATTGCCAATCATCTTCTTTGGGGTTTTCTTAGGCATCTCTTTAGTCACTATCGGAGAAAAAGCAAAACCGGTGTTAGATTTCTTTGATGCTTGGATAAGCGCTATGTTCAAAATGGTCAACTATGCTATTGCACTTGCACCAATCGGAGTGTTTGGATTTTTAGCTTATGATGTGGCTACATATGGAGTCAGCAATTTGTTGTCTCTAGGCCAATTTGTCATTTGGGCTTACATAGCTTATGCTGTTGTAGCGTTTGTTGTGTATCCGATAATTGGTTTAGGGTTTAAGGTTCCGTATTTTACTCTATTAAAAGAAACTAGCGATTTGTCGCTATTGGCTTTTTCAACAGGAAGTTCAAGTGTAGTGTTACCTTCTCTGATTGATCGATTGAAGAAATTTGGTGTTCCAAGTTCAGTAGCTTCGTTTGTTACTTCTTTGGGGTATTCTTTCAACCTAGGAGGAGCTGCTGTTTATACGACATTAGCGGTCATGTTTGTGGTTAATTTGTATGGAGCTACTTTAAATGCAACAGATTATACCGCATTGATTTTCTTTTTGACCATCATCACTAAAAGCATTGCAGCAGTGCCCTCAGGAGCAGTAGTGGTTTTATTAGCTTCTGCTACTCAATTAGGATTGCCGCCACAAGGAGTGGCGCTTTTGGTATCGATTGACTTCTTTGTTAATGCAGGTCGTACGGCATTAAACGTTGTAGGAAATGCATTAGCGCCAGTTGTAATAGCTAAGACGGAAGGGCAATTTGTTCCTTCAAGCATTTTGAATGAAAAAGAGAGTACAAATTTGGTAAAATAAGAAGATAAGAAATGGAGTGGACATTAAACATGAAAAAAGTATATATTATTCACGAAAATGATGATTGGACAAGACACTTAACAGCTCGCTTGGATGAATTGAATGTACCTTATGAAAACTGGGATTTATCAGAAGGGTTAGTAGATATTCAAGCTGCTCCACCAGAGGGTGTTTTTTATAACCGTATGAGTGCTTCTTCTCATACTAGAGGTCATCGATATGCTCCAGAATTGACAGACAATTTATTGCACTGGTTAGAAAGCAATGGTGCTACGGTAATCAATGGTACAGGAGCAATCGAATTAGAAGTCAGTAAATTAAAACAACATTTAGCATTGAAGACAAACGGGATCACTACACCGGAAACTATAGGAGCTGTTGGGAAAGAAAATATTATCCGTGCAGCTGAAAAGTTGAATCGTTTTCCATTCATCATCAAACATAATCGTGCCGGTAAAGGGCTTGGAGTACGTTTGATGTATACAATTCAAGATTTAAAAGACTATGTTTATGGGCCGGAGTTTGAAGATTCTATTGACGGAATCAGCTTGATCCAACAATATGTTCGCCCAGCTGATGGAAACATTGTCCGTTCTGAATTTATTAACGGGAAATTCTTTTATGCTGTGAAAGTTGATTCTAGTGACGGATTTGAACTTTGTCCTGCAGATAATTGCCAAATTCCTATTGGAACAGAAATGTGCCCAGCAGAAGAATCTGAAGAGTTGATACCAAGCAAATTTAAGATCAAAGAAGATGGACTGCCTCAAGCTCAAATCGATTTATACGAAGCATTCTTAAAAAAACAACGTATTGACGTAGCTGCTATTGAGTTTATTGAAACTGAAGACGGTCAAACATACGCTTATGACGTAAATACTAATACAAATTACAATGCAGACGCTGAAAGAGAAGCCGGTAAGTACGCTATGTTAGAACTAGCAAATTACCTAAAAAGTGAATTGGAAAAAACAACGGCTGTAGAAGCATAAGCAATTCAGAATGACCTTCAATACAAGATGAAAAAAACAGTACAAGCTTGCTTGCACTGTTTTTTTATATTTTAATTAAAAAATAGAGGTAAATATATTAGGAACTAAAGATTGAAATGATATACTAAGCTTAACAGTTAAATGGGGAGTTGAAGAGACAGTGCAAAAGAAACCTTTGAACTTTGCTCATAGAGGATTCAGTGGAAAATATCCAGAAAATACGATGCTGGCTTTTCAAAAAGCTTTTGAAATAGGAGTCGACGGTATCGAAATAGACATTCAATTGACGAAAGACCAAGAATTGATCGTGATTCATGATACGACTGTCAATCGAACAACGGATGGAAAAGGTTATGTTAAAGATAAAACGTTAAACGAGTTGCAGCAGTTAAATGCTGCACATAAGTTTCCAGAGATTAGTAACAAGGAAATTATCCCTACCTTAAAAGAATATTTTGAGTGGGTAAAAGAAAAGCCTTTACTAACCAATATAGAATTGAAGACCAATGTATTCGAGTATCCGGGAATTGAGGAAAAAGTCATAAAGCTCATTCAAGAGTATCAATTGCAGCATACAATTATTTTTTCTTCATTCAACCATTACACTATTAAGAAATTGAAAGAATTAGATTCGACCATCAAATGCGGCTTGTTATCTTCAGATTGGCTCGTTGACTTTGGCGAGTATGCTAAAAAAGTCGGAGTAGAATGTGTACACCCGGCACACTATACTTTACAGAATCCTATAGTATTAAATGAGCTCTTAGAAAAGCAACTAGAGATTAACACATGGACAGTCAATAAAGAGGAACAAATGAGAAGTTTGATTCAAGCTGGAGTGACCAGTATTATCACAAACTATCCAGATAAGTTAAACAACATCTTTAAAGAGCAATCAGGAGAATTTTTTTAAAAGGTACCCAAGGGCAGCTGCGAGTAACAGCTGCTTTTTTGAGTTATGCAAACAATACTGTATTAAAAAACCAACCAAAAGAAAATCTATTTATGGAATGATCCTAATAACACTCCGTTCATTAGTTGCTTTTAAAAAGTTTATATATCCAACAATTTGGTGTTATTTTTATTCTGCCTTGAATTCATAGGTTCTTTTACGTATAGTGTTTGGTAATAGAGCGAAATAGGAGTGAAGAGTGTGACGAAAAAAATAATGATGAATGTGATTTGCGTAGTTTTAGGCACGACTTTAGTAGGAATAGGCGGAAGTTTGTGTATCAAAGCAGCTATAGGAGTTTCCGCTATGGACGCCTTCAATAGCGGAATCAGTGAATTAACTACGATTAAAGTTGGAACAGTCTCGGTTATCATTAATGTGTTGTTAGTATTTGTCCAATGGATCATCCAAAGACGTGATTTTAAACTGTTTCAACTGATGCAAATCCCTTTATCTTTATTGATCGGAGAAGTCATCAATACAATGGTATATGTTGTATTGCCTTCACTTATTTTGGGAGACTATTATATGAATGTTCTGTTGATCATAGTAGGTAATTTGACTGCAGCTTTAGGTGTAGGATTATGCACAGCTTTAGACTTTGTCAGTTTTCCATTAGAATCGCTCTGTATGGTGCTCAGCAAGCGAACAAAAGCCAGTTTCGGGAAAATCAGACAGTCTGCAGATATCATACTTATTGCTGCTTCTTTAACACTAACCTTACTATTCGGTGGTTCTTTCTTTATTCGTGAAGGAACAATTATCGGTGCTCTTCTTTTTGCTCCTATTATGAATTTTATTTACTTGAATATTTATCGTATATTCCCCATTCATCAAATCAAGCTTACTCCAGTTGCAAAAAAAATTACTTAAAGAGATTAGTGCTCCTGATCTTTTTTCGTATAAAGAACATAAGAATCGAGTTGACAAAATATAAATTAAAGCATACACTTGAATGTATGATAACGGTTTCTGGAATCGGTTAACGAAATCGATACACAAAATAAATACAGCATAAGAGCAGGTGAGCAGATTGGCTAAAAAGAATGTCACTTTAAAAGATATCGCAAAAGCAGCAAATGTCAGCGGAACAACTATTTCTCGTTATTTGAATGGGAAATTTGATTACATGTCAACAGACACCCGTCAAACTATTGAAAAAGTAATCAAAGAGTTGGATTATCGACCAAGCAATATAGCCCGATCTTTGAAATCACAAAAAAGCATGCTGCTTGGTGCAGTCATTGCAGATATTGAAAATCCTTTTTCAAATACGATCATAAAAGGTTTATCTGATCGTGCGAATGATTTGAATTATTCATTGATGGTGGCTGTTTCAGATGGTTCAAAAGAGCAAGAACAAAAACACATCCAACGTTTTTTAGACAACAGAGTAGATGGGTTGGTCATCAACACAGTAGGAGAGAACGAAGACTATTTAATGTCATTGAAAAAGGAACATGTTCCGATTGTTTTATTGGATAAATCTATTTCTGATAAAAGTTATGATTGCATCACTTCGAATAATTACGATCTCAGTAAAGAATTGACGCAACATTTAGTGGAAGAAGGGTTTAATTCAATCGGATATTTTACACCAACTTTAACCTCTAACACTGTACAGCAAAATAGGTTTCAAGCTTTAGAAGACGTGTTGAAACATCATTCAGATATTGAAATGAAGCAATACATTACAGTCAACGGACAGACAGATTCATTAAGTGAGACAGCAGAAGATTTTTTCAAGCTGCCTGAACCGCGTGTGTTGATAGCAGCTAATGGATTGATTTTATTGAACGTATTGAAAAAAATCGAGAAATCAGGAAAAAGAATAGCTGTTGATTACGGTATTTGTGGATTCGATGATATTCAATCTGCATCCATTATCAGCCCTGGTATCACAACAGTTGCTCAAAATTCATATGGATTAGGAAAAGAAAGTACATCTTTATTGGTCCAGAAAATCAACGAAAAAAAAGAGGACTATTCCGTTACTTACAAGGAATTACCTGGAGAACTGAGAATACGAAAATCTACTAGAATAGAAGAATGGGAAAGGTATAAGCAATGAGTGATGTAATTTTGATTGGCGAACCAATGGGATTATTTATTTCGAATGAGTATGGTGAATTAGAAGAAGGGAAGACTTTTTTTAAAGGAATCGCCGGAGCTGAAGTCAATGTAGGGACAGGATTAGCCAGACTTGGATTTGAGGTGGATTTTCTCACCAAGCTAGGCAAGGACCCATTTGGACAATATATCTATAAATATTTACAAAATGAAAAAATCGGTACAGAACATATTTCCTTTGATGAAGAACTGAATACAGGAATCATGTTGAAAAACAAAACCAAAGAAGGAGATCCTATCACTGCTTATTATCGAAATGAGAGTGCTTTTACGAACTTCTCTATTGAAGACGTAATGGATATTGATTTTTCTGAAGTTCGCCTGCTGCATGTAACCGGGATTCCTCCTGCTGTAAATCGTATCACTCGAGGAGCTGTCTACCATTTGATGGCTAAAGCGAGAGAAGCAGGAACCTTTATTACTTTCGACCCAAATTTGCGTCCTGAGTTATGGAAAAATGAAGAAACGATGATCAAAGTATTGAACAACATGGCTCGCTATGCAAATGTGGTCCTTCCTGGAATCAGTGAAGGCGAAAAATTAACGGGTTCTAGAGACAAAGAAACGATCACGCAATTTTATTTAGACATGGGTGTAGATTATGTTGTGATTAAAACTGGGTCTGATGGTGCATTTATAAAAAACAAGGTCAAGAAATGAAAAATGTACCTGGATTTGCAGTGAAAGAAGTCCTTGATATAGTAGGGGCTGGAGACGGATTCGCAGTTGGAGTCATCAGTGGCTACTTGGATGGATTAGACATGCAAAACAGTGTGCTTCGTACGAACGCTATAGGCTCACTGCAAGCACAAAACCAAGGCGACAATGAAGGGTTGCCTACACGTGATGAGTTAGAAAAATACATTCAAGAAAATAATCCATTAAATTAAAGTGTCTGATTCAAGAGCTCTTCACTAAAAAGTGAGAGCTCTTATTTTAACCCGTATGATTTGAATCATTTTTATGGACTATTTATACTGAATTTGTAAACTAAAAAAAGAAAGAGGGATCATTGATGGATACGACAATAAAAGAAGTTGCTCACAAAGCTTTAGAATGCCAACAAACGTGTAATGAGTGTTTCAGTGCTTGTTTAAAAGAGGATCATGTAAAAATGATGGCTGAATGCATTCGGTTAGATAGAGATTGTGCGGATATTTGCGGTTTAGTTGCAAGTTTCTCCAGCAGAGACAGTCGTTTCACAAAAGAATTGATTCAATTGTGTGCAGATGTTTGTCAAGCTTGCGGAGATGAGTGTCAAAAACATGACCATGATCATTGCCAAGAATGCGCAAAGGTTTGTCATGAGTGTGCCGAAGTTTGTCGGTCTTATGTTGCATAAATAAGTCAAAAATCCATTAGGAGTTTACCAGAACTTCTAGTGGATTTTTTAAGCTGTTTCGTATAGGGTATGGTATATTAAGCAGGAATGAGGCAAATAGAACTATCAGTTAACGTGTACAAATAACACAATATAACTTAAGGGATGTTATAAGGGATGAAAGAAAAAAGTTCTACTTCTTATCCAGTGAAGTGGGTAGGGTTAAAACCATATCGATTTAAAAAATACCAATCATGGATCAACCGAGAAAAACCTGGAATCTGCGGTACTTACGCAAGCGCAGCATTAGTACATGATACTTTTTTAAAAGAATATAAAATTGATTTAGCTAAAGACGAATTATTGACAGGTTTAAAATCAGTCATCGATGACTTGTTTCCTTATAAAGGAACTTTTCCTTGGGATTTAAAAGTGGGATTAGACTATGTCTTGAAGGATATCCCGGACCTGAAAGTTAAAATGAGTTTGATTCCGGAGAGAACAGTAGTGAAGTTACTCGAGCAGCCTAATCCTATGCCTTTAGCAGTAGGGACAGCTAAGTTGTTTGGGAGCGAATATAAAAATCATTGGTTGCTGGTTTATGCATATGGTTACAATGAAGACGGTAAATTATTTTTTAAAGCGTATGACAATCATGGAAGATATCAAGCAGTTATCCCTGCCTCTCAAACAATCGGTTGTGTCTGGATAGAAAAAAGAAACGTTAGCTAATAACGTCTCTTTTTTCGTGATATCATGCTCAAATAGCAGCAAGAACATTAGTTGTAGTGATCAACTGAAAAAAATCAATGATTCAATACATGCTGATTTTCTCATTTGCGAAGAAATTCTAAATAACAATAAGAACTAATAAAAAAAGAAGCTGAGAGTATCCCTCAGCTTCTTTTTTTATTATGGAGAGACAATAGTTTCCGCTTCACTGCGAACTTCAGCAAGTCTCTTATTCACCATAGAAATAATTGCATCAGCATGGTCTGGGTTTTCCAAGTCGTACTTATCGATATCAATCGTTAATGTAGCGCTTTTGTTGTAACCATTAAACCAGCCGTCGTAACGACTATGTAAGTGTTTATAATAGTCCAACAGTCCTGAATTTTTTTCAACTTGTTCATAGTCACGTCCGCGTTTTTCGATGCGTTCTAAAACGGTATCCAGAGAACCTCTCAAATAAATCAATAGATCTGGAGATTTTTTAGGCATGCTGTCCAATTCTTCCATCATGTTTTCCAACAAATCTAAATAAGTATCCATTTCCGGTTCACTCATGTTGCCTTGCTCATAGTTGATGCGGGTGAATAAAGCATCTTCATAGATAGAGCGGTCCAAAACGTTGTTTTTATGTTTAAAAGCTTCTTTTATGCTTCTAAAGCGAGTGTTTAAGAAATAAATTTGCAGTGAGAAAGCCCATCTCTTTGGGTCCTCATAAAATTTTTCTAAAATACGGTTGTCATCTACACTTTCATAAAATGCTTCGCTGCCAAGTGCTTCAGATATTAAAGCGGTATAAGTACTTTTTCCTGCGCCAATCATTCCTGCTAATACAATCACTGCGTTTTGTTCTCCTTTCAATTAACGGTCATCCTCCCAAACAAAGACCGATTATGTCTTTATCCTTTATTTAAAAAAGCTTCAGCTTTCCTCAAATAGCCTTAACTAGTATAGCATATTTTTTCTGTTTTAGAGATCAGATTATAAGAGTTCTGCTTTTTTCCACGCATATGAGTGTGTAAAATAATGAAAACAAGAAAACTAATGATGTAAATGTTACGGAAATTTGACGAACCGGAAAATGGAATAAAGAAGTAGGGGTTGGGTTGTAAAAATTTCATTTAGTGATGATTTAAATCATCAATAAGTATTCTTAATGTTATAGTAGATGACTAACCTCATTCCATTTTTCTAAAGAATATTGACCATTAATTAAATCCAAGACTGAAATACTCGTATTCTCAAGCGGCGGAGAAGAACGAAGATCTTTTGTTTCTTTTCCAAGCAGAGAAAGCATAGTACAAGTTATAGTGATGCTGTGACCAACAAATAAAAGATCTTGATTTGGAAAAGCTGCACAGGCAGTTTTTACCACTTCAGTACCTCTTTTGACCAATTCTAGGTAGGTTTCGCCTCCAATTTTAGTTGGGTCGTATAATTCCGGTTTCACTCTTAAGTGATGGAACATTTCCGGGAATGATTGTTTTAATTGAGGAATGAAAGCTCCTTCCCACTCTCCATACTTCAATTCTTTAAATTTTTCCTCAAAATGAACAGTAAATTGATGCTCAAATTGGTTGGTAATCAGTTCACACGTTTCTACGGCACGATGTTGAGGACTGGCGATCACATGAGTGATTCCTTTCTCTTTTAAAGCTAGTCCTGTTTTGACAGCATCTTCTTTGCTTTCTGGAAGAAGCGGAGAATCAACGTCACCGCCTTGTACTCGGTCAGCAAGATTGTATTCTGTTTTCCCATGACGAACAAAATAAAGTTTAGTCATATTTATCTCTCCTATATTAAAATTTAATTTCATCATAACACATCCTCGGCATAATAAAAGAGAAGGGATAAATTTCTAAAAAATAAAACGGATACATGAACTTGAAAGGTATGCCATGACTGTGTCATGTTTTATTGTGTTTTTAGACGTATATATTATAGTGGTATAACTAATGTGCGTAAAAATAGAGGTTGAAATAAAATTTCAATGTGTTAATATGAAATTGGAAATGAAAACGCTGTAAGGAGGAATGCCATGTTTGGCTTATCTATATTCTTAGGTGATGAGTTGACTCAAGAGAGAAAAAGGTATTTGAAACAAATGAAAGAAGCAGGTTTCACAAAAGTGTTTACTTCATTACATATCCCAGAAGAAGATGCTGAGCAGTATCTAGTACGGTTGTCTGAATTGGGAGCATTGATGAAAAAACTGGAAATGGAACTAGTGGCAGATGTTTCTAAGGGTGCTTTAGCTAAGATAGGCGTTTGTGATTTTTCAGCAGAGGAATTGAAACAACTGAAAGAAAAAGGAGTTGACGGTCTAAGAGTCGATTACGGATTTTCAAACCAAGAAATTGCTTTTATGTCTAACGAACTACCAATCGTTTTAAATGCTAGTACGATTACTCAAAATGATGTTGCAGAATTGAATCAATATGGTGCGAATTTCCCTCATATGGTGGCTATGCACAATTATTATCCTAGACCTGAAACGGGTTTAGCGAAGGAAGTACTAAAAGAAAAAAACCAGTGGTTGGTAGAGACAGGATTTACAGTAGCTGCATTTGTTCCTGGAGATAAACAGTTGAGAGGTCCTCTGTATAAACAGTTGCCGACGTTAGAAGATCACCGAGGCAGACATCCTTTGGCTGCAGCGATTGAATTGATTACAGAATGTTTCGTAGATGAAGTGTATATCGGAGACCCTGAAATAGCAGAATCTACAATCTATCAATTCAAGAGATACATCACTGACAAAACGGTTGTATATTTTATTAAACCGGCAAAACAGTCTCCCTATTTTGAAACCGTTTTAGGGAGGCATCAAAACCGATGGGATCCAGCTAAAGATGTGCTGAGAAGTGCGGATGCTCGTTTTAAAGAGATACCTCAAATCAGTCCATATGAAACGATTGAACGAACACGTGGATCTGTAACAATAGACAATCAGGACTACCAACGTTATATGGGCGAAATCCAAATTGTCGTTCATGATCTGCCTAAAGACGAAAAAGTCAATGTTGCAGCACGTATTAGAGCAGAGGACTTGCCACTATTGGATTGGTGTCCTGCTGGCGGATATTTTGAGTTGAAAGAACAAATGAATCAAACAGAGGAGAATATAAGTGAACTTAGATAAATTAACCACAGAAACTAGAAATCATCAAACAATGAATTTAGATGAACTGACTACAAGTGAAGTAGTACAGTTAATGAATGAGGAAGACAAAAAAGTTGCGTATGCAGTTGAAAAAGAGCTGTCTGCAATTTCAAAAGTAGCTGAAGCCATCATTGAAAGCTTTAAGAAAGGAGGACGCTTGATTTATATGGGTGCCGGTACCAGTGGACGTCTAGGCGTTTTAGATGCAGCTGAGTGTGTTCCGACTTTTAGTGTAGAACCTACTATGGTACAAGGATTGATTGCTGGCGGAATGAAAGCCATGACAGTTGCTGTTGAAGGTGCTGAAGACTCTGCTACTTTAGGAAAAGAAGATTTGCAACATATTGACTTGACTGAAAATGATGTAGTCTTAGGAATCGCAGCTAGCGGAAGAACACCATACGTTATCGGAGCATTGACTTATGCAAATGAAATCGGAGCAACAACTGCTTCTCTTTCTTGTAATAAAGATGCTGAGATCAGCCGCTATGCGACTTTACCTATTGAAGTAGAAGTAGGACCTGAAATTTTAACTGGTTCAACTAGACTGAAATCCGGTACAGCACAAAAACTAGTGTTGAATATGTTGTCTACCAGTTCAATGATCGGCATCGGAAAAGTGTATCAAAACTTGATGGTTGACGTAAAACCGTCTAACGAAAAATTGGTAGAACGTTCAAAACGCATCATCATGCAAGCAACAGACTGCTCTTATGAACAGGCTTCTCAAGCTTTTACAAGTGCAAATCAACAAGTGAAAACAGCTATTGTTATGATCTTAACTGACTCTACTAAAGAAGAAGCTGAACAAAAGCTAGAAGAATCGCAAGGATTTGTTAGAAATACGATGGATAAATAAAGCATAGATTAAAAGGAGGAAGAGTAATGGCAAGTGCAAAAGAAGAAAAATTAGCTAAAGATATTTACAGTCAAGTTGGCGGGATGAGTAACGTGGGCAATGTGATCAACTGTATGACTCGTGTCCGTTTAGACATCAAAGATTACGACCAAGTCGATATCGAAAAGTTGAAAAAAGTTGAGGGTGTTTTGGGTGTAGTAGAAGACGATACGTTGCAAATCGTTTTAGGACCTGGAATTGTTACTAAAGTGGCCAATGAAATGTCTCAAATGAAAAAAGGCCGTCCAGCTGAAGTGGACACTACTGGTGTACCTTCAGGACGACAAGAAGCTGAAAGAAAAGCAGCAGCTACTAAATCTGAACAAAAGAAACGCAATAATACTCCATTCAAACGTGCTTTAAAATCAATCGCGAATATTTTTGTACCATTAATTCCAGCATTCGTTGGAGCGGGTATCATCGGTGGTATTGCTTCAGTTTTCCAAAACTTGATTACTGCTGGAAGTATTGATGCTGAAACATGGGGCTACAGTGTACTAGTGCTAAATATTATTAAAAATGGACTATTTATTTATTTAAATATTTATATCGGTATCAATGCAGCAAAAGTTTTTGGAGCTACAGAAGGATTAGGCGGTATTATTGGGGGATTGATCTACCTTCCAGGAATGTTACCTGAAAGTCCATTACCAAACATTTTCACTGGTCAACCTTTAGCAGCAGGACAAGGTGGAGTAATCGGAGTTGTCTTAGCAGTTTGGTTATTATCTATTGTAGAAAAGAACTTACGCAAAGTTGTTCCTGATTCATTAGACGTCATTGTGACTCCAACAATAACATTACTGGTTATTGGACTTACGACTATATTTTTAATTATGCCGCTTGCAGGATTTGTTTCAGGTTCATTAGTCGGTGCTATCACTTGGGTATTGAATGTTGGTGGGGCTTTTGCTGGATTCGTTTTAGGAGCGGCATTCTTACCAATGGTTATGTTTGGTTTACACCAAATTTTAACACCGATCCATATTGAAATGATTGCTTCTCAAGGTTCAACATTGCTTTTACCTATTTTAGCAATGGCTGGTGCTGGTCAAGTCGGAGCAGCTATGGCTTTATGGGTAAAATGCCGTAAGAACAAACAATTAACAAATATGATCAAAGGATCATTGCCAGTAGGGATTTTAGGAATTGGCGAACCGTTGATCTATGCTGTTACATTACCATTAGGCCGTCCATTTATTACAGCATGTATTGGTGGAGGAATCGGTGGTGCTGTTATCGGATTGATCGGTGGAGTCGGAGCTACTGCTATTGGACCAAGTGGGGTTGCTTTAATTCCATTAATTGCTGATGGCTTATGGTGGGGATATGTATTAGGTTTACTAGCTGCATACGCTGGAGGTTTTGCAGCAACGTACTTCTTTGGAGTACCTGCAGAAGCTATGGAACCAACTGAGTTACCTACTACTGAAATTGATGGTGAAACGGTCATCGACTATTAAGCACTTAAGCTTTATACTATAAAGGTAACTGTAAAAGGCAACTAACTGAAATCAGTTTAGATGCCTTTTCTTTTTATAGAGGATTATTCGTCCAAATCGATCAGCAAGCACCAAAAGGGGAAAATATATGTTAAACAATATCTTACTGCAGATAAAAGAAAAAAAAGCATTTCTACCATTGTCAGAAAAAAAGATCGCTGAAGTCATTTTGAAGGATCCTGTATCTGTTATCAATATGAATTCATCACTATTGGCAAAAAAAGCCGACTCCAGTTCAGCAGCGGTCATTCGCTTTTGCCGTTCCATTGGTTTAAAAGGTTTCGTGGATTTGAAGCTGCAGCTTTCAGCAGATCTACAAGGAATCAATGATAATGTCTACACCGATATCGTTCCAGGCGAAGACTTAGAACAAATAAAGAAGAAATTTCTGGTGAACACGCATCATGTTTTCAAAGAAACGAATCATACGTTAGATTCCGAGGCTGTATCCCAAGCGACTAAATTATTTTACGAAAGTTCAGTGATTTATCCATTTGGAGTTGGAGCTTCAGGCATTGTGGCTGAAGATTTTCAGCAAAAGTTCAGTCGAATAGGAAAAAAAGTAATCATTCTTCAAGATCAACACGTGTTAGCTACTGCATTGGCTGTGGCAGATGATAAAGCATTGTTTTTGGGCATCTCTAACGGAGGAGAAAAAAGTGAAGTTTTGGCGTTGACGAAGATGGCAAAAGATTTTGGCGTACAAACCATTTCGTTAACACGCAATACTGAAAATACATTGAGTACTTTGTCAGATGTGCCGCTGAAAACAGCTTTTGCGCAAGAGCCTCCATTGAGAAGCGGAGCAACTGTTTCATTACTAGCACAAATGTATGCAATCGATATTTTATTCTATGCTTATGTTACGAATTATTACCAAGCTAGTATACAAAAATTGGAAAAATCAAAAGAAGCTATTGATCATTTATATCAGCAGTACGAGTTTTTCAACTTATAAAAATAAGCAGGTCGCTGGATGTCTACCAGCACCTGCTTATTTTTATAGGTCTCTTTTTTTAACTAAAAAGTTTTTCCTGTGTTTTTGGCCCAAAAAGACCATCATCTTTTAGGTAGTGATTTTTTTGAAACAATCGAACGGCTTTTTCAGTATTGGCACCGTACTTCTTATCTATAAGACCTACGCAATTGTAATTTAAACAATACAACATAGCTTGTACAGCATATACGTCCCAACCTTCACTACCTGATTTCAAAGTGCGCGTTGAAAGAGATAAGGAATCCTTCCAGATGCCAGTTGGATAGATACCATAAGTCCGTTGGTATAATTTTAAAATAGCAATCTTAGTATTCGATCCAAAAAGACCATTAGGTTCAGTACCGATCGTACGTTGGATTTGAGTGATGACTTCTGCATCAGTTAAAATACTGGAATCCTTTTTTAGTCTGAGTATTTGTCCAGTATAAATGACTTCAGAAGGCAAAAAGTTGATCATTATCAACTGCTGAATAGTGGTGTGGTATTTTTCAGCAATGCTCCAAAGGGTATCGCCTCTTTTGACTAAATGAGACATCGTAACTTGTTTTTTAGAAAAACTTTGTGCTCCTTTAGAAAGATCGTGTGCGAATTGATCCATTGTCACTCCAAATTGAGCTAGATAACGATCTGGGTCAGTATGTGTGGTCCCTCCTAAATTTCGGCTGACCCAATGATGAGTCTTGATGCCTTTATCTTTGATAGAATCTCCAGTATTTAACGTAAATGGGAGAGAAGCTTCAGCAGCTAAATGTTTTAATAACCAAACATAAGCGAGATAATCTATAGCAAATTGTTTTTTGTTTGCTGTTCGAGCCAATTCAACTTGGGCATAAGCATAGGGATTGGCTTTTGGTCCTGCACCATGTTGAAGCTTTCCAGTTTGAGCTATTTGAATAATTCTTCCTCCACCTCCTACCCAATGGCTGGTAAAAACCCCACCTTCTTTCGCTTTTCGAGACATGTAAGTTACTTCGTTGATCAATGCATTTTTGCCAACATTAGCGGGATTACCAGAGTCATGGGCGATAATGAACTTTGATGCTATTAAGGATTTTTGATTGATAGGGATAAATTGTTTTTCGATCGTATACATAGATAGACCTCCTTATTTTTTAATCGAGACGTAAAAAAACTGGACCAATAGGATTGGTCCAGTTTTGATGTGAATTCTGTTTCAGTTAGGACACATCGTTACTCGGTTTCAAAAATATCTGTTACTAATCGTTCCACATAACGAGCTGAAAGACTGGTTGCATAAGGGTTAACACCTTCAATGTCAAACATATTCAAGTGAATGATATCTGCCATTGCTTTTTGAGCAGTCTCAGAAGTTACATCAAGAAGCGGGTCTTTCACACTAATTGTTTTTGTTTTATTGATACTTGTTCCAAACTTCAATTCTAACGTTTTTGCCATGATTTATTCCTCCTTTTAGTATTTTACGTTGGGTTAACGAGTATATTTGTATTCTTCGACAATTATTGTGTGGCCTAAATCTAATCCAGATAAAGATTCAATAGCTGCAGTAAATCCTTCAACTTGTTCTGCAGAGACATTTTCAATTGTATTCGGGTAGCTTCGACGAAGAAATTCCTCGTTTTCAATATCTTCAAAATATAATTCAATTGCCCCTTTATTCCATTCTCTTTGCATAACTCATTCCTCCTTTTTCTGTTTGTGTAAGGTTGTCATGACTGCTTACATGTCTAGTAACGTAACCCGGTTTTTATCTGTTTCCTTTTACGGTTATTTTATTTAACTGGGTTGCATACGAGTCATCTTCTTTGAAGAGAACAAGGGTTTTTGATATGCTTACATTGAACTTGAGTAGACTTTAGTATGAACCAAAAAATTGTTTTAACTAAATTGGAGCGTGAGAAGAATGCAAAGACGAGTAGAAGGAACTTATCAAACTTCAACAGAAGTGATCAAAGCAGTAGAAAGATTATTAAATGAAGGACATAAGGCTGAAGAAATCGTAGTCGTTACAGACCGCAAATCAAAACACCAAGAAGAATTGAAAGATCTGACTTTGGTGGAGGTAGATACTGTTGATCCTAATGAAGGAACTTCATTTTGGGAAAAAGCAAAGGAAATGCTGACTTTTGGTAAGTATGATTCTGAAGAATCAAATGCACCTCTTACAAAATATGACGTAGATGAAAATGAGGCAGAAAAATATAATGCAGCTTTAAAAAATGGAGATGTTCTGCTGTTAGTTGCAGAGAAAGACATATCAAATCAAAGTCAAACTGCATCAGTAGAACAAGAAGATCCAGCAATCATCGCTTCAAAAGAGGCAATGAAAGAGGATTATGAACCTTCTCCAGGGGATGAAGAAATTTTTGATCCAACTAAAGCACAATCTGCTAGAGAAGATAAACCAAACCAAAATAAGGAGGCAGCGCTCATGGATGACAAAAAATTAAATAAAAATGCTCAAGAACCTGTAGATAATAATGAAAATGATAATATGTTAGAAGATGAAGAGGCTCCTCAATTAACGGGCGATGAAACAAGTGTCACTATAGATGAAGGAAACCATGTCTACCCAGACAATATCAACACAGGCTATACAGCGGGCAATGCTAAAAATGATGCGGATGACTCATCCGACTATGTCAATAAACCAGACAATGACGCAAACAATGATGACACTTATATCCAAAGTGGTGAAAAAACCACTGACAATACTGAAAAGAATAATCATTAAGAAATTTAACATCACTTAAATTGTGAATAAAAAGAAGTTAGAAATTTTCTAACTTCTTTTTATTATTTATCAAGTGACAAGCGTCTTTTTTGTAACTAAAAAAGCTTTTTGTTATCTTTAAAATGAAAAGCAAATAAATGAATGCTAAACAGAATAAAATCTCAGAAGGGTTGAGGATAAATTATGACAAATGAAGAATTGAAATCACAAGAACCAAAAAAAGGATATCTGATGAGCGACGCTACAGCAGATGTTCCTCAAGAAATTGAAACAGAAGATCCAAATTATAAACCAGCTGGAAAATTAAAAGGCAAAAACACTATTGTTACAGGTGGAGATAGCGGTATCGGTCAAGCCACAGCCATTGCATTTGCGAAAGAAGGAGCCAATGTAGCAATCGTCTACCATGAAAACGATGAAGATGCCGAAAAGACAAAAAATCGCTTAGAAGAGTTAGGTGTAAAAGTTTTAACGCTCAAAGGTGATGTCGGTAATGAAAATTTTGTTGTAAAAGTAGTCAAAGAAGTGACGGATAAATGGGGTCAAATCGATGTGTTGGTGAACCATGCAGGAGAACAACATGTACAAGAAAAAATCGAAGATATCACAGCTGAACAAATAGATCGCACTTTCCGTACGAATGTTTATAGCATGCATTACTTTGTAAAAGCTGCTCTTCCATATTTATCTGAAGGAAGTTCAATCATCAATACAGCGTCAATCACAGCCTACAAAGGAAAACCGATCCTTCTTGATTATTCTGCATCTAATGGGGCAGTTGTAAGCTTTACAAGAGCATTATCACAACACTCACAAATATTAGATAAAAAAATCCGTGTAAATGGAGTTGCACCAGGTCCAATTTTAACTCCTATGATCCCTGCTACGTTTAATGAAGAACAATTGAAGACTTGGGGTAAAAGCGGAGCTTTAGGTCGACCGGGGAAAGCTTATGAGCTGGCAGGCGCTTATGTATATTTAGCGAGCTCAGACTCAAGCTATGTGTCAGGTCAAATGTTGCATGTCAACGGTGGAGAAATCATCAATGGTTAACAGTCTTTCTTAAGGAAACTGGAGGCAGATAATTATGGTAAAAAGAATAGAAGGTTCTTATAAGTCAATTAATGAAACAATACAAGCAGTTCGTCGTTTATTAAATGAAGGATATTATTTATCTGGCGATATTATTGTAGTAACAAATAAGAAAAACCACGAAAATTTAGAAGACTTAACTTCAGTTCAAGTAGATAAAGTGGACACTGTAGAAGACAAAAGCGCGTGGGATCGTTTCAAAGGTATGTTTGCTAAACCTAGTGAAGAAGCCACTTTGGAACAATATGGAATTGAGATGCACGAGGCTGTTAAATTAGAAGAGGATTTAATACACGGGAATTATGTCGTCATTGTAAATGATACTGCTCTGAATGAAAAGAATAATGATGCAGCAACGAGTATTGATGATGCTGTCGTAGAATCGAGAGAGGATAAATCTGATGTAGAATTAGATGAAGATCCCTTATTGAATGGGTCTGTAGATAGAGGACCTATTTATGGAGTAGTCAAAGAAGAAACTAACGCTAGACCTCTAGATGATATTGTAGATGATGATACCACTAAAAAATAAATAGATTAAAAACCTTGCTGTATAAAAATAATTTTTTATACAGCAAGGTTTTTTTACATAACAGAATAGATTATGAAGAAACAATTAATTTTGAAAATAAAACAAAGTTTTGTACTGTGATATGTAGTTGCTTATTTTATAATGATATAGAAAACGTTCTATAAATTGAAGGGAGATTTATAAAATGAAAGATGATTTAACTACAAAACCATATAACTTAGACGCTGAATCCATTAAATGGGCAGAAAATACAATTGAAAGTATGACAGATGAAGAAAAAATCGGTCAATTGTTTATTAACATGGGTTCAAGCCGTACTAAAGAATATTTAACAGGTGTCTTAAATGACTACCATATTGGGGGAGTTCGTTACAATCCTGGTAAATCAGATGAAGTTTACGTACAAAACCGCATTTTACAAGAAAATAGTAAAATTCCACTATTGATCGCTGCTAACACTGAAATGGGTGGAAACGGCGCAAGCACTGATGGAACATATATCGGTAACGAAGTAAAAATTGCTGCTACAAATGATCCGAAGTACGCTTACGAAATGGGACGCGTTTCGGGGATTGAAGCGGCAGCTATTGGATGTAACTGGAGTTTTGCTCCGATTGTTGACCTTTTACGCAACTGGCGTAATCCGATCATCTCTACTCGTACTTGGAGTTCAGATGTGGATCAAACCATTGAACTTTCTCTAGAATATATGAGAGGAATTCAAGAGAGCGGTATCGCTCCAGTTGCAAAACATTTCCCAGGAGACGGAATCGATGAGCGTGACCAACATTTATCATTTGCGCCTAACCATTACTCTGTAGAAGAGTGGGATGCTACTTTTGGTAAAGTTTACGGTTCATTATTTGATGCTGGACTTCCATCTATCATGGCTGGACACATCTCATTACCTTCTTACTTACGTCACTTCAATCCTGAAGCAACAGTGCAAGAAGCATATTTGCCAGCCACTCTTAGCAAATATATTTTGACAGACTTATTAAGAGATAGAATGGGATTCAATGGGTTAGTTGTAACTGATGCTAGCCATATGGTTGCTTTAACAGGTGCTATGAAACGTAAAGACATGCTTCCAGCTTCTATCGCTGCTGGTCCAGATTTATTCTTATTCTTCAATGATCCAGACGAAGACTTACAATGGATGATGGATGGATACAAAAATGGCGTTATTACTGAAGATCGTCTAAAAGAAGCGTTGACTCGTATTTTAGGAACAAAAGCTGCTTTAGGCTTGCACAAAAAAGCTAAAACAGAAATTTTGCCTTCGAAAGAAGAAGCAATGGCTAAAATCGGTCTCCCAGAAAATCAAAAAATTGCAGAAGAAGTTGCTGACAAAGCAATCACATTAGTTAAAAATAAAGAAAATATCTTCCCGATTTCTCCAGAAGACAAAAAACGTGTGCTGCTAGTAGATGTTAAGGGAACACAAGGTGGTTTCGGAGCAATGGTTGGTGAAAATGTACGCTCATCTGCTAAAATAAAAGAGTTACTTGAAGCAGAAGGTTTTGAAGTATCAATTTGGGAAGCTGCTGAAGAAAAAATCATGAAAATGCCTGAAGAAGAAAGAAAAGCAGCATTGGCAAACGTATATGCTCAAAAACGTCCAATTGCCGAATTAACAGAAAAGTATGATTTGATCATCAACTTGGCTATTGTTAATCCCAATATGGATCAACGTATCCAATGGCCAGCTTCAAAAGGTACTCCGGATATTCCATTCTATGTACACGAAGCACCGATGATTTTTGTTTCATTGCAATCTCCATTCCACTTAGCTGATGTGCCTCAAGTACAAACGTACATCAACGCTTATGACAACAAAGACTTCACAATGAAAGCGTTAGTGGACAAATTCATAGGCCGTTCAGAATTCAAAGGAGTATCTCCAGTAGACGTATTTTGCGGATTCGAAGATACTCATTACTAAACTAAACGATAGGTAAATTAAGCATTTATGTGGGGATAAATCTCTCTCATAAGTGCTTTTTGTATACTACAAATTTGATGGAAAAGAATTGATTCGAACATTTGTTTGAGGTACGCTATAATAAGAGCAAGAAATAGGATTAGGAGGTGGGAGGTTTGTCACTTACTCCAAATGACCAACCAAAGAATGAGAAAAAAACGAATCCCAAGATCACGAAAATAGAAACCCAAAAACGTAAGGGACGATACAACGTTTATTTAGACGGAGAGTACGCTTTTCCTATAGATGAATCAGTTTTAGTAAACCATGTTCTTTTTAAAGGAATGGAAATTTCAAAAGAATTTCAAAAACAGCTCGAGGAAGAAGACGATTTCAGCAAAGCTTTTTCACGAGCCGTAAATTACTTAAGTTATTCACTGCGCTCAGAAAAAGAAGTCCGAGACGATTTGTTGAAACATGAGTTTTCATTAGAAACAGCAGAAAAAGCTATCGAAAAATTAAAAACAATGAAGTACATTGATGATTTGACTTACGCAGAAAGTTATACGAGAACTGCAGCTAATCTTAATGGAAAAGGACCTTACACTATACGTCAGGAACTGAAAAAGCGTGGCGTTCAGGACACGATCATTGAACAAGCCTTATTGCAGTATCCTTTAGAACAGCGAATCGAAAATGGTGTTGCTGCAGCGAACAAGGTGTTGAAAAGAACTAAACAAAGTTCTTCGAAAGAAACAGCAAATAAGGTTAGGCAAAATCTCATGCAAAAAGGATTCAACAGTGATGAGATCACTGAAATCTTGACTCATATAGATACAGAAAAAGAAGAAGATGATGAATATGAAGCATTAAAGAGACATGGAGAAAAGATTTGGCGTAAACAATCTAAGCTGATAGGCAGCAAAAAAATTCAAAAAGTGAAGACTAATTTATACCAAAAGGGTTTTGATGGTGAATTGATTACCCAATTTATTAATGAGAAGGAATTAGAAGAAGATGAGTGAATTGAGTATGGCGAAGGAAAAAGCAATCAATGGAATACAAATTTGGCCAAAAGAAAAAATCGAACGCTTTCGAACAACTTTATTAAGCTGGTACGATATAGAAAAACGAGATCTTCCATGGCGGAAGAATAATGATCCTTATCGTATCTGGGTATCGGAGATCATGCTACAGCAAACACGTGTAGACACGGTTATTCCGTATTATTTAAACTTTATGAGAACATTCCCTTCTATTGAAGCTTTAGCCCAAGCAGAAGAAGATACTTTATTAAAAGCTTGGGAAGGACTAGGATATTATTCTCGGGTTCGTAATTTGCAGAAAGCAGCAATCCAGATCGTCGAAGATTACAATGGCGAAATGCCGCGTGATCCAAAAGAAATCATCAAGTTAAAAGGGATTGGGCCATATACGACGGGAGCAATCGCCAGTATGGCTTTCGGATTACCTGAACCGGCCGTGGACGGAAATATCATGCGCATTTTAAGCCGCTTATTTGAAATTGATGCAGATATTGCTTTACCTGCCAATCGTAAGCTGTTTGAAGAGATTTTAAGAGAAATCATTGATCCTTATAGACCAGGAGACTTCAATCAAGCTCTGATGGATTTAGGTGCTACTATTTGTACGCCGAAAAATTATCATCCTGAAAAAAGTCCTGTGAAAGAATTCAATCAATCTTTTCTAAATGGCACATGGGAAAAATATCCTGTAAAAAGCAAAAAGAAAAAAGCAAAACCTGTTTATTATGTTGGAGTTGTCGTTAGCAACCGTAAAGGAGAATTATTACTTGAAAAGCGACCAAGCAATGGTTTGTTAGCCAGTATGTGGACTTTTCCGTTGTTGGAAGAGAACCAGATGAGTCAGTTTTTCTCCAAAGGGAAGTTCGTCACGACAAAAGATAGACTGACAGACTATTCAGTTAATGACTTGAGCAATCAACTGGATTTATTTTACGGAATAAAACCCGTTTTGATAACAGAGCCGTTTGCTGGAGATACACATATTTTCAGCCATCTTAAATGGCACATGGCTATTTATTATGGAGAACTCAGCCACGAAGACTCAATTGCTACGATTCCAGAGCATTGTGCATGGGTGAAACCCGAAGATTTTGATCAATATACTTTCCCGGGTCCTCAAATGAAGATGTGGGCAGCGTATAAAAATAAATTTTTACAGAAATAAACAAACTTATTTTGAATATCGATAAAGGCTTTTTTCACTGTTACCTTAAGAGCATTTGTGCACCGAAAAGAGGCGGGAAATTGATGCTTTAGATCAACGAAAAAAAAGGTGGGCTAAACACCCACCTTTTTTTTACTTTATTAAAATGATTATGGTATACTATTTAATGATTCGAGTGTATTCTTACACTTGTGGTAAAGTAACTATCTCTTAACAAGTAATAGAGATAAAGAAAGTTGGGTTAGCGATGCATCATCCAAAAGAAGGAGAATACATCACGATCCAAAGCTATAAACACGACGGCAGTTTACATCGCACGTGGCGAGATACAATGGTACTAAAAACAAGTAATCAATCCTTGATCGGCTGCAATGACCATACTCTAGTTACCGAAGCAGATGGCAGAAGATGGGTGACAAGAGAACCGGCTATTCTTTATTTCCATAAAAAATACTGGTTCAACATCATCGCTATGATTCGCGATAACGGAGTATCTTATTATTGTAACCTTGCCTCACCAGCTCTTATTGATGAAGAAGGATTAAAATATATTGATTATGATTTAGACATCAAAGTATTTCCAGATGGCGAAAAGCGGTTGTTGGATGTAGACGAGTACGAAGACCATAGTCGTAAATGGGAATATCCAGAAGATATTGATCATATATTGAAAGAAAATGTCAAAATCCTTGTAGATTGGATCAACGAAGGCAAAGGTCCATTCTCTCAGGCATACATGGACATTTGGTATGACCGATACCGTCAATTATCTGGGAAACAATAGGTCTTGGTACAAGGTTGTGAGTGTTCCAATAAAGTGAAATCTTCATCAAGCGTTTTTGACAAGCGAATACCGTGGTTACTTTTTGAATAAAAATAGGTATTGAAGCGTTTTGTCTAGTAATGTGAGATAGAGCCGAACAGGTCATCACCATAATGAAAATTGTGAAGATGACCTGTTTTTTTATTATAATAATGATAGATGTTAAAAATAAGGAGTGGAACCATGAAAAAGAAAAGTATGATATTAGTTGTGTTGTTATTTTTTATTACAGTAGGTGTAGTGTATGCAGGATATGATTTTTCAAATCAACAACAGCAAGAGTTGATTCAAGCAACTTCAGCTGAGGGAGAAAAAAAAGAAAGTACTGATCAAGAAGTACCCGTTCAGGAAAATGATATTTCTTCTTATGAAAGTAAGCGCAATCAGTTGTCTATCATAGATTACATAAAATACATAGAGTTAACAGAGAAAGAACCAGCTATTGCTTTTTACGGGCAATCAGCAGATGACGCCGTTTGGGTAGAAAGTGTTGCTGCAGCACTAAATTCTTCATTGACCAATGATCTGCAATCAACTTCGCTCTTGAAACCAGAAACAGATTCTTATGATCTATATATTACTAATGCAGCACAAAGCTTAACAGAAACAAATGCAGATGTTGTATTCTTTTTGACTCCAGCTTTAGGTGATCAAATCCGTGATGTCAGTATAGAGGATTCTAAAGACTATTTGGTTAGGAATGTAAATCAAATCCAAGAGATGTTGCCAGATGCCTTAGTTGTGTTAGTAACCCCTACACCTAATGAAGAATCAGAAGATTACAACTCTAGAATGCTGACTTACATAGATTATAAAGATGCTGCAGTAGAAGTAGCAGAGGAAATCGAATTACCATTGTTTGATATACATGAAAAATACTTAGAACTATTAGAACAGCAAAATGGCTCTATAGAAACCAATGTTGAAGAAAACGGAGTGACATTAAACGAAGAAGGCAACCAGTTGATGGGTGAAATATTTAATGAAGAATTGGCAGTACCAGTAGATACAACTTCAGGTGCTGGGAATTAATTTAAAGGCGGTTAACAAAAAATGAATAACAAGAAATTAGTGAAAATCAGTATTATTGATGAAGACCCAGTGTTTTTAAATGCTCTTTACCATACACTAGACTCATTAGACTCTGAAAAATACCCTATCGAATTGAAAGCTTTTTCGGATGGTTTATTATTTATCAATGATGAATGGTCTTTGTCGGGTCAGCCTCAAATTATTATTTTAAACGACTTTTTACCTAAAAAGAGCGGGTTAGAATTGATTCAGTTATTAAGAAAAAGACCAGAAAATAAGAATGATAACATTATTATGATGACACAAGGAATTTCAGAAGATGATATTATTTTTGCATATAAAAGCGGTATTGATTTTCATTTACGAAAGCCATTTAGTCTACGTGTTTTTAAGGCGCGCATGGAAAGTATGATAGAAAGGGTCGGCAAACATGAATGATTTAATATCTTTTTTGGTGTGGCTGATTGTATTGTTGTTGCTGATTTTTATTTTATTTTTCGTTTACTTAGTTTTCTATGGTAAAAAAATAGAACGTTTTGAACAAAACAAAGAACAGTATATTAAGAACAATGAACTAGACTGGTACCAGTACTTGATTGGTCAACAAAAGCAATTAAACCATAAATTGACTTATGAACAATATGAGATTGAAGCCATTGAAGAGATATTGATATCCTATACACGAAATGCGTCAGATAAAAATATTTTGTTCAATATTCAAAAATTCACTAGTGAAAACCTTTTGAGCTTTTACCGACAACAGTTAAAAAGCAGCAAATGGAGTATAAGAATGAATGCTCTCTACCGAATTGGTGACTTCAGAATGGAGAGCCTTTTTGATGAGTGTAAAAAGGTGCTGCATAAAAAAATCAGTAAAGAAGAATATTTTGAAATTATGATCTTAAGTTCCTATTTTGACATTTCTTACTTTATAGAAGAATTAATTGCAGCAAAAATAGTGTTTTCAGAATACGAATACAAAAAAATATTCTTTGGGATCAGCGACCAAGCTGAGAGCGAATTAGAAAAACAATTTGAACAGCTGCCGCAGACAACTCAGTTAGCTTATATAGACACACTCGGGTTGAAACGAAAAGCAAGATCACTAGTTTTTTTAGAAAAGCAGCGCGAGAGTGAGCAGCTGGAAATTAGAATTCGATCACTAAAAGCAGCTTATGAAATCGGAATACCGATTGAAGTAGAAAAACTAACACATTTTATTGCTTCGCCCATTTGGGAGGAACGTTTGATGTGTGTCAGGCTGCTGAGTATCTTGCCTACAGAAAGTTCGATTGCACATCTTCGTAATTTAATAGAAGATCAGAACTGGTGGGTGCGATCGAAAGCGGCTGAAGTAATCCGACAAGGGAAAAATGGAAAAGCCGTATTGAAAGAAATCGTCCAATTCTCTAAAGACGCTTATGCTGTAGATATTGCTAATGAGTTACTGAACGAGAAGGGATGATCTTATGGATTTGATTAATGTATTGATGTTATTTGTTGGTTCTCTGATTGCTTTTTATATGCTCAGTATTATAGGTTCGTATATCGTCATGTTGATCATCGCGTCTTCTGAAGAAGGAAGACAATCAAAATTAGATAAAAAAACACAGGATGCCGATTACATAAATGCTGCCTATGCAAAACCAATATCTATTATAGTTCCAGCATACAATGAAGAAGAAGGTATTATAGAGAGTGTTTATTCTTTATTGAATATTCGCTATCCTCAAGTAGAATACATCATTGTTAATGATGGTTCTACAGATAGTACACAAACTAAAGTAATCAATGAATTTGAAATGGTACCTGTTGATCGCATCATAAGAAAACAATTGAATACGCAAGAAGTTAAACAAATTTATCGTTCTTTAAAACACCCTAATCTTGTGATGGTGGATAAAATAAATGGTGGAAAAGCAGACGCTTTAAATACAGGAATCAATGTGGCTAAGTATCCTTATTTTTGTTCAATTGATGGAGATTCTATTTTAGAAAAAAATGCGCTATTAAGAGTTATGAAACCAATTATCAATTCTAATGAAGAAGTTATAGCTGCTGGAGGAACGATCAGGATTGTGAATGGTTTGACTGTTGAATCCGGAACAATAGCTGGAAAAGGTTTGGCTAAAAATCCTTTAGTAATCATGCAGACGATTGAATACATTCGAGCTTTTCTAATCGGACGTATTGCTTTGAGCAAATTCAATCTAGTTTTGATCATTTCTGGAGCTTTCAGTGTATTCAATCGTAAATGGGTGATTGATGCGGGAGGCTACTCAGTGGATATCATTGGTGAGGATATGGAATTGGTAGTTAAATTGCACAAATTGATCAAAGAACGCAAGTCAAACCATAAAATTGCTTATGTAGCGGATCCGGTATGTTATACAGAAGCACCTCAAAAATTGTCTATTTTAAGAAGTCAAAGACGTAGATGGCATCAAGGGTTGTTAGAAAGTTTAACACGTCATAAAACAATGTCTTTTAATCCAAAGTATAAAGCAATAGGTATGATAGCGATGCCTTATTTTTGGTTTGTAGAAGCATTAGGGCCGATCGTTGAAGTAGGCGGCTATCTATTTGTTATTTTGTCAATGTTCCTTGGAAATGTTTATTATGACTATGCAATCGTCTTATTTTTATTATTTGTTATCTACAGTGCAGTGTACTCAGTAGCGGCTGTTTTATTAGATGCTTGGTCAACAAATGTGTATCCTTCTTTCAAAGATATCGGAAAAATCATGGGATGCGCTTTGACAGAAATTTTTTGGTATAAACCATTGACTCTTTTATGGCGATTGGAGGGATTATTCCGATTCCTTCGAGGAAATAAAGAGTGGGGCAAGATGGAACGCGCTGGGTTCACAAAGGAAGACACATTATCATGAAGTTGAGTATAAAAAAGTTGATGATTATAGTACTAGGCTTGCTATTGTTTTTAATTGGAGGATCGATTTTCTATATGCAAAGACCAGAAGATAAGCCAAATGACGTTGGAATGGAAGAAGAGTCATCATTCAATTATAATGCCAGAATAGAAGAGAATAGTTTTGAAGTTTACGAAAATGGTAAATGGGTCCCTATGACCATTAAAGGAGTCAATATGGGGATGGCTAAACCAGGTACTTTTCCTGGAGAAGCAGGTATTACAGAAGATGAATATTATAGGTGGTTTGAACAGATTGGTGAAATGAACGCTAATACTATCCGTATTTATACAATCCATCCGCCTGGTTTTTATAACGCATTGAAAAAATATAATGAAACAAATGAAAATCCTATTTATATCTTCCACGGTGTATGGATGAATGAAGAAAATCTCCTTGATTCAATGGATGCATTTGAGCCGGAGAACCTTGCTCTTTTTAAACAAGAAATGGAATCAATAGTCGATTTGATTCACGGAAATAAAACAATTGAACCTTCACCTGGACATGCTCATGGCGTTTACGAAAGTGATGTTTCTCAATACATTATTGGATGGATCATAGGAGTAGAGTGGAATCCGGAAGTTGTGCTTTCAACTAATGAGAAGCATTCCAGCGATATAAGTGATTATACTGGGACATTTTTTGAGACGAAAGATGCTCAGCCATTCGAATACTGGTTAGCCCAATTGATGGACGAGTTGACCCAATATGAGCTTGAAGAATACGACTGGAAACGCCCTATGAGTTTTACGAACTGGGTGACTACTGATATTCTTGAACATCCAGCAGATTCCAGTAATGCTGAAGATATTGTCAGTGTGGATCCAAATGTGATTTATGCTAAAGGGGAAGCAGAAGAGACTGGTCAGTTTGCTTCGTACCATGTTTATCCTTACTATCCTGATTTTTTAAATTATGATCCGGATTATTTGAACTATGAGGATCATCGAGGAGAGAAAAATAATTACGCAGGGTATTTGAATGAGTTGAAAAGTGTGCATCGCTTACCTATTTTAGTAGCTGAGTTCGGTGTCCCTGCTTCGCGAGGGATGACACACACGAACCCATTCGGGAAAAACCAAGGATTTTTATCCGAGACTACACAAGGAGAGCTCATCAGCAGCTTGTATGAAGATATCATAGCTGAAGATTATTTAGGCGGTTTGATTTTTTCGTGGCAAGACGAATGGTTCAAACGCACTTGGAACACCATGGATTATGATAATCCCGATCGTCGTCCGTTCTGGTCGAATGTACAAACGAACGAGCAAAGGTTTGGATTGCTGAGTTTTGATCCTTTAAAAATACATCCTAACGGAAATAAAGAGGACTGGACCACAGAGCCTATTTATGAAAAAGAAAATGGAGACTTAAAAGCTCTTTATACAGATCACGATGAATCTTATTTGTATGTGAGGTTAGATATTGGGACGGGAAGTAGTAAAGGATATCCTATTATTTTGCTGGATACTGTACCAGAGCAAGGGAATAAGGCTGCTGAAAATATGAATGGAATTCAATTTAAAAATGGAGCAGAATTTTTGATCCAATTAAATGATGATGAATCGCGTATCCTGATTAACGATTATTATGATTTCTATACTTATCAATATGGAATCCAAAGTGATTTTATTGATCCAAAACCAGAAAAACCGGAGGACAATAGCGGTAAATTTATACCAATTTATTATGCACTGAATAAGGAATATTATTTACCGACTGAAAACAGGACTGTTCCATTCCAATTTTATGAAACAGGCAAGTTGAAAGAAGGGAATGCAGATCCAGCTTCAGAAAATTATGACTCGTTGACAGATTATCATGTCCTTGAAGATGAGATGATAGAACTGCGAATTCCTTGGTTGTTGCTGCAAGCAAAAGATCCCAGTCAAAAAGAGTTTATTGGCGACATATATAAAGACGGTATTTCTGCAAGCAAAGTAATTGATGAAATCTCTATTGGAGCATTATATATTTCTGGAAATGGTGAGGTTGTTGAATCGTTCCCAGCATTGGAAAACGGAAAAGAGCTGCCTGAAATGAAGAGATATACCTGGGAAAACTGGGACTTGCCCCAAACAAAAGAAAGACTAAAAACTTCTTATCAAATCATTAAACAGTTATTTTTAAATTATGAATAAAAAATCCGTCATTGAGTAGTTAATACCCAATGGCGGATTTTATTTATTATTGTTCAATATTTTGAATATTGTCAATGGCTTCTTTCTGCGACCAATCATAGTGTCGGTAGCTTGTAACTAATCGATTCAATAGAATCAGATTTTCTTCATATTCCAATATAGCTGACATAATATGAATAACAGCATTGCTGTCACCGTAATCGTCATGCATGTATGAATCTAATTTAGCTTCATCAAAAAAGGTACTCATAAATTCTTTTCGAAGAGAAGATTTATACGCAATAAAATTAACCGCTTCGGGATCTACACGACCATTAAACTTCAGCAGTATCTGCTCATGACCGCTTAGCAAAACTTCCAATCTTTCTCGAATCAGTATACGCAAATCAGAAGAAAAGTGATTAAAAACATTTTCTGCAGAATGCAATGTACTAGCTAAGTTGTATGCAGCTCTAGTTGTTTCGACCAATTGTCGATAAACTGCGATTCTACGAAGGTTTCTGATTTGTTTAGGTCTGGATTTGGTTAAAATGTTGTCTTCCTTCATCATAGACATGTAGTTGTCCATCCGTTTGATCTCAGATTGAATGAACTTCAAATCTTTTTTCAAAAGAGTAAACTGTGTATTTTTTCGAACGCTTGCTCGAATCCATTTCATCAATTCAGACGATGTGTAATCCATTAAGTGAAAAAGCTTATCTTCATACTTTGGCCGATACAAAAACGTGTTCACCATTGTTCCAATGATGACACCCATAATCGTGGACAACACACGTATTCCTGCAGCCAATACAAAAGAATCTGCTGTAGTAAAACTAATAACGATCAATGTCACTACAGCATTCCCAATAACATTGTCAAAATTCAACTGGTGTAAAATAGCGATCAATATGGCAGATGCAAAACCAACGATCAAATAATGACTTCCAAAACTCACGGTGAAAATAACAGCAACTATACCACCTATAGTATTTCCTAAAATTCGATTTCGAACTTGAACCCACTGACGTTTAGGTGAAGGCTGCATTGCAAAAACAGCAGAAATTCCAGCCAAGATACTTCCTTCCGGCATACCAAGTATGGGTGGAACTAATAATGCGAGTGCAACTGCAAGTCCTGTTTTAAACGTACGAGCGCCAATTTTCATAAAAACTGAGTCCCCTCATGATTAATAATTGTCTACAATTGATTTATTATACCAAACCTTAATGGTTTTGCAAAGGGCATACGAAGGCAAACAGTTATCTTATAATTTAGAAAAGGCAGTATCGATAGCTTTTTTAGTTTCATCAATGTCTTCTTGAGTATGCATAATAGTGATATACATCGCTTCGTATTTGCTAGGTGCTAAATTGATACCTTCATCCAACATCGCTTTAAAGAATTGCCCATAACGTTCAGCATCTGTGTCAACGGCGTCATTATAATCTTTTACTTCGTGGTCGGTAAAGTAGACTTGTAATGATCCGCCTATCTGGTTGACAACAGTTGGAATAGAATATTTTTTACCAGCAGCTTCTAAAGCATCTCTTAATTGTTCAGCGAAGCCAGCCATTCTTTCGTAAATACCTGGTTCTTGTAAAACTTCTAAACAGGCAATACCAGCTTGCATCGAAAGCGGATTTCCAGCCATAGTTCCAGCTTGATAAGCAGGGCCTAAAGGAGCGACAGTATCCATGATTTCAACTGGACCACCATAAGCACCGATCGGCAGACCGCCGCCAATAGACTTACCAAAGGCAGTTAAATCCGGGATAACTCCTAATAGATCTTGAGCAGCGCCGTAATGGAAACGGAAATTAGTGATTACTTCATCATAGATCACTAAAGCACCATGTTGGTGAGTGATTTCGTTGACAGCTTCCAAGAATCCTGGTTTAGGTGCAACCATACCGAAGTTTCCTACAATCGGTTCAACTAATACAGCAGCGACTTGGTCTCCCCATTTTTCCATGACCGCACGATAAGATTCAACATCATTATAAGGAACAGTGATTACTTCTCTTGCAGTTCCAACTGTTACTCCGCCAGAACTATTCGTTCCTAAAGTTGAAGGACCACTTCCTGCTTCTACCAGAACCAAGTCAAAGTGACCATGGTATTGACCGGAGAATTTAACGATCAATTCGCGATTTGTATATGCCCGAGCAACCCTGACTGTCGTCATGACAGCTTCAGTTCCAGAGTTTGTAAAACGAACTTTATCCATTGAAGGAATAGCATCCGTCAACATTTTTGCAAATTTAACTTCATGTTTAGTTGGTGTACCAAATAAAACCCCTGTTTCTGCTGCACTTTTGACAGCTTTTACAACATGAGGATGATTGAATCCTGTAATGATAGGACCATATGCTGCTAAGTAATCAATATACCGGTTGCCATCAACGTCATATAAATAAGCACCATCTCCGTATTCCATTGTAACAGGGTACCCGCCGCCGACTGCTTTATAAGAACGACTTGGACTGTTTACACCCCCTACAATAACTTTTTCTGCTTCCGCGCCTACTTGATTTGATTTTGAATGGTCTAACTTCATATTGTTCCTCCTAAAATATCTGTGAAAATCGCAAAAAACTAAATTCTTTGTACTTTAATCATAGGAGAATTGTACAGAATTTTCAATCTTTATTGTGAAAAGTCATCAAAACTCTCATAAAAAGATGTTTTGACCGGCTATGATTCTAAGACTAGAGAAGACTTTGTGTATTTGTATAAAGAAAACTTGTTAGTTAAAGAAATCTAGTTGCAAAAAAGAGGAAAAGTAAGTAAAATGATAGAGTAGGTCATTATTATCTAATAATGGTTATAATCTATTTTAAAAAAGGGGAGCCCTATTTATGAGTGAGCGTGTGTCTCAATCCATTAATAAATTAAAAGCAAATAACATTCGTATCACACCTCAGCGTTATGGGATATTGGAGTATTTGATTGAACATGATAGTCATCCGACTGCTGATGAAATTTATAAAGCATTGTCTGATCGATTCCCCAGTATGAGTGTAGCTACCGTTTACAATAATTTGCGGTTATTTACAGAAATTGGTTTTGTTAAAGAAATGAGATTCGGAGATGCTTCCAGCAGATTTGATTTCGCAACGACTGAGCATTATCATGCTGTCTGTGAAAATTGCGGTAAAGTAGAAGACGTTTACTATCCAGGTCTAGAAGATGTTGAAAGTGTTACTGCAGATCTTACAGGTTTCAAAATTACACATCACCGCTTAGAGATTTATGGATTATGCATGGATTGTCAAAAACTGGAGCAATTTTCTGAGGTAAAATAGTATAGAATTGTTTTTCATGAACAGTTATGTAGAAACCTTGAACGATTTTAGATTTCAAGGTTTCTATTTTTCTCTTGTCTGTTGTTTTTTGACAAAAAAATAGTGATAATAAAATAGAAGAAACCTAATCAAGTTAGGTAGATTGAAAGGGGATTCTAAATGGCGACGTTAAATGATGTGGCAAAAAAAGCCAATGTTTCTAAAATGACTGTTTCTCGAGTGATCAACCATCCAGAGCAAGTAACAGATGAATTGAAAACATTAGTGATACAAGCGATGAAAGAGTTGAATTATCGCCCTAATACAGCCGCCAAAGCTCTAGTAAATAATCGAACTCTAGTCATCAAATTTTTTATTTTAGAAAAAATGAGTACGACAGAGCCTTATTACATGAATTTGCTGACCGGAATTGCTAAAGGGTTGGAAGAAGAACAGTACTCGCTTCAATTAGTGACGCAAAACAACTTTGATATCGGGTTATGCGATGGGTATATCATGACAGGAGTACGTCAAAAAGACTATGAATGGATTGCCAGAGCGACAAAACCTGTGGTATTGTTTGGAGAAAATGATCGCGGATACGACTTTATAGATACAGATAATAAACAAGGTGTATCAGCTGCCACCCAGCATGTGTTAGATTTAGGTTATGAGAAAGTTGTTTACATAGGAATTGATATTAATGAAAAATTTGAAAAATCGAGAGAATCTGGCTATAAAGAGGTAATGGAAAAACATCATAAAGAAAAGACTGCATTCCATTTTAAAAACCATTCTTCTCTGTCATCACAATTTATAGAAGAAAACTGGGGCTTATTTGAACCAAATACGGCTTTTGTCTGCAGTTCTGATCGTTTAGCATTAGGAATCGAAAGAGGCATCTTAAAAATGAACGGCAGTATTCCAGATGATTTTGGTATAGTAGGACATGACGGCGTGTTCCTAGACCAGATTGCTTATCCCAGATTGACGACTATGAGGCAGCCTGTAGTGGAAATGGGGGAAGCCTGTGCTAAAATGATTTTGAAAAAAATAGCTGAAAATGGTACATCTCAAGGAAATCTAGTCTTTGAATCAACGTTGGTAGAAAGAGGATCGACAAGAAAAAAGAAATAGCTGAATACCCATTAAAATCTACTGAATAGACAGAAAAGAGTGAGCAACTGTATGAAAAAAATAATGATCATCGCAAATCCATCTTCAGGAAAAGAAAAGTCTGAAGAATACTTAGAAAAATTACAGTCAATCTTAGGTGAAACAGCCCAAGAGATCAAAATCAACCAAACAAAAGAAAAAGGTGATGCTGAAGAATACGCACGTAAAGCAACTAGTGAAGGATTTGATACTGTAATTGCTATGGGTGGAGACGGAACGATGCATGAAGTAGTAAATGGGTTAAGAAAAAACGATCAATCAGCAGCTTTAGGTATTGTTCCGCTTGGAACAGTCAATAACTTCGCCAAAGCTTTAGGCATTCCAAATGATCCGCTAGAAGCAATAGAAGTTTTTGCGGATGCGCAGATGGTTTCGATTGATACAGGTAAGATCAATGAGACTTATTTTGTCAGTTCCGTTTCGGCTGGTCCGATACCGGAAACGGTTCAACACGTCGACAGTGAAATGAAAACAACTTTTGGCCCATTAGCCTATTTCATCCAAGGTGTGAAGGCCTTAGATCAAGAAACCGTTTATCCATTTACGCTGCTTTTTGATGGGAAAGAGCTGGAAGAACAGTATAGCTTAGTCATCATTGCATTAAGCAATTCGGTAGCCGGTATTCAAAATTTCATTCCTGAAGCAACTATTGAAGATGGAAAATTGTATTTTCTAGGATTGAAAGAAACTACGTTGCATCAAAAATTGGTTTTAGTTCCTAAGTTGTTCCAAAATCATACAGATTATTCTGAACAAGTGGACATGATACCTTTTAGTAAAGGACAAATCAGACTGGATGAAAATAATGATTTAAAAACGACGATCGATGGAGAAGTTGGACTAAGTTTTCCGGCTGAGATCGAAGTTTTCCCGAAATCGTTAAATGTACTTATTCCTGCTGATTCCACTGTGATCGAGGATAAATAAAAAACTGCACCTAAACGAGGATTCATTCTCGTTTAGGTGCAGTTTTCATTTGTGTTTAAGAATTACTGCATGTAATCTAGAGGTGTTGTACTTTGAAGATAAAATTCTTCTCGGTCACTTTCCGGAACCATGCTTCCTCCAGTCGCCCAAGCAATATGGGTAGCATGAGGCAGTTTATCAATCAAATCATGTTTTTGCAAGTATTGCTTGCCTTCTTCAGTAGATAATAAACGAACAGCTCCAGGTAAACCGGCTACAGCAGCGGGTTCTAAAAAGATTTGTTCGCTGTCCGCTAAAGAAGCGAGTAATTGATAAGTATGGCGATCATCAAGTGTATAAGACCCGCTGAAGAAGTTTTCCATTACTTTAGCCACAAAACCAGAAGTACGAGGAACAGCCAATCCATCCGCACATGTTTTTCCATCAATAGTAAAGTCTTTAACAGACACATTATCGTATTGCTGTGTAACAAGCCCTACCAGCATAGAAGGAGTATGAGTAGGTTCAGCAAAGAAGCAGTGGACGTTGTCACCATAAATTTGTTTCAAACCGAAAGTGATACCTCCTGGGCTTCCGCCAATTCCGCAAGGCAAATAAACGAAGAGAGGATGGTCTTTATCAACTGTGATACCTTTATCATCAAGTTGTGTTTTTAATCGACTTCCAGCGACCGTATATCCTAAAAAGAGATCTACAGAATGTTCGTCATCGACAAAGTAAGACATAGGATCTGCATTTGATTCGGCCCGTCCCATTTCAACGGCTTTAGTAAAGTCTGACTCATGTTCAATAACCGTTACCCCGCGCGAGCGTAAAAAATCTTTTTTCCATTTTTTAGCTTCGACAGACATATGGACAGTTACTTCAAAGCCTAACTTAGCGCCGACCGTCCCCACACTGATACCTAGGTTGCCAGTCGTGCCTACAGCAATTTTATGTTTTGCAAAAAAATCATGAAACTTTTCACTGGCAAAAATACTGTAATCCTCATCCATAGAGTTTAGAAGACCATACTCCAAAGCTAATGTCTCAGCGTGTTTTAGTACTTCGTAGATAGCACCTCTGGCTTTGATCGTTCCAGCAATGGGCAAAGTATCATCTCTTTTTAATAAAAAATTTCCTTGGATAAAAGTATCTGTTTCTTTTTCGATAATTTTTTTCATTTCAGTTAAGGGAGTTAAATCAGATTCGATGATACCGTTTGATTCCTTGGTTTCGGGGAAAGCAATTTTTAAATAAGAAGCAAATCGTTTTAAACGACTTTCAGCATCATCAACATCCTTTTGAGTATAATCAACTTGTTCATTAGCGGTGTCGAAAGCTGTTTTGTTTTGGTTGATCCAAAATATTTCTTCTGTTTTTATAATCTTTTCTAATATTGGTACCGACTCAATCCATTGAGGTAAACTTTTACCTGCAACGATTTTTTCACTCACGAAAATCCCTCCTCCAATATCTCAAAAATACACCACTACAATAGCATACTCAACAAAGAAATGCTAGCATATCTTCAATCATACCAAGTGTTGAAGTATAAACTATGATTAATAAAAACTGATGTTTAAAAAGGTTGTCTAATAAACTAATAAGATATGTGCAGTACAGAAGTGAAAGAAAAGGGGAAATTTAAAAAAGATGTTATCGGTAACATTTATTAAACCTTGTAAGTGCTTTCTAATTTCGTTAATCTTAATACGAAACAGGAAATTAAAAACGGATCATTAATTAAAAGTTAGGAGAGAACAAAATGGAAGAAAAGTGGTGGCAGCAAGCTGTTGTATATCAAGTTTATCCTGGAAGTTTTCAAGATACAAATAATGACGGGATTGGCGATATCAGAGGGCTTATTGAGCGATTGAAGCATATTCAATCTTTAGGAGCTAACGTTATTTGGTTAAATCCCATTTTTCAATCTCCTCAAGTAGACAATGGTTATGACGTATCTGATTATTACACGATAGATCCTTTGTACGGCACGATGGAAGATGTAGAAGAATTGCTGGATAAAGCACATAGTTTAGGACTTAAAGTGATTTTTGATCTAGTCCTGAATCATACTTCTAGAGAACATCATTGGTTTCAGGAGGCTATAAAAGGAAGAGATAATCCTTATCGGGATTTTTATATATGGAGGGATCCTAAACCAGGTGATCAGCTTCCTAACAATTGGGCTTCTTTTTTCGGAGGATCTGTGTGGGAGAAAGAACCGTCAGGGGATCAGTATTATTTTCATTTATTTGATAAGACGATGCCTGATTTAAATTGGGAAAATGAAATGGTCCAGCAAGAAGTAGTCAACATAGCTGATTATTGGCTGGAAAAGGGAGTAGATGGATTTCGATTAGATGCATTCATTCATCTAGATAAAGCTAAGGGATTTCCTGATGTCCATGCAAAAGAGGGAGAAATCGTCTTAGCCGAGGAATATTATTCTAATCTCGAAAAAGTAACGGACTATATAGCTGAAATGGCAAAGACACTTCGTCGGAAAAAAGAAGATATTTTTATATTAGGTGAAGCTGCATCAGCAGATGTTAAAAAAGCGAGAGAGTATTCTGATCCTGCGAATGGAGCATGTGATACAGTCGTTACGTTCCGATTTTTTCCTATGGATGATTCTCAAAAAGATGCTAGATTACCATCTGACATGCAAATAGAAAAATTGGATATTCCTGCATTTAAAAAGACTATGAGCGAATTTCAAGAAGGATTGAGCGATATCGGGGGACCGACTTTGTATTGGAATAACCATGATATGGCTCGTATGGTATCTCGTTTCGGCAGTACAGAAAAGGAGAGAGACAACAGTACGAAAATGCTGGCAACATTGATGTATCTGCAAAAAGGTATCCCGATTCTCTTGAACGGAGAAGAGATCGGCATGAAGAACTTGGAGCGCGACTCACTAGATGACTTCAAGAAGATGAAGGAAATTTATTTTATAGAGAAAGCTCAATCGTTAGGGTATTCAGATGATTTTATTATTGAACAGCTGAATGCTAGAAGCATCAACGCGAGTCGTGGAGTTATGCAATGGGATACAAGCGATTATGCGGGGTTTTCTACTTGTCCACCATGGAGCGGAGTGAATGAAGAACCGAAGTATACTGTTGAAATGCAAGAACAGGATGAAACAAGTATATTGAATTATTACAAGAAGTTGTTAAAATACAAAAAAACACCTTTGTTTACAAAAGGTGATTTTCAACTCCTTGATACAAATCATCATTTGTACTGTTACGAAAGAACTTTAGGAGATTTTACTGCTTTGGTTTGCTGCAACTTCAGCGACCAAGAACAGCTATTCATAGATGCTCGGTTAACTAAGCTGTCTTACAGGGATATCTTGCAAAATGAGCATAATATAATTGAAGCAGACAAAGTAACACTTGCTCCCTATGGCGCAGTTGTAGTGGTATTTGAACAAACAGAACAATAAATTGAATAAGAAATGAGGAACAACCAATGGACACATCAGCATTATTGCATCGTCCAGATAGCGAGTATGCTTATCTTTATGATGACAACAAATTCAATATTCGATTACGCACGAAAGCTGGAGAAGCAGAAAAAATTACCCTGATCAGCGGGGACAACTATGCATATAAAAAAGAGGAATGGAAAGAAAACGAGCAGCCCTTAAAATTAATCGCTCAAACAAATATTCATGACTACTGGGGAATCGTTGCTTCTGCACCTCATAATCGTTTAGCTTATGCATTTCATATTACCGGAAAAGATGGGATTGAAGTCTTATATTCAGACAGGGGAGCGTATCCTTACGAAGATCGGTACATGGAAAATATCAATAGTTTTTTCCGTATGCCTTATTTCCATGACATTGACCGCGTAGCTATACCAAACTGGGCTCGGGAAACGATTTGGTACCAAATTTTTCCAGAACGGTTTGCAAATGGAGACAAATCTAACGATCCTGAAAACGTCTTAGAGTGGGGAGGAAAAAAGCACCCTTCACGAGATGATTTTTATGGTGGAGATCTTCAAGGTGTAATCGATCATTTGGACTATCTAGTTGATCTGGGAATCAATGGGATTTATTTTACGCCGATATTCAAAGCACCATCTAACCATAAGTATGATACAGTGGATTACTTCGAAGTCGATCCGCATTTCGGCGACAAACAATTATTCAAAAATTTAGTTGAAGAAGCTCATAAACGCGGGATACGTGTCATGCTGGATGCGGTGTTCAATCATATGGGGATGTCTTCTTATCAATGGCAAGATGTATTAGACAAACAAGAAGCTTCAGAATACATCGATTGGTTCCATATCGATGAGTTTCCAATCAGATCGTTAGAAGGATTAAGTGCAGATGAATTGGAGAACGTAGGCCCATTGAACTATCATACTTTTGCATTTACTGGACATATGCCCAAATTGAATACAGCAAACCCTGCAGTTCAAAAATATTTGATCAATATCGCAACATACTGGGTAAGAGAATTTGGTATTGATGCATGGAGATTAGACGTAGCAAACGAAGTAGATCATCGTTTTTGGAAAAAATTCAATCGCTCTGTACGTAAGGTCAACCCTGAGATCTATATTCTAGGAGAAATCTGGCATTCTTCTCAAAGTTGGCTGCAAGGAGATGAATTTCACGCTGTTATGAATTATGCATTTACGGAACAAATCGAAGAATTCTTTACTAATAAATCAAGTTCCGCTGTAAAAATGGTTTCCGGATTAAATGAGCAATTGATGTTGTATCGCAGACAAACCAATGAAGTTATGTTCAACATGCTAGATTCTCACGATACTCCGCGACTATTGACAAAAGCAAATGGGAACAAGCAAATTGCTAAAGCAGAACTGACTTTTATGTTCACTCAAACAGGGGCTCCTTGTCTTTATTATGGAACAGAAGTTGGTCTGGAAGGTTATAATGACCCTGATTGTCGAAAATGTATGATCTGGGATGAAGAAGAACGAGACAACGATATGTATCATTTTATTAAAAGCTTGATCACATTTAGAAAAGAACATCAGGATTTATTGAGCTTTGGAGAAACTGAGTGGCTGGATGTAAGAGAAGACGAACGAGTGGTTGGGTTTAAAAAATTCTATAACGGGGCAGATATCTATGGATACTTCAATCAAGGCGAAGAAACCGTCTCATTGAAATACCATCAAGAGCCAGTGCCTATCTTTAGAAATTTAACCTCTATAAAAGCCAATGAAATACGCATCAAGCCATATGGATTCGTCCTCTTTACTTTAGGTGATGAAGTAAAGTTAGATCATGACAACTACAACTATCAAGAACACTAATTAACACTAAAGGGCTATCCTCTTACTTTGATAGTAAGGAAGGGTAGTTTTTTTTGAAAAACAGTTTTGTATTAAAATTGCCATAAAACCAAAGCAGCTGAGGGTAGAGTAAGGTAGAACAGTCTGTTCTACAGAGAGCGTTCTGATGATAATATTTCTGTTACCGGTAACATTAAGAAAACGTTTGCAAAAACAGGTAATATTCGTAATAATAAGGATGTACTTAAAAAGAACACATTAGGGAGGAATTATTCATGAATCAAAAAAGATTTAAAAAATACTTAATGGGCGTTGTTTCTGCAAGCGCTTTACTGTTAGCTGCATGTGGAGGAGGCGAGGAAGAAGCTGCCGAATCAAGTTCTGGAACAAATGACTCAACAGAAACTTCAGGTTCTAATTTTGATGGGGAAACATTAAAAATCTCTATTGACCCAATGTATACTGGATTTATCGAAGGCATTTCTGATTCTTTTGAAGAAGAAACAGGAGCAACGATTGAAGTAGAAGAAAAAGATATGTTCGAAACTCTTGAAGCTTTGCCTTTAGATGGTCCAGCTGGTCTATCTCCAGACGTAACATTGGCACCGTATGACAGAATCGGAGGTCTTGGACAGCAAGGACATTTAGCTGAGTACACATTACCTGACGACGGTCGTTATGATGAGATCGACGAACAACAAGTAACAATGCAAGATAAAATCTATGGAGCACCTTTTGTTATCGAGTCAATGGTTCTATACTACAATACAGATTTAGTAGAAAAAGCGCCTGAAACTTTCGAAGAGTTGGAAGCGTTAACGGAAGATGAGCAATATGATTATGAAGGTGAAGCAGGTAAGAGTGTAGCATTCCTTGCGAACTGGGTAGATTTCTATAACTCATACGGATTATTGAATGGTTACGGCGGATATGTATTCGGCGCTGACGGAACTGACCCTTCAGACATTGGGTTGAATAAACCTGAAGCTATCGAAGGTATCCAATATGCAACAGATTGGTTCCAAAACACATGGCCAAAAGGAATGTTAGATGTTACAACAGCTGGTAACTTTATTGATGAGCAATTTACAACAGGTACAGCTGGAGCAGTAATCAATGGACCTTGGGCTGCATCGAATTATATGGAATCTGGAGTAAATGTTGGAGTTGCAACAGTACCAACATTGCCAAATGGAGAAGAATACCAACCTTTTGCTGGTGGTAAAGGATGGGTAGTCAGCCAATATTCAGAAAATCCTGAATTAGGTCAAGCATTCCTAGACTTTGCTACAAATGAAGAAAACATGGAAGCATTATATTCAGAATATACAAATGAAGTACCTGCTAACCAAATGGTAAGACAAACAATCATTGATGCTAATGATGACGAATTAGCAATGGCTGTAGTAAACCAATACAACGTTTCATCTCCAATGCCAAACATTCCAGAAATGGCAGAAGTTTGGGTAGGTGCTGAAACAATGATGTTTGATGCTGGATCAGGCAACAAAACTCCAGAAGAATCAGCTAACGACACAGTTAAAGTTATTGAACAAAATATCGAACAAAAATACTAAAAAAGATAACGTAAATACTAAATAGTAGGAACGTGATTTCGGCGGAGATGATTGACTATATCTCTGCCGAAAATTTTTAAGAAGGAGATGAATAATTGTGGAGACGAGTGAGGTACGTAAGAAAAAAGTAGAATACTCTCCAGAAGATAAAAAACACATCCAAAAAGCAGGTGTGTTCTCAATTATTCCGGGATTAGGACAGTTTTACAATAAACAATACTTTAAAGGTGCACTTTTTCTAGCAGTGTTTCTGCTATTCGTAATAGAAATGGTTTTATTCGGAGTCAGCGCTTTTGAAAATTTGATCACATTAGGTTCGATCCCTAGAGAAGACCATTCTTTATTTTTAATGATTCAAGGGACATTGCAGATTTTAGTTACATTGATTTTTATAGTGTTTTATGCAGCTAACATCAGTGATGCAAGACGTATCGCAGCACTGAAAGCATTAACTCCTGAAAAAGTTAGTTACTCTATCAAAAATACATTATTAAACACTTGGAATAATGGTTTTGCTTACTTATTGACTATTCCAGCCTATATCTTAATGATATTTACCATTGTATTTCCTGTATTAGTGACGATTTTTATCGCTTTTACAAATTACGATTTTTATCATATACCACCTGCAACTTTGATTGATTGGACCGGTTTTGAAAACTTCGCTGCCATCTTTACATTGAGCACCTATCGAGATTCATTTGGGGCTGTATTTGGATGGACAGTAATATGGACGCTTTCCGCCACAACACTACAAATCATTATTGGTATTTTTGCTGCTATTGTAATGCATCAGCCATTCATTAAATTTAAACGGATTTTTGGTGTTATTTTACTCTTGCCTTGGGCAGTACCTGCTTTTATCACTATTCTTTCTTTTTCCAATATGTTTAACGACAGTGCAGGTGCAATCAATACTCAAGTAATTCCATTAATCAATAGTTTGCCATTCATTGATATTCCGGCTATTTCTTGGAAGACAGATCCTTTCTGGACAAAAATAGCCATCATTTCCATTCAAGGCTGGCTTGGATTCCCTTATATTTACGTCTTGACTTCTGGTATATTGCAATCTATTCCGGATGATTGGTATGAAGCTTCCATTATTGATGGAGCGAGCATATTGCAGAAGTTCAGATACATTACTTTGCCGCAAATTTTTGCGGTAGCCGCACCTGTTTTTATTACTCAATATACGTTCAACTTCAATAATTTTTCTATGATTTACCTCTTTAATGAAGGTGGACCTGGAAGTGTGGGGTCAGGAGCAGGAGCAACAGATATTTTGATTTCGTGGATCTATAAATTAACTACTGGAACTTCTCCACAATACAATATCGCCTCAGCTATCACGTTGATTATTTCGGCAATAGTGATCTTTGTGTCCTTACTAGTCTTTAAACGGACACGGGCATTTGAAATGGAGGATTAAGCGATGCAAAATACAAAAAAAGTTAAAACACAAAAAAATCAACGCATATGGGGGAAAATCTTTACGTACCTATTTTTGTTGTTTATGTCAGTCATCATCATTTATCCGTTACTGATCACAGTTACTTCTGCATTCAAACCTGGAAACTTATTGGCATTTAAATTGGATTTCGGTTTTGAATGGACGCTTAACAATTTTAGACGTTTATTTGCTGAAACACAGTACGGACAATGGTACATGAATACATTAAAGGTGGCCGTTATGGCTATGTTGGTACAAGTTGCAGCTGTAACCTTATCCGGTTTTGCATACAGCCGTTACCGCTTTACTGGTCGAAAAGTAACATTGAAATTCTTTTTGATTATCCAGATGGTTCCAACAACTGCTGCTCTTACAGCGTTTTATGTAATGGCTTTGCTGGTAGGTGGTCTAGATCAGCATTGGTTCTTGATTCTTGTGTATATCGGCGGAGGAATTCCAATGAATACTTGGTTAATGAAGGGTTACTTTGATACGGTTCCGATTGACTTGGATGAATCAGCTCGTTTAGATGGAGCAGGCCATTTCCGTATTTTCTGGCAAATCATTATGCCGTTAGTACGCCCAATGATTGCAGTACAAGCTTTATGGGCTTTTATGAACCCATTTGGAGAGTTTATGCTGGCTCGTTTCTTACTACGGTCAACAGAAAATTATACAGTAGCGATTGGGTTACAGACGTTCATTAACAATCCGCAAAATCAACAAGTAGCGCTCTTTTCAGCTGGAGCGATTTTAATAGCTGTTCCAATTTCTATTTTATTCTTCTATTTACAAAAGAGCTTTGTAACAGGATTGACTAAGGGTGGAACAAAAGGATGATTATTGGGCAGATGCAATATAAAAGGAAGTGAAATTACTATTGAAAACAGATACTTTTCCATTAAATTATTTTAAGACGATATGGAGCCCTAAAAGAATCATAGAAAAACGTCAACCACTAAGCTGGTTTCAATTGTTGTTTCTTCTATTATTTTTAAATGCATTGATGATCGTTCCAGTGAGTCTAAACTATACAAAAATGAACAGTTATTCGCTAGAAAATACTTTTCCAAATACTTTTCAATTGCTGGATCAATCGGTAGTCAATGAAATGACAGAAGCTTCCATTGAGAATGGGGAAATGACGATAGATGAATTTACGGTCAACTCAGAAAAAGGTGTCGTAATGGCCGGGATCTCTTCACAAAGAGCAGAACAAATACTCGGTAAAGAAGGGAATGCAGTATTATTTCTTAAAGATCAGTTGATCATCAAAGAGGCAAATCAATCTGCTTCCTATATCCCTTACACAAAAGATTTTACATTAGAAGGAATGGATTCAACAAATCAGTTAAAAGAGGCTGTTTCTCAACAATGGTTTATAAAGAATCAGTCATTTCTTATTGCCGTATTATCCTTCATTTTATTTGTTTTAGTATTGGCTGAATTAGTGTTTTTGATTTTTGGAGCAGCTTTCTTCTTATATATAGCTTCAAAAAATAAACCGTTGTTGAAAAGTAGTTATAAGGAGTCGGTTTCTGTTGTTCTGCATGCAACGGGTGTTCCTACGATTTTAGCTATGCTGATAGGATTGATCGATTTTAACATTATTACTATGGTGACTGTTCAATCTATAGGTATGATCGGATTTATCTGGGTAATTTATTATCATAATAGAATAAGTGAAATAAAAGCACAGAAAGAAATGTCTAAACAAGTTCAATATTAATCCAATGGGAGAGAGATAAATGAAAAGATTATTTGATATTGATTCATGGGAAATAAAGACAACGTCTCTTGATAAAATGAACAAACGATTACAAGAAAGCATCACATCGATCGGAAACGGCTATATGGGTATGCGAGGCAATTTTGAAGAAGGTTATTCTGGGGATACACATATTGGAACATATCTAGCAGGTGTTTGGTACCCAGACAAAACTAGAGTCGGCTGGTGGAAAATTGGTTACCCAGAATACTTCGGAAAAGTGATTAATGCGACTAACTTTATACCTGTAGCTATTTATGTGAATGACGAAAAAGTTGATCTAGCCATTGATGCAGTAAAGGATTTCAACTTATCTCTAAATATGCAAGAAGGGATTTTAAGACGCAGTTACGTATGGAGTAAAGAAGACGTGGAAATACGATTTTCCTTCAAACGTTATGTAAGTATTGTGCAAAAAGAACTGGCAGTCATCGAAGTAAATGCAGAAGTCTTAAAAGGTTCAGCGACTGTCAAATTTGATTCGTATTTGGATGGCGATGTAGAAAATGAAGACAGCAACTATGAAGAAAAGTTTTGGATAGAACGACAAAGAGATAGTAATGAAAAAAGTTACTTGACCACAGATACCATTGAAAATCCATTTGGAACAGAACAGTTTACAGTAACAACCATGATGCAGAACCTTGCTGAAGGGAATAGTCATCGAGAAACTAGAGACCAACATATGTTAGTTGGAGAAACGATTACTTTTGAACTTAGCGAAGGAGAACAAGCGCTTGTCTCTAAATTAGTGACAGTAGTGACGAGCAGAGACACAATAGCGGATCGACAAGTTTATGAAGCGGCAGCCTTATTAGAAGCCGCTCTTTTAAAAGGGGCAGAACAACTGGAAGCCGAACATATTGCAGCTTGGGCAGAACGCTGGAGCAAGGCAGATGTGAAGATTGAGGGAGACGATGAAAGCCAGCAAGGAGTCCGATTTAATATATTCCAACTCTTTTCTACTTACTACGGAAATGATTCTCGATTGAACATTGGACCAAAAGGATTTACTGGAGAGAAATATGGAGGGGCAACTTATTGGGATACAGAAGCATTCATATTACCGATGTATTTGTCTATATCAGATAAAGAAGTCACGGAGCAGCTTCTTGACTATCGATATAATCAATTAGAGGGAGCTTACCATAATGCTCGACAACAAGGACTAAAAGGTGCTTTATACCCGATGGTGACATTCAATGGTATTGAGAGTCATAACGAGTGGGAAATTACATTTGAAGAAATCCATCGTAATGGAACCATCGCCTATGCTATTTACAATTATACGAACTATACTGGAGACGACTCTTTCTTGCAGCAAAAGGGTATAGAAGTTTTAGTAGGGATATCACGTTTTTGGGCTGATCGAGTCCATTTTTCCAAACGAAAAAACAGTTATATGATCCATGGAGTTACTGGGCCGAATGAATATGAGAATAACATAAACAATAACTGGTACACGAATAAAATGGCGACATGGACATTACGTTATACGATAGATAGTTTAGCGAAAGCTTCTCATGTGAAAAAAGAAGAACTAGGGGTCAGCGAGGAAGAGTTAGCGCAATGGCAAGATATTATCGAACGGATGTATTATCCATATGATGAGGAATTTGATGTTTTTGTTCAACATGATACATTTTTAGACAAAGATTTACAAACTGTTGATTCATTAAGTCCAGATGAAAGACCAATCAATCAAAACTGGTCATGGGATAAAATTTTACGTTCTCCTTTTATTAAACAAGCAGATGTTCTTCAAGGATTATATTATTTGAACCATGAATTTACTATAGAAGAAAAAGAACGGAATTTTGATTTCTATGAACCGATGACGGTACATGAATCATCTTTATCACCAGCTATCCATGCTATTTTGGCGGCTGAATTAGGAAAAGAAGAAAAAGCTGTAGAATTTTATGCTAGAACTGCGCGGTTGGATTTGGATAACTACAACAACGATACGGAAGATGGATTGCACATTACTTCTATGAGCGGAGGCTGGCTAGCAATCGTCCAAGGATTCGCTGGTATGAGAACAGCTAACGAAGAATTGGTATTCAAACCATTCTGTCCGCCAAATTGGTCAAGTTACAGCTTTTTAGTAAAATATCGCGGTCGATTACTAGAAATCCAAGTGACAAAAAGTATTGTAACGGTTCAATTAAAAGAAGGAGAGCCGTTAGAGATCAAATTGTACGATAAAAAAGAACTATTAGAAGATACCGTATCAACTTCAGTCAAATAAAATTGTGTTGCAGTAGATAGGAGTATTATAAAAATAAGCTCAGAAGAAAATCGTAGAGATTTAGTGATATTTTTTTCTGAGCTTATTTGATATTTAAGTAAACCGTCTAATTCTTGAAAAGAAAGTTGGAGCAAGTAAGGTAGAAACAATAGAATAACCTTTATACTCGTATACTTTGGGAAACGTAAGAAAAACGAACGAAAGCTGCTATGTCATAGAGATACCACTTGAAAAGATAAGGAATGTATATATATTCGTATTGAAAGAACTAAGTAATGTTCGCTATTTTAAATAATTGTAATTTTATCTTAATTAACGGTTGACCAAATACAGAAAAGTTGCTATAGTATTAAATGTCGTCAGAGAGGACTTGTAAGAGTTTACTTGATGGTAAACTATTTTCTATACTTTAAGTATTGACACGATATAGAAAATAAGTTAAACTCATAAGAGTTGATAGGCAAGAGAGATTATCTCTAGTATTTTGAATAAATATTCAGCAAATGAAGAAAATATTCGAAAAAACTATTGACAACGCAATTAGGAATTGTTATACTAACGGAGTTGTTGATGCGAAGTGTTCGTAAGAAAAGTTGAAAATAACTGTTGACACTAAGTTGAAACGATGATAGTATTAAGGAGTTGTCGCTGAGACAATGAATTA
>NZ_JBHFIG010000011.1:0-30282 GCF_057334175.1 Desemzia sp. AGC72
GACCAAAAATCTAACGTTTGGGGGTCAGTTTTTTATGGTGAAATATAGCTTTGAATTTAAAAAGATGGTTGTGAAAGAATACATCAGAGGTCTTGGTGGATATACCTATCTATCTAGAAAACATGGCATTAAAAGTCGTGGACAAGTCCATGATTGGGTGAAAATTTATCAAGAGTTTGGTGAAGAAGGGTTACAGAGACGGAGAACGAACAAGGATTATCCTGTTCAATTTAAAATAGATGCGGTAGAGTTGTATTCAAGAACAGAGTTGACCTATCGAGAAGTAGCCAACCAATTTGGATTGACTACCCCTGCATTGATTAAAGCATGGCAGAAGAAATTTCTTGAAGAAGGGATAGATGGGCTCTCTCAAACGAAAGGACGTCTATCGAACATGAATAAAAAGAAGAAAAAAGATCCTGAGACCGTGAAAAACCAGGAAGTAAAAGAACTTGAGAAACAAATTCGACTGTTAGAAATAGAGAATGCTTATTTAAAAGAATTGCGGAGGCGGGGCTTGACCGATCCAGAATTTCTCGCAAAGACAAAACGAGAATTGCCTACGAACTCCGAAAAGATGGACGAAAATTAAAGGAGATTCTGATCGCTATTGAGCTTCCTAAAGCCACATATATGTATTGGCAAGCTCGTTTTGAACAAGATGATCCTGATCAAGATATCATTCATGAAATGTATAAGATTCGTAGAGCGCACAAAGATTTTGGTTGTCTACGGATGACGCACGAAGTGCGTAAAGCGGGTTATTTGGTGAATAAGAAGAAAGTTGCCCGTTTAATGAAAGAGAATGGGTTGAACGTCACTTCTTACACACGTAAATCGCGTAAGTACTCCTCTTACAGGGGAGATACAGGAAAACCAATAAAAAACCTGCTTCATCGTCGCTTTTATACCAGTGTTGTGCATCAAAAGATCACGACGGATACGACAGAATTCAAGTATTATGAAAGAGACTCGACTGGCGAATTACGTCAGAAGAAAGTATATCTCGACCCGTTCATGGACTTATTTAATAGCGAAATTCTCTCCTTTCGTATTTCTAAACGTCCAAATGCCGAAGCTGTAATGGATGCCCTTGAAGAAGCCATTCAAGTCACAGCGGACTGTCCATACCGCAGGACGTTTCATTCTGACCGCGGTTGGGCGTATCAAATGGGAGCTTATCAAAGAGAATTAAAGAAAAACGCCATTTTTCAAAGTTTTTCCCGCAAGGGAAATTGTTTGGACAATTCGCCAATGGAAAATTTCTTTAGTCTTTTGAAACAAGAAATCTATCATGGTCAAATTTTTTATAGCTATGAAGAACTAGAACGAGCCATCGTTACCTTTATCGATTATTATAATCACAAAAGAATCAAACAGAAGCTCGGTTGGTTGAGTCCAATCGATTATCGTGAAAAAGCTCAGAACGCAGCTTAGGCTAAGCAATTCCTTGCGGATAAAAGTAAACAAAAAAGAAGTGGATTTCTCCACTTCAAAAAAGTCTAATATTTAGGGGTCACTACACTCGGTTCCGTTCTCTTTTGTTTACACCTTCTAAAACATATGATAATATAATCATATGAACACATTTACATATGTAAAAGGGAAATTAATTAGGAGGATGATTATGAATCGGAGCGCAACTTCAGTTCTAAATAATGAAACGATAAAAAAAGTCAGCGAGATATTTAAGGTACTGAGTGATCCTACTCGAATAACTATTTTATCTTTGCTGGATGGGAAAGAACTAAATGTAGGGACTATTGCAGATCAATTGCAAATGGAACAATCTGCTGTATCCCATCAGTTAAGACAATTGAAAGTGGCTAGATTGGTAAAAGCCAGGAGAGAAGGCAAAAATGTGTATTACAGTCAAATGGATGAACATGTCTATAAGGTCTTGCAGCAAGTAATTGAACACGCTCAAGAGTGACAGTTGAATACAACAGAGCAGGAGGGATTTGAATGGAGAAGTACAGACTTCAAGGAATGCATTGCGCGAATTGTGCTAAAAAAATGGAAGCAAAATTGCAATCATTGCCTCAAGGGGAAAAAATTCATATAAATTTTACGAATAATGTATTGTATGTTTCGGAAAAAGTTGATTTAGCTGCTGTAAAAAAAGTGGTGGGATCTGAGAAAGTGTTGTTAGATTCTTTTTCTGATGCAAAATCTCATCAAAAAGTGCATCAACATGATGAAACACACAACGGGCATCATCACCATCACGCAGTGAGCGAAGGTGAAAAAGCTTCAAAAAATATGCAATTGGTTTTTGGATTGAATTTGCTGTTTTCTATTGCAGAATTCATTTTTGGAGCGCTGTTCAATAGTGCGGCTATTTTATCAGATGCTGTTCATGACTTGGGGGATTCTTTGTCTATTGGCTTGGCATGGATATTTCAAAAAATCTCTACAAAAGAAGCTAATGATAAATACAGTTTCGGTCATCGCCGTTTTTCTTTGCTTGGTGCTTTAACGACATCTGTCGTACTGATCATTGGTTCTTTTTTAGTCATTATTCACAGTGTTCCATTATTATTTGATCCACAACCGGTCAATTCTCAAGGGATGTTTTGGCTCGCTATCGCTGCTATTGCAATTAACGGTTTTGCTACTTGGTTGATGAGTAAAGGCTCTTCTGCAAATGAAAAAGTGTTGAGTTTGCACATGCTGGAAGACGTTCTAGGGTGGCTGGGAGTACTGGTAGTTGGAATCGTATTGAATTACCGAAATTGGTATATTTTAGATCCTTTACTTTCTATTGCTATTGCTTCCTTTATTTTAAGCCGAACAGTACCTAATTTTTTAGAATCCGCTAAGGTATTTTTAGAGTCTGTCCCAAAAGATGTCGACATCAAATGGCTTAACGAAGCAATTGGTAAATTGCCTTATGTTCATGCAGTATCTCATTTGCATATCTGGTCGATTGACGGAGAAGAGAACGCCTTTGCTGTGACTGTTTATGTTTCTACAAAGAATGTAGACGAATTTGATGCCATTCGCGAACAGATTCGCATACTGCTGAAAGAATACAACGTTACTCATTCTACTATCGAAGTAGTGGCAGACATAGAAGAAATCATCCAGTAAAGGTTATAAAAGAATCAGCTAAACCTATTACCGGGTTCCTGTTATCTTTGCAAAGATTTAGGAAGTATGCTAGTATAGAAAAAATTTACTGTTTTTGAAAGGGTGGTATAGATGGGTATGCATCAATACATTAAAAGTTTAAGTGACTTAGAGAATATTATTCGTTTATCAGGGAAATTTAAATTTGAAGAGCACTCAGTTGCCGCTCACTCTTTTAAAGTGACTCAAATTGCACAATTTTTAGGAACGGTTGAAGAACAAGCAGGGAATAAAGTGGATTGGCGCTCGCTCTATGAAAAAGCACTGAACCATGACTATACAGAGCTGTTTATTGGGGATATCAAAACACCAGTAAAATATGCAGATCCAGCCTTACGAGATAAACTAGCTAAAGTAGAAGAGAAAATGGCGAAAAATTTTATCGAAACGGTTATTCCTGAAGAATTTCAAGCGGCCTATGTCAACCGAATGAAAGAAGGAAAAGATGAATCATTAGAAGGACAAATTTTGTCTGTCGCAGATAAAATCGACTTGTTGTATGAATCATTCGGAGAGATTCAAAAAGGGAATCCAGAATCAGTATTCGACGAAATCTATGAAGAGTCGCTCAACACGATCATACAATTCAAACACTTGAAATGTGTTCAATATTTGATTAAAGAGATTCTTCCAGATTTATTAAGCGGAGATTACATGAATCAAGCTCAAATACAAGTCATTTCGCAACGGATCATTGGTGAAATGGAAGAAAAAACTCACTAAAGTGAACAAACGTTCGATAATTAAAAAGACTTGTGGTAAAATAAGCAAGAATAGGATACATAAAATTGTCCTATTCTTTTCTTTCGCGATAAAATAAAAGCTATACAACAGTAAACATTAAATATAAAGGATGTAGTTAAATGCCAAATGATAAAATTGTTGTCCGCGGTGCACGTTCTCATAACTTGAAAAATGTTGATCTTACTATTCCTCGTGATAAACTGATTGTCCTGACTGGTCTTTCTGGTTCTGGAAAAAGTTCGTTGGCCTTCGATACCTTGTATGCAGAAGGTCAAAGACGTTACGTTGAAAGTTTATCTTCTTACGCACGACAATTCTTAGGTCAAATGGACAAGCCTGATGTAGACAGTATAGATGGGTTGAGTCCTGCGATTTCCATTGATCAAAAAACAACCAGCAATAACCCGCGTTCAACAGTGGGAACTGTTACTGAGATCAATGACTATTTGCGTTTGCTTTATGCTCGAGTAGGCCATCCGATTTGTCCGAATGACGGGACAGAAATTACACGCCAATCGATTGAACAAATGGTTGATCGAATCATGGAGTATCCAGAAAAAACGAAACTGCAAATTTTAGCGCCGGTCATTTATGGTAAAAGAGGGCAACACAAAAAGGTTTTCGACAAGGTCAAAAGCGAAGGTTATGTTCGTGTCAGAGTCGATAAGGAAATGTACGATATTTCTGATGACATTGAATTAGAAAAAAACAAAAAACACGATATTGATGTAATCGTTGATAGAATCGTGATCAAAGATAGCAATCGATCACGTTTGTTTGAATCATTAGAAGCAGCATTAACTCTGGCAGATGGATATGCTATTGCTGATATTATCGGACAAGAAGAGGTTCTCTTTAGTGAACATTATGCATGTCCTTACTGTGGTTTTACCGTTGGAGATCTTGAACCTCGTCTATTTTCGTTTAACGCTCCTTTTGGCGCTTGTGGAGAATGCGATGGTTTAGGAGCTAAGTTAGAAGTTGATATTGACTTGGTTGTTCCGGATCCTACTTTAACCTTAAATGAAGGGGCTATGCTACCTTGGAAAGCAATCAGTTTCAATTACTATCCCGAGTTGTTAAAACAGGCTTGCAAACACTTCAAGATCGACATGGATACACCTTTTGAACAATTATCTGCTGAAGAACAAGATTTAGTACTGAATGGTTCTAAAGGTGAAATGTTCCGTTTCAAATACAAGAGCGATTTCGGTGGTGTCAGAGATACTAAAATGCCGTTTGAAGGGGTATTGACCAACATCAAACGTCGTTACAATGAAACAAGCAGCGATTACACACGTGAGCAAATGCGGCAATATATGACTGAACTGCCATGTCCAGTGTGTGATGGAAAACGATTGAACGCACAAGCTTTGTCTGTAAAGATCCAAGGGAAAAATATTGGTGAAGTATGCGAGTATCCAATTGATCATACAGTAGAGTTTTTCGATCAATTGGAGTTGGGAGAACAAGAAACAGCTATCGCACAACCAATCTTGAAAGAATTGCATGACCGGTTGACATTTTTGAAAGATGTAGGCTTGAATTATTTGACACTTGCTCGTACTGCAGGAACTCTTTCAGGTGGAGAAGCACAACGGATTCGTCTAGCTACTCAAATTGGGTCTAATTTATCAGGTGTATTATACATTTTGGATGAACCATCTATTGGATTGCATCAACGAGACAATGACCGGTTGATTGAATCATTGAAAAAAATGAGAGATCTAGGGAACACGCTTATTGTTGTAGAACATGATGAAGATACGATGCGTGCAGCCGACTATTTAGTAGATATCGGTCCAGGTGCCGGCAGCAGAGGTGGAGAAATCATTGCTACTGGAACACCTGAAGAGGTAGAAAATAATCCGAATTCCTTAACAGGCGCTTATTTATCTGGTAAAAAGTTTATTCCTGTACCTGCTGAAAGACGTTCCCAAGACAATGGTGCGATTCGAATTACAGGAGCGGAAGAAAATAATTTGAAAAATGTCACTGTCGATTTCCCGCTTGGTCGTTTTGTAGCCGTTACAGGGGTCTCAGGTTCTGGGAAAAGTTCTCTAGTGAACGGTATTTTAAAACGTGCACTGAAACGAGAAGTGAATCGGGCTAAAAAGAAACCTGGGAAGTACAAAAAAATGACAGGTCATGAATCAATTGAAAAAATCGTCAGCATCGACCAAAGTCCTATCGGCCGTACACCGAGAAGCAACCCGGCGACTTATACAAGTGTATTTGACGATATCCGAGACTTGTTTGCAATGACTAATGAAGCAAAAGTAAGAGGGTACAAAAAAGGTCGTTTTAGTTTCAACGTAAAAGGCGGACGTTGTGAAGCTTGTAAAGGTGATGGGATCTTGAAAATCGAGATGCATTTCTTGCCGGATGTTTATGTTCCTTGCGAAGTTTGTCATGGAGCTCGTTATAACTCTGAAACGTTAGAAGTTAAATATAAAGGCAAAAATATTTCAGATGTATTGAACATGACTATTGACGAAGCAGTCGGTTTCTTTGAAGCAATCCCTAAGATTCACCGTAAATTGCAAACTATTGTAGATGTTGGACTGGGCTATGTGACTTTAGGTCAATCTGCTACTACTTTATCTGGTGGAGAAGCCCAACGAATGAAGTTGGCCAGCGAATTGCATAAACGTTCCAATGGGAGTAATTTCTATATTTTAGATGAGCCTACTACAGGGTTGCATACCGACGATATCGCACGTTTACTAGAAGTATTGAATCGTTTAGTTGAATCTGGTAACACAGTTTTAGTCATCGAGCACAATCTAGATGTCATTAAGACAGCTGATTACGTTATTGATTTAGGACCAGAAGGTGGAGAAGGTGGAGGTATGATCGTAGCCACTGGAACACCGGAAGAAGTTGCAGAAGTAAAAGGCAGTTACACGGGGAAATATTTGAAAAAGATTTTGAATAAAACCATGAATAAATAGAGTAAGTCAATATAAAAAAAGAGACGTGAAGGAAAAAATGCTTGAACAGCATTTTTCCTTCACGTCTCTTTTTTTGTTTATTAGTCTGTCGTTAAGGATAAAACCCCATCTTCAATACGGTAGACACGATCACAATAAGATAGCATACGTTCATCGTGTGTTACCATAATAGCGGCTTTATTTCGGGCTTTTACTTGTGTGGAGATCAAAGAAACCACTTCATGAGCACGTTTAGTATCTAAGTTAGCAGTCGGCTCATCTGCTAAAATAATCTCTGGACCATTCATAAAAGCACGCGCGATCGCTGTCCGCTGTCTTTCTCCTCCCGATAATTGATGAGGGTATTTTTTTATTTTTTTACCAAGACCTAGATCAGTGAGTAAGGCATTAGCCGTTTGACGATGTTCATCCGTAATAGACCCGCCCATCTTTTTCACTACTAATAGTTGATCCATTACCGTTAAATAAGGCAGCAGGTTAGAAGTCTGCAAAACAAACCCGATTTGCGACAAACGTATTTTAGATAATTTTTTTTCTGAAAGAGTGGCGATATTGACATTATTAATCAGTACTTCTCCAGATGTAGGCTGCAGTAATGCTCCAGCTATAGAGAGAAAGGTGCTTTTACCAGATCCAGATGGACCGATAATAGCAATAAATTCTCCAGGCTCAACACGGAGAGAAACATTTTCTAAAGCTGTAGTTGTAAATTCACCTTCTTGATATACTTTTGTTACGTTTTTTAATTCTAGACCAGTCATTATTCAGCCCTCCCTAGAGCAGTTAGTGGATCAATTTTGATTATTTTACGAACAGAAAATAAAGAACCCAATAAACTGATTGCTAATAGTATCAAACTATAATTAAGTACCAAGTTAGGCAGTAAATTAAATGGCATACCTTCAGGAAGGATTGCTGCTGTTAGAAATGTCAACCCTATTCCACAAAGAATACTGATACTTGAAAGTAAAAATACTTGTGAAATGACTAAACCTATAACAAACCCATTGCTAGCACCGATAGCTTTCATTACCCCAAATTGCTGTACTTTTTGAGTTGTCAAAACATAAAAGAATACAGCGATCACAACTGCAGAAATAAGTATAAGGAATCCAAGCATCATACTGATGGTGGCATTCTCTGCTTGATACCCCGGAATAGCATTCAAGGTTTCTTTTTTAGTAGCGATCTCAATACCATCTATCTTGTTGGCAAGTTCCTCATTCGTTAAGTCAGAATTTTTAACAAAGACGGCATTGATAGGATCTTTAATACCCATATCTGAACCAGGTACAGCATATTTGAAGTCTCTAAATGTGTTCATTGGCATATAAATAACAGGTAAATGATTCAGTGTCTCATTTTCTGCAAATCCATTGATTTCTAATACGATGTCTGTTCCAGGTATAGCAATAGTGTCTCCTATAGAAAAACCTTCATCTGCTAATGTGTCGTTCACAATAACTTTATTAGGATCTTCAATGTCTAGACCGTTTCCAGAAATGGTCTCCGGTTCAAGGAAGCTTCCTTTAGTAATTCCACTCAGCATGACAGAAGTCTTTTTGCTACTATCATCGGGAGAGTTGCCTAACACAATTGATGCTGGAGAAGTGCCAATAGCAGCCGCTTCTACTCCAGATAGTTCTTCGATTTTAGGCACTAAATCTTCAGGCAAAATTGATTTTGTCAAACTAAATTCAGCATCTTCTTGAAAAACCACAGCATCCATATCGCTATAGCGAACAGTTGCGGCGCCTAAATCAGACAGTCCATTACCTAAGCCGGATAAAATAAAAACTAACCATGAAACTAATAGAATAATTAGACCTATAAGAATAAATCTACCTTTGAAAAACCAAAGTTCTCTACGTGCTAAAAACATACGACACCTTCTTTTCTTTTTATTGAAGTTAGTATACACCAAAGTTACAGTTGTGTCACTTTGAATTTTAAAGAATCTCATTTGGGATCCTTTAAAATTCCATACAGAAAAATTTCTGTTAAATACATTTTTCTTTCTGCAGTACTGAGATTTGTTCGATTGGGTAAGGTGATGCTGTGGAAAAGTTGTTCAATAATCAACATCGAGGGGACTGTTTGGACTATATAACCCTTGTCTTGTCCTTCTTCTATTGTTTTTTGAATAAAGATATAAAAATTTGTATGAAGTTCTTTAGATTTTTGTACATGAGAAAAATCGATGTTTTCACTGTTCCATTTTTGGGACGGAATCATATAAGAAATTGCATGGGTGTCGGCATATTCAAAAATCAAGGCTATAAGCTGTGAAAGTTTTTCTTTGAAATCAGTAGACCATTCAATAGACTTTAATTGCAGGGCTAATTGTTCCATCTGAGCAGTTAAATAATCTAGTATCAACTCGTCTTTATTCGCGTAATATTTATATAGTGCAGCACGAGAAATGTGCAATCGTTTTGAAAGCAGCATAAAAGAAAATTTATCATAACCAACTTCTAATATTAATTTGTGGGTTGCTCGGTACAATTCATCTTGAGTAAACTTTTTCTCACGAACCAATACGATCCCTCCTCTTTCAATGATTATTATATCATGGATCAGTTGCTTTCTTTCATCTGACTTTAAAGAGAAAGAGTGTTTTTAGAGATGATTTCAATTTTTTTAGTAGAGCCTTTATGGTAAAATAAAAAGTGAAAATTGAATCTTTAAGATATAAGACTATATAAAGTCTCTAAAATCGTTCTTAAGTCCTATGACATTTTTTCCTTACTATTGCATAATAAGTGTATAGCAAAGAACTTGAATCATTTAGCAAGAGAAACAACACATTCAGGTAGTCTGGTAGAGCATAAGGAGGAAAATGAACATGAAAGAAAGAGAAAGAATTCTTGAACTCGTTAAAAATGGCATTATTTCAACTGAAGAAGCGCTGATGCTTTTGGAAAATATGGCTAAAAAAGAAGAAAAAGCGGCTATAAAAAAAGATGAGACTTCAGCAACTGAGACTGTAACTGAAACTGACACAGAAACCTTCACAAAGCCTGAACCAGCTGTTGAACCTGATTCTGTCGATACAGAAGAAGCGTACAAAACTGGAGAAGAGCGATTGGAAGCAGAAAAAGAAAAAGATCGTGAAAGACTCGAAACTATTTTAGAAGAATTGGCTAATAAAGCTTCTGCTTATTCTGTACAATTAGATAAATTGAACAGCAATATCAATGAAGTTAAACGTCGAAAAGATGTGCTTGAAGAAAAATTAATGGTTCTTCAAACCATGGAAGATCTGGAAGAATTAGCTCCTGAAAAAGAAAGTGAAATGGATGCTCTTGAAGCAAACATTGATGAGTTGGAAGCTGAATTGGATGAGCTGATAGAAGAACGTTCAGATTTAGAAGAGCGTATGAAAAATGTGAAGAAAAAACAATGGAAGACTCAAACGAAACAAGTTTCTGAAAAGTTTGAAATTCCAGATGAATGGAAAGACACCGCTCAAAAAACATTTGTAGATGTAAATGAGAAAGTGACTGAAGTAGGAAGTCAATTCGGAAAATTCATCAAAGAAAGTTTGTCGCAAGTTGTAGACAACATGGAATGGAAAGATGTCAATGTCCGTGTGCCAGGGTTGGTTTCTACAAAATTAAAACATGAATTTTACTATCCTGAAACTACAGCGACTATTTTAAATGTAAAGGTTGCTAATGGAGATGTTCATTTTAAAACATGGGACAGCCAAGACATCAAGATCGAAGCAGACATCAAGTTATACGGAAAACAAGAACCGGAAGTTGACCCTTTAGAAGCGTTCAAAAAACGCAGCACGATCAACTTGACGGATGAATCATTAACTTTCCACGTTCCGAATAAGAGTGTCCGTACTGATATCGTAGTTTATCTTCCTGATAGAGCCTACGATCACACAGCGCTTAAATTACTAAACGGTAACGTGAAGTTTGAAACATTTGAAGGTAAAGATGTTTATGTGAAGTCGACAAACGGGTCGATAACTTTTGAAAAACTAACGGCAACTATGTTAGAAGCTGAAGGCGTCAATGGATCCGTAAATGTTTTAGATAGCCAAATACGTGATTTGTTAGTCCACAGTGTCAATGGAAATATCGTGGTACGCGGAAACTATAAGAGCAGCAACTTGTCGACAGTTAATGGAACAGTAAAAGCTACTTTGACAGGAAGCAATGTTGTTCGTATGGAAGCTACTTCAGTTAATGGAACAGTTAAAATATCTTTGCCGAAAACAAGCAGTATTGAAGGCGAAGCAAAAACGAACTTTGGCTCTATCCAAAATCGTATAAGCAATGTGGAGATCTTGAGAGAAAAGAAAGATCACACAAACCGCTCAATGAGCTTTAGAAGAGTGAACGCAGAAGCACCTGTTTACTTGAAAGTTGGGACAACTACTGGTAACGTAATGCTCAAAGATGGAGAAGAATAAAAATTCGTTAGAATAAATAAGTCAGTTTTGAAGGAGTGGAAAAATTTGAAAAAGTTATACAAATCAAAAGATGATCGCATGGTATCTGGAGTTATTGGAGGTATCGCTGAATATTTCGGTATTGACTCAACCTTATTACGATTGATTTATGTAGTAGCATTATTTATTGGAATAGGGTCACCAGTATTCTTATATATCATCTTATCTATTTTGATTCCAGAACCAAAGAACAATGGTCCGGAAAAGACGCATGCAGATTACAATGGGTACTACAAACCGAAAGCGCCAAAAAAGAAAACACGCAAGGAAGCTGAAAAAGTCGAAGATGATGACTGGAGTGACTTCTAGTGAAGTTCTGGCAAAGAATCATTGTTAATGCGTTAGCTTTCCTAGCTTTGTCAGGCTTTTTTCGCACCAGTTTTCATGTGGAAAGTGTGTGGGTCGCTTTAGGAGCAAGCTTAGTGTTAGCTTTGTTGAACATGACCGTAAAACCGATCTTGTTCTTGCTTTCCTTACCGATTACCATTTTAAGCCTAGGTTTCTTTAGTATTGTGTTAAACGCTGCGATGTTGAGTTTGACTTCTGCCATTGTCGGCAGCGGATTTTACTTTTCATCGTTTTGGATGACCATGCTAGTCGCATTGATTCTGTCAATGATAAATACCTTTTTCAACAACCGCACAACGATCAAAATTTATCGAGATTAATCTGTATGATATAGATTTAAAACAAGAAGACCTTATCCTGGAGTAAGACTGCTACAGTCTTACTCCAGGATTTTTTTAGCTGAAAATAATTAAAGTGGATTCTATAGAAGTAAGAGAAAGTATAATTTATAAAAGATACTGACAAATCGAGATTTCTTTTTAGCGATTCTAAGGGTTTTTTAGGGAATACCTTTCATGGGACAATGTAAAATGTTAGAATAGCAGTATCTTAATAAAAACAGCCTAATAAAACTATAGAAGAATTGAAAGTTGGTGTTGTAAAAAAATGACTAGAACTGTGACGGTTAATGAAATGATAAAAGCAGTACCTTTAGAAGTGCTTTCAGGGCATGACTACTTAAATAGAGAAATAAAAACAAGTGACTTATCACGTCCAGCATTGGAATTGACAGGGTATTTTAGTTACTATCCGTATGATCGTATCCAATTATTTGGACGAACAGAAATTTCCTTTATGGAAAAAATGACCGATGATGAAAGAATGATCGTTATGCGACGCATCTGTCACAAAGAAACACCTGCTTTGTTGATATCAAGAGGCCTTCAACCGCCTAAAGAATTTATCCAAGCAGCAGCTGAAGCCCAAATTCCAATATTAAAATCTGAAAATCCAACAACCAGATTGACCAGTAATGTTACCAACTACCTAGAAGGTCGTTTGGCGACTCGTTTATCTGTGCATGGGGTATTGGTAGATATTTACGGGATGGGAGTTTTGATCACAGGAGACAGCGGAATCGGAAAGAGCGAGACAGCGTTAGAGCTGATTCAAAGAGGACATCGCTTGGTAGCTGATGATCGCGTAGATTTGTATATGCTGGACGAACATCGTATTGTTGGAGAACCTCCAGAAGTATTGGCTCACTTGATTGAAATTCGCGGTGTCGGAATTATTGATGTCATTAATTTATTTGGTGTCGGTTCGATTCGGACAAGTAAAACAGTCAATTTAGTAGTAGACCTTAAGATGTGGGATAAAGAGGTTCAATTTGATCGTTTAGGGAGCGCTGCTGAAAGCAATCGTTACTTTAATGTCGATATACCTAAAATCTCGATACCTGTCCGTACAGGACGAAATTTAGCTATTATCATTGAAGTAGCAGCTAAAAACTTTAGAGCAAAACAAATGGGTTACGATGCGATCGAAACACTGAATAAAAATCTTGAGCAACTGATCAAAAAGAATTCTGTTGCTGAAAATGAAGACGAGTAAAACGCATAACAAATGAAGACGCACAGGCATTGTTTTCTGAGATACTCTTAGAAAATGATGACCTGGTTTTTTCGAGTCTACATATTTAGAATAAGAATGGAGAACTGACTATGACTGACGTGTATAAACCATTGGATCCTATTGCACTTAAATTAGGACCTTTAGAAATCCATTGGTATGGAGTAATTATCGCCTTAGGTATTTTTGTTGCTATCTTTCTCAGCATGAAAGAAGCTGAAAAAAGAGGGATTGATGAAGATACGATCATCGACATGGCTCTTTGGACGATTCCAATAGCTTTTGTAGGTGCCAGACTGTACTATGTGATTTTTGAATTAGGTTATTATCTTGAAAACCCTTCTCAGATCATTGCGATTTGGAATGGCGGAATTGCTATTTATGGTGGGTTGATAGCGGGAGGGCTAACAGTTTATTGGTTTACCAAAAAAAGAAACATCCCTCTTTGGTTGATGCTTGATATTCTAGCTCCGCATGTGTTACTTGCTCAGTCGATTGGACGCTGGGGAAACTTTATCAATCAAGAAGCACATGGAAGTGAAGTAACAAGAGGATTTTTAGAAAACATGTTCTTGCCTGAATTTATCATCAATCAAATGGAAATCAATGGTTTATATTATCATCCGACGTTTTTATATGAATCATTATGGAGCTTAGCAGGATTTATCGTTATTGTCCTTTTGCGAAATCGCAAACACTTGTTGCTGCAAGGAGAAGTGGCTTTAAGCTACGCAATGTGGTATTCATTCGGACGTTTCTTCATAGAAGGATTGCGTACAGATAGTTTATATATCCCTGGGACTCCGATCCGAGTTTCTCAATTATTGAGCGTGGTCATTTTTATCGGTGCATTGATTATTTGGATTTATCGTCGAAGAGATTACCCAAAGAAACCTTATTATACAGATGGACTTAAGATACAAAAAAAGAAATAACAGAATTGGACTGAATAAAAATGAGTATTGAAACAGTATTATTTGATTTTGATGGAACCTTAGCGGATTCTAACGCTTTAATTAACCAGTCGCATTTGAGTGTGTTGGAAGAATATTTTCCTGGAGAATATACTTTAGAAAGTGTACGTCAGTTTAACGGACCATCTCTTCAAACGACCTATCAATTGTTGGACTCAAAGAGAAGCGAAGAAATGATTGCCAAATATAGAGAATACAATGCGGTCTATCATGATAAAATGATTCGTCTCTTTGAAGGTGTAGAAGAGAACCTGCGTTTACTAAAAGAAAAAGGCATTCGATTAGCTGTCGTATCTACTAAACGTAATGACGTTCTTGAAAAGGGGATTCGTCGGTTGAATTTGGAAGGATTGTTTGAAGTTGTCATCGGGGCAGAGGATTATACTCATTTTAAACCGAACCCAGAACCAATCTACACGGCTATGGCAAGATTAAATTGCCAGCACAGTACGACTATAATGGTGGGAGACAATGGACACGACATCCTTGCATCTAAGAATGCTGGGATACTATCCGTTTTCGTGGGCTGGTCTGAAAAGACTCCTGAAGAAATTGCTCCATTTGAACCAGATATTACGGTACCAACTATGACTGCCTTAACAGATTTTATTTTAGACAAAGAGTCTTTAGTTGTTGAAGAAAGAAGAGGTTAAGAATGGATAACAAACAAATCATTACAGTCTTAGGAGCCGGTTCGTGGGGAACAGCATTATCCATGGTATTGGCTGATAATGGCCATGCAGTACGTATATGGAGCCATAAACAAACGCAAGTAGATGAAATCAATAATCTGCATGTGAACAGCCATTATTTACCAGGAAAGCAGTTGCCGGAAGAATTGGTCGCATTTAGCGATCTAGAAGCTGCTTTGAAAGGGACAGATGCCATTTTATTTGTGATTCCCACCAAGGCTATTAGACAAGTATCCGCTGATATCGTTCCATTTATTGATGGGAAACCTGTAATCATCCACGCCAGTAAAGGGTTGGAACAAGGAACGCATAAGCGTATCTCAGAGATTTTAATAGAAGAGATACCGGAAGAAAAAAGAAATGGCGTAGTGGCGTTATCTGGACCAAGCCATGCCGAAGAGGTAGCGGTGAAAGATTTAACAACGATCACTTCAGCTTGTCACCACACAGATAGTGCGGAATACGTCCAAAACATTTTTATGAATGATTATTTTAGAGTCTATACTAATCAAGACATTGTTGGAGTGGAGCTCGGAGGAGCATTAAAAAACATCATCGCAGTAGGTGCAGGTGCTTTAGTAGGATTGGGTTATGGAGATAACGCAAAAGCAGCTTTGATGACTAGAGGTTTGGCAGAAATCACTCGTTTGGGGGTTTCATTTGGTGCGGATCCTTTAACATTCTTAGGATTAAGCGGAGTGGGTGATTTGATCGTGACATGTACGAGTGTCCATTCGAGAAACTGGCGTGCAGGAAAAATGCTTGGTGAAGGAAAGAATTTAGATGAGATCGTAGAAAATATGGGAATGATCATTGAGGGACTTTCTACAACGAAAGCAGCTTATGAATTAGCTGTCCAAAAAAATGTAGAGCTTCCAATCACGACAGCTATCTATGAGGTATTGTATAATAATGCTGACGTGAAAGAAGTCATTACTGACTTAATGAATCGCGTTGGTAAAAATGAGATAGAATAATGAAATAGAGGAGGAAGAAAGATGACAAAAGTCAGAAAAGCAATTATCCCAGCAGCAGGACTAGGTACAAGATTCTTACCGGCAACGAAAGCAATGGCGAAAGAGATGTTGCCTATTGTAGACAAACCGACGATTCAATTTATTGTTGAAGAAGCCATCAACTCAGGAATTGAAGATATCTTGATCATTACGGGTAAAAGCAAACGACCGATTGAAGATCATTTCGATTCCAATATTGAGTTAGAACAAAATTTGCGAGAAAAAGAAAAATTTGAGTTGCTGGAACTTGTCGAAGAAACTATCGGTTTGAATTTGTTCTTTGTGCGTCAATCTTATCCAAAAGGATTAGGGGATGCCGTTCTACATGCCAAAGCATTTGTCGGGAATGAACCTTTTGTAGTCATGTTAGGAGACGATATCATGACTGATGAAGTTCCGCTGACTAAGCAGTTGATGGATCGTTATGAAAAAACTCATGCTTCTAATATAGCTGTCATGCGTGTTCCTCACGAAGACACATCAAAATATGGAATCATTGATCCAGAAGCACAGATTGAAGAAGGGTTATTTAATGTGAAACGATTTGTTGAAAAGCCTGATCCAAAAGATGCCCCTAGTGATTTAGCGATCATTGGCCGTTACTTATTGACTCCTGAAATTTTCGAAATATTGGAAAACCAACAACCTGGAGCAGGTAATGAAGTACAGTTAACAGATGCTATTGATAATTTGAATAAAATCCAACGAGTGTTTGCCCATGAGTTTAAAGGGCAACGTTATGACGTAGGAGATAAGTTCGGATTCATGAAGACAAGTATTCAATATGGTCTGAAGCATACTCAAGTCAAAGATGAATTACGCCAGTATATCAAAGATTTAGCTAAAGAGTTAGAAGCTGAGGACAATGAAAAAGCTATTGAAGAAATCGAAGAAGTGTTAAAAGAAAAAGTAGAAGAAGAAAAAAATAAGAAATAGTAGAAAAAATAGCTGAATAAAAAGTGCTCGGATTTAACTTCCGGAGCACTTTTTATTTGTTTAGGTTGTTATTCAATGGTTAGTATATGGATTAATTGAATAATGTCTTCTTCAACATTAGGCTCAATAGAAACTTGTTTCGTTTGGTTTAACATGTCACGATAAAAATTTTCTCCTGCTGGATAAACTCCATCCCATCTTAAAGGTACAATGTATAAATTGATGGTTCCGTCACCGTTGCTACTGTATGTGATTGAACCATCGACTAGTCTCGTCCCGGTTAATTGGATAACTTCTTCGGTGTACACAGCGCTTGTTTCATCATCTGGGTTCAATGGTGTCCCTGCTGGAATTTTCTTGGCATACAATTGATCCAATTTTTGGTTTGTTCCTAGCTGCAGCCATATTCGTGCATACTCGATTTCTTCATTTGAATAGTTAGTAAGAGCTGTAGTTGTTTCAGGTGGGAGACTGCTTTTAACTCCAACAGTACTCTGGGAGGAAGAAATCAGCTCCATTTCAGCTGCTTCGCTAAGATCCTTTTTTTTAGAAGTAATTGTTGCATCCGAAGAGGAATCTGTTGAGTAGTCTCTTATTTTTTCTTCAGTAGAAGGACTTGAACATCCAAAAATGATAAAGGAAATAGCTGAAAAATAAGTAATATACAATTGTTTTTTCATATTATCTTGAGTCCTTTCATAAGGTAGTAGGGAAATATGTAACCGGTACAATTTTAGCGAAAAAATTCACATGTTTAAAGCCCTAAAAAACTAATCAAACGCTGACTTAAACGCATCTTGAAATATGTAATTTTTAGTGTTGGTCGTTTCGTTCACAAAGGGGACCAACTGTCCATAATAGGAAGGAATATAAGGAAGCAATCCTATTAAAGCAAGGGGAAATGTGCTATAATATGAGTCAATATGAAGGATAGAAAACTTTGAATAAGGGCTTCTTTTATTCTTATGAAACTGATTTGTAAAGTGATGAAGGAGAGTGGAATGATGTCTAATAAACCAGTTCAATCAAATATCATTAGAATCAATCCCAACGCTGATTTTTATTTCAATAGAGCCTGGGAGGCATTTGATAAAAATAAGCTGGAACAAGCGTTAAAGTATTTTAAACGAGCTACTTCTCTTTCTGATAATGATGGGGATAAGGAATTTGGGCAATGTCAAATTGCTTTGATTTATCAACATCTAGGAAACTTTCAAAAATCTTGTGATCTAATCAATGAATTGATAGAAAAAGGAAGCGAAAATTATCCAGAGGTACACTATTTCCAAGCTAATAATTATGCTTTTTTAGGAGACTATACCAAAGCCTTGAAATGTACTCAAATGTATTTATATTTAGTCCCAAATGGCGAATATAGAGAAGAAGCGGAAGAGTTTCAAAAAGACCTAGAAGAAGAATTGAACAATTTTTGACAAGCTAACAACTTACTTTCTTAAAGTAAGTTGTTTTTCTGGAATATTTACTGTATTTTAGTTAGAGTGTAACAATAGACTTAGTGAACGAGGAGAATACGATATGGAATTAGAACAAATGAATAAAATTTATGATGTGATTATTATAGGGGCAGGACCAGGCGGTTTAACTGCAGCATTATATGCATCTCGTTCCAATTTAGATACATTGATTTTAGAACGCGGGCTTCCTGGCGGACAAATGAATAATACAGCAGAAATAGAAAACTACCCAGGATTCGGAAGTATTACTGGTCCGGATCTATCTAATAAGATGTTTGAAAATGCGAAGAATTTTGGTGCTGAGTATGCTTATGGTGATGTAAAAGAAGTCATAGACGGAAAAGAATACAAAACGATCATTGCGGGTAAAAAAGAATTTAAAACCCGTTCTATCATCATTGCAACAGGAGCTGAACACCGTAAGTTAGGTGTAGACGGCGAAACAGAGTATAATGGGCGTGGAGTTTCTTATTGTGCAGTATGTGATGGAGCCTTCTTCCGCAACAAAAACTTAGTGGTTGTAGGCGGGGGAGATTCAGCAGTCGAAGAAGGAACGTACTTGACTCAGTTTGCTGAAAAAGTAACGATCATTCACCGTCGTAGTGAATTGCGCGCTCAAAAGATTTTACAAGACCGTGCCTTTAAAAATGACAAAATTGATTTTATCTGGGATACGACTGTTGAAGAAATCAATGGTGACGATATGAAAGTTACCAGCGTAACATTGAAAAACAAACAGACTGGAGAAGTCTCTGAATTTTCAGCTGACGGAGCATTTATCTACGTTGGGTTAGTTCCAAATTCAGAAAAATTCCGTTCATTAGGAATCACTGACGAAGAAGGATGGATCGTAACGAACGAAAAAATGGAAACGAACGTTCCTGGTATATTTGCAGTTGGAGATGTACGCAAAACTCCGCTTCGTCAAGTAGCTACAGCCGTTGGAGACGGTAGTTTAGCTGGACAAGGAGCATTTAATTTTGTTGAAGAATTGAAAGACTCTTTGGAAGCAGAAAAAATAAACGGTTAAAAATGAATATTTCGTTCTTAAAGCACCGTTCAATGTGGATGATCCACATTGAACGGTGCTTTTTCGTTCTTGAAAGACTAAATTGTTTTTATAAAGGAATAATCTATGTTTATAAAATATTTTTGCATATAAAATCACATCTGACCACGCTCATTTCTCGTTTTCTTATTTAATAAATGGTATAATTTTAAGAGAGTTTATATATCGACTAAATGAAAGAAGGTATAATTATGAGCTGGAAAGAAACTTATAAAACATGGAATGATTTCACCGATTTAGACCCAACGTTAAAAGAAGAATTAACGGCTTTAAAAGAAAATGAATCAACTTTAGAAGATGCATTTTATGCGCCGCTGGAATTTGGTACTGCAGGGATGCGCGGGGTTATTGGAGTAGGAATCAACCGAATGAATCAATATACGATTCGTCAAGCAACAAAAGGATTAGCTTTATTTATGGAACAAAATGGTGAAGAAGCTATGAAGCGAGGAGTTGCAATCGCTTATGATTCTAGACACCAGTCTCCGGAATTTGCTTTAGAAGCAGCGAAAACACTAGGTGTTCACGGGATTCCTAGTTATGTATTTGAAAGTTTGCGTCCAACACCGGAATTATCTTTTGCGGTTCGTCATTTAAATACTTTTGCTGGGATCATGATCACAGCTAGCCACAACCCACCAGAATACAATGGATACAAAGTTTATGGAGAAGACGGAGGTCAAATGCCGCCTAAAGATGCTGATGCATTGACTTCATTTGTTCGCAGTATTGAAAACAGCTTATCGATTGAAGTGCTGTCTAAAGAAGAATTGGAAGAAAAAGGTCTGTTGACGATTATTGGCGAAGATGTCGATAAAGTATATTTAGACCATGTAAAAGAAGTAACTATTGATCCGGAAATGATTGAAAGAATCGGCAGCGACATGAAACTGGTTTACACTCCACTACACGGTACTGGAAAAATGTTGGGAGAGCGTGCTTTAGCGAATGCCGGATTTACAGGCATCACATTAGTTCCTGAACAATCAATCGCTGACCCTGAATTTCCAACGGTGAAATCTCCAAACCCAGAAGAACCAGGTGCCTTTGAATATGCAATCAAATTAGGGAAAGAAATTGATGCAGATGTACTGGTTGCGACAGACCCTGACGCTGACCGATTGGGGATTGCTGTCAAAACAGCCGCTGGAGAGTACGAAGTATTGACTGGGAACCAAATTGCCAGCTTGATGCTGCATTATTTACTAACGGCTCAAAAAAATAACGGAACATTGTCTGAAAACGGAGCAGTGTTAAAATCTATTGTTTCAAGTGAGTTGCCAACCGTTATTGCAGAAAGTTTTGGCGTAAAAATGGTTGATGTATTGACAGGATTCAAATTTATTGCAGAAAAAATCGAGCAATATGAAACAGATAATAGCCAGACTTTCTTGTTCGGTTTTGAAGAAAGCTACGGCTACTTGGTCAAATCATTTGTTAGAGATAAAGATGCGATTCAAGCATTGGTATTGATTGCAGAAGTTGCAGCTTATTACAAAGAAAAAGAACTGACTCTTTACGATGGCTTGCAAGAGTTGTATGCAACATACGGTTATTTCAATGAAAAAACGATTTCTGTGAAAATGGCCGGTATTGAAGGTTCCGAAAAGATTAAAGCGTTGATGAAACGTTTCAGAGATAAAGCACCGACTGAATTTAACGACATTAAAGTTACTGAAGTAGAAGACTTCAAAACAAGTACTAAAACTTCAGCAGATGGCACATCTGAAGCTATTGAAATGCCAGCTGCAGATGTATTGAAATATACGATGGAAGACGGCAGCTGGATTGCTATCCGTCCATCTGGTACCGAACCAAAAATCAAATTTTACATTGGCGCTAAAGCTGAGACCAATGAAGAAGCAGCTGCAAAAGTAGCTGGTTTTGAAAAAGTGATCAATGCATTGGTAGAAAACTAAATGCTATATTCAAAAAGGAGTTAGGGGGAAACCCTAACTCCTTTTTGAATGGAAATAATTACAGTGGTTGATTGTTTTGACGAGAAGTATGTTGTGTGCCCCATTCATGCATTGCATTTAAAATAGGAGATAAACTTTCTCCATACTTAGTGATAGAATATTCTACTTTAGGAGGAACTACTGGATAAACAGTTCTATGAACAATGTCTTCGCTTTCTAATTCGCGTAATTGCTTGGTCAACATCTTTTGAGTAATTCCAGGAATTTTCCTGGCTAATTCACTAAACCGCAAAGGGCTTTCTTTTAACAAATGCAATAATATGATGGGTTTCCATTTTCCAACTAAAATGTCTAAAGCCTCTTCAACATTACATAAATCTGGTTCCAGTTCCATATGATAAGTCTCCTTAGTATCTTTTTGTATACTAGAGTACTTTAAAGTACCTACTTACAAAAAGTAATTATATGAGTAATAATACTATTATAAGCTTTATAAGAAAATTCGTCAAAATAGAAAGGAAGATACAATTGAAAGAATATCGAATTGACAAGAATGAAGGACTAGAATTTGGCATATACACCTTAGGAGATCATCTTCCAGATCCCTATACGAATAAGCGGGTTTCTGCTCAACAGAGAATCTCGGAAATTATAGAGTTAGCTAAACTGGCAGATCAAGCTGGCATAGATTTTTTTAGTGTTGGGGAAAGTCATCAAGATTATTTTGCCACTCAAGCACATGCAGTAGTATTAGGAGCTATTGCTCAAGCGACGAAAAAAATAAAAATCGGAAGTTCATCTACAATCATAAGTACTTCAGATCCCGTTCGTGTGTATGAGAATTTCTCTACTATAGACCTGATTTCAGATGGAAGAGCAGAAATTATTGCGGGTCGTGCCTCTAGAATTGGATTATTCGATTTGCTTGGTTATGATGTTCGAGATTACGAAGCTTTATTCGAAGAAAAATTCGACTTACTGCTACAAATCAATAAAGAAGAAGTCATTAATTGGGAAGGTGAATTTAGACCAAAATTAAAAAATGCTCGTGTTTTACCTCGTCCGAAAAATAGTTCTGTACCCATTTGGCGCGCAGTAGGCGGGACAACTGATAGCGCAATAAAAGCTGGTTATGCAGGAGCACCAATGATGCTTGCCGCTTTAGGAGGAGCAGCCAGTCACTTTAAGTACACCATTGATGCTTATAGAGACGCAGCTAAAAGAAGTGGTTTCAATCCAGAAAATCTTCCAGTTGGAACGACAGGCTTTTTTCATGTGGCAGAAACAACACAAGACGCACTGAAAGAATTATATCCATATATCAATGAAGGTCAGAAGTTAACGAATGGACAAGGTTTTCCAAAGCAAGCTTTTGCTCAAGCAGTAGATAAGCGTAGTGTAATCAACGTTGGTTCTCCTCAAGAAATAATAGAGAAAATTTTGTATCAACATGAACTGTTTGGGCATCAACGCTATCTTGCTCAAATGGATTTTGGCGGGATGCCATTTGATAAATTGGTTAAGAATGTAGAAATCATAGGTAATGAAATTTTACCGGCTATTAGGAAATATACTGCAGTGAAGTAAGGGGACAAAAAAATGAAAATAGTAGGTTTATCAGGTTCCAATGTGGGATCTAAGACTAGGATAGCTATGGGGTACGTACAAAAAGAGTTAACAGAGAGTAATCCAGAAGACGACTTTATGATCATCGATTTGGCAGACTACACTCTTCAATTCAGTGATGGACGAAACTATTTGGAATATGATGGAGATACAGGTTATGTAACCAAACAGTTGATGGAAGCTGATGCCATTATAATTGGCACACCGATTTTTCAAGCATCTATACCAGCTGCTTTGAAAAATATCTTTGATTTGTTGCCCCAAAATGCCTTTAGAGATAAAGTAGTGAGTATTATTGTGACTTCAGGTTCGTCGAAACATTATTTGATCGCGGAACAACAATTAAAACCGATCTTGTCTTACATGAAAGCTCAAATTGTGCAAACTTATGTATTCATTGAGGAAAAAGACTTTTACCAAAAAGAAATTGTAAACGTGGATATTATTTTTCGTATCCAACGATTAGTAGAAGATACTGTTGTTTTAACGGAGACCTATAAAAAACTTCGCAAAGTAAAAGAAGAAGCATACGGGTTTTAAAAAAAGTTCCCCAGTAACGAGCATTAGAGCTCATTACTGGAGAACTTTTTTAATATCAGAAAAACCATTTAAATAAAAATACGTTTTAAAAGGAACCTTGTTAAGGTTTTTACTTAGTCTAAATGCCGGCATAATGAATTTTATTCACTTTTTTTTAATAAAAAAACGAACTTTAAGCAAGTGTGTCACTTCACGTGTTAGAAAGCCTAAACGGTTTACTCCACGCTCTTTACTGGACGCGTTGCGCATGACAGCTTACACTACCATTTCACCTTCCAGACTGTTTGGAAAAAGCCCAAACTGTCTGGAAGGTGAGATGTACGGTAAGCTAAACGTCATGCTCCACGCTCTTTACTAGACGCGTTGCGTTCGGCAGCTCGCCTATCACTTTCAAAAAAAGAAAGCTAGGGAAAAAGCCCCCAGCTTTCTTTTTTGTGAAGTGTACATCGAGCTAACCGCCTCACTCCACGCTCTTTACATGTGGATTGGCATGCCTAGGGCTAGTTCAGATGCGTCCATGATAGATTCGGCAACTGTTGGGTGAGCATGAATTGTCAATGAAATATCTTCGGCATTCATACCGTTTTTGATTGCAAAACCAACTTCACTGATGATATCTGGAGCGCCAACGCCAGCAATTTGTGCACCTACAAGAGCGTTGTCGTTATCTTGATCTGTAATCAAACGAACAAAACCTTCCGTTTGGTTCAATGATAATGCACGACCATTTCCTGCAAGAGGGAACTTGCTGATTTTTAAATTACGGTCAGATTTTTTCGCTTCTGCTGCAGACATACCTACAGTAGCCAACTCAGGTTCAGTATATACAGCGATCGGTAGGATTTCTTCCTCTAATGCAGGATTTTGTCCAGCAATCACTTCGGCTACGATTTTCCCTTCATAACTTGCTTTGTGAGCAAATGCAGGACCAGGAGCTACGTCTCCGATAGCGTATATTCCTTCAACAGATGTTTGTAGAGAATCGCTGACTTTAATACGGCCGTTCTCAAGCATTTCTACGCCGATTTTTTCTAAGTTTAAACCGTTTGTGTAGGGTTTTCTCCCTGCAGAAACAAGAACAGCACTTGAAGTGATTGTTTCTTCTTTACCATTTTTTTCATAAGTGATTGTAACCTCATCTGCAGTTTCTTTAGTGCTCTTGATGTTTACGCTAGTGATTACTTCGATACCTTTTTTAGCATAATTTTTTTCAACCATTTTAGACATGTCTTCATCGAAGAAGTGTAAAATGTGAGATTCTTTTTCTAAAATCGTTACTTTAACGCCTAAGTTGCTGAATGCGCCAGCTAATTGAGAGCCAACATATCCTCCACCAACAATAACAAGTGATTCGGGAGCTTTTCTTAAGCCGAGACCTCCAGTAGTGTCGATAACTTTTTCGCCAAATGGAACTTCAGCTAATTCAATAGCAGTAGTGCCAGTTGAGATAACAGCTTGTTGGAATTCCATTTCTTCTGTGCTGCCATCTTCTTTTTCAATAATCAAGTGTTTATTATCTTTAAAACTAGCTTTTCCGCGGATGATTTCAACTTTGTTTTTCTTCAATAAGCTTTCAACCCCGCCTGTTAAGCGTTTAACAACTTGGTTTTCTTTCCAATCTTGGGTTTTCTCTAGATCGATTTGAGCTGAACCAGTTTGTACACCAAAAATTTCAGAATTTTTAGCATTGTGGAATGCGTGAGCAGCAGTAATGATAGCTTTAGAAGGGATACAACCAACATTTAAACATGTACCGCCAATGTATGTTTTTTCAATAATAGTAACTTTTTGTCCTAACTGAGCTGCGCGTATCGCTGATACATAACCACCAGGACCTGATCCAATAATGACTGTTTCTTTTTTGCTCATAGAAAATCACTCTTCCCTTATTGTTTTATATTTCACACAACTATACTCCCAATAGTAATTTACTCTAAATATGAACAAAAAACAAAGAAAAGTTCTCATTTCTTAAAATCATATGAGGGAAGCTATACATGACACGCCCGGAATGTTATAATTTTAAAGATAAGAGTGTGAGGGATCGTATAAGGAAAGAGGCGAAGAATATGGTTGAGAGTCTAAATATTGTCATCATTACAGGAATGAGCGGAGCAGGTAAGACAGTAGCCATGCAAAGTTTTGAAGATATGGGTTATTTTTGTGTAGACAATATGCCGCCAAGTTTATTACCGAAGTTTTTTGAATTAGTAAAAGAGTCAGGAAAATTAAACAAAATTGCACTTGTGATTGATTTACGTTCTAGCGCATTTTTTGATGAGCTTGTACCGGCGCTTGAAGGTTTAGATAATACTTCTCTTGTGACAACAAGAGTTTTATTCTTAGACGCTGATGATGCGGAATTGGTTTCACGTTACAAAGAAACTCGTAGAACTCATCCTTTAGCTCAAGGTGGGCGAGTGATGGACGGAATCAAAAAAGAAAGAAAGCAGCTCGAAGCTATAAAAGGAAGAGCGCAGCTGATTATCAATACAGCGGATCTAACACCTCGTCAATTGAGAAAAAAAATAATCGATGAATTTCATACAGAAGAAACCACTACATTTAGAGTGGAATTAGTTTCTTTTGGATTTAAATATGGTGTGCCGATTGATTCAGATGTAGTTATGGATGTTCGATTCTTGCCGAACCCTCATTACGTTGATGAACTGCGACCTTTAACAGGGCAAGATAAACCTGTATATGATTATGTGATGAAACAACCTGAAACGGAAGTCTTTTACCGCAAATTTACTGACTTACTGGAGTACATTTTGCCGGGATATAAAAAAGAAGGGAAAACTTCTGTAACGATCGCTATTGGTTGTACAGGAGGTAAACACAGATCTGTAGCATTAACAGAACGGATAGCTGCAAAAATACAATCCGATGGTTATCCAGTTCATATTACCCATCGGGATTACAGAAAGCTTAAGGAGTCAGTGAATCGGTCATGATGAATGAAAAATTAACGAGAAAGAAAAATAGAAAACCGAAAATCGTTGTTATCGGCGGCGGAACTGGGCTGCCGGTAATTTTGGCGGGATTAAGAGCCAAAAATGCCGATGTGACAGCTATTGTAACTGTTGCTGACGATGGTGGGAGCAGCGGTGACTTGAGAAGACAAGTTAATGCTGTGCCGCCTGGAGACATTCGTAATGTATTAGTTTCTTTATCAGACATTCCAGAAATGCAGAAAGAAATTTTCCAATATCGTTTTGCTGTTGAAGATCAATCTTTAGCAGGACATTCCATTGGAAATTTGATCATTTCTGCTATGGCTGAAATGAAAGGTAATATTTATGAAGCTATCCAAGTGTTAGGGAAAATGATGATGATCGATGGTCATGTGTATCCAGCTGCTGAAGAACCGCTTGAATTGCATGCGGTGTTTGAAGATGGAACTCAAGTGAGCGGGGAATCCTCTATCGCAAAACATCGGAAAATGATCGATCATGTATTCGTCACAAAACTCGACGGATCAAAAGATGTAAAAGCGGCTCGGAAAGTCGTATCAGCGATTTTAAATGCTGATATGGTCGTACTGGGACCTGGTAGTTTATACACCAGCATCTTACCTAATTTGATGATTCCAGAAATTGGAGATGCGATTAAAAAGACTCAAGCCAACGTTGTATACATTTGCAACATCATGACTCAGTTGGGCGAAACGGAAAATTTTTCAGATGCCAACCATTTAGAAGTTTTGCACCGTCATATGAATCAAAAATTTGTTGATACAGTTTTAGTGAACATTGGTGAAGTACCGGAAAATTACATTGATACTGAAAAATACGATGAGTATTTAGTACAAGTTGACCATGATTTTAACGGACTGAAAAAAGAAGCGCCGATGGTCATTTCTAATAACTTCTTAGAATTAAGAGACAATGGTGTATTTCATGATAAAGAAAAAGTAGTAGAAGAATTGTTCAAAATTTCATTTGACGTTCAATACTGTGGTAGAAAATTTGAAACCAATATCGATACTATATAAAAAAATGAAAGGAGGAGATAGAATTGTCTTTTGCCTCAACTGCGAAAAAAGAATTAACTCAGTTAGAAGTGCATCGTGAGCATGCCAAAGCCGAATTAGCTGCATTGATCCGGATGAATGGAAGCATCAGTTTAGTAGAAAAGAAATTTATTCTAAACGTCCAGTCTGAAAATGCTGCAATAGCAAGACGGATCTACATTTTATTAAAAGACCACTTTGAAGTAGAAAGTGAATTACTGGTCAGACGGAAAATGAAGCTGAAGAAAAATAATGTATACATTGTTCGTTTGAAACAAGGAACTAAAAAAGTGCTGGCAGATTTATCCATTATGGACGGTATGCTGTATCAAGGTCATGTAACTAAAGAAATCACTCAAAACAACCAAAAAATAAAATCCTACCTAAGAGGGGCTTTCTTAGCAGGCGGTTCAGTCAATAACCCGGAAACGAGCCGATATCATTTAGAGATTTATTCCAATTACGAAGAACATAATGATGATGTCTGCGATATGATGAATGAGTTCGGCTTGAATGCTCGTAAAATCAGCAGAAGAAATGGGTACATCACTTATTTGAAAGAAGCTGAAAAAATTGCTGATTTCTTAGCGATTATAGGAGCTACAAACGCGATGTTGAAATTTGAAGATATCCGTATCGTAAGAGATATGCGAAACTCAGTGAATCGACTTGTGAACTGTGAGAATGCAAATATGAATAAAACCATTGATGCGGCAAGTAAACAAATCGAAAACATTCTTTACTTAGATGAAGTGATAGGATTGGACAATCTTCCAGATAAGTTAAAAGAAATTGCTATCGTGCGAGTCGCGAATCCTGATGTGACTCTTAAGGAGCTGGGGGATTTAGTCCCAAGCGGAAAAATCAGCAAGTCAGGCATCAATCATCGACTGCGGAAATTGAATGAGATGGCAGAAAGCCACCGTAATAACAGTCGACCTAGCGAACTATTAGTCAATTAAATTTATATGCAAAAAGATTCCCCGGCAGTTTTTCTGCTGAGGAATCTTTTTTGTTTACGTGTATCGTTTTCGATTGGTAGATGAGGGGATAGATAAAGCCTCACGGTATTTGGTGACCGTTCTTCTAGAAATCTGAATCCCTTCACTCTCCAACAAAGTGGCTATTTTCTGATCGGATAAAGGTTTTAATTTGTTTTCTTCTGCAATGAGATCTTTTATTCTTTGTTTTACGCCATCGGAAGAGATATCTGTTGAATCTGCTTCAATCGAATCAGTGTCAGAAAAACGTTTCAAACCAGTCGTGAAAAAGGACTTCAGTTCAAATGTGCCGAAATCGGTTTGAATAAATTTATCATTTACAGATCTACTCACAGTAGACTCATGTATGTCTAAGAGCTGAGCAATCTCTTTCAACGTCATCGGAGTCAAAGGTCGAGAATCTTGTAAAAAGAATTCCTTTTGTTGATCAACAATAGCTGTCCCTACACGGATGATCGTTTCCTCTCTCTGCTGCAAACTCTGCTGGATCCAATCGTATTCTGCATACTTTTCTTGAATAAACTTTTTGACATCTTTATCTTCGATCGCAAGCATATCCTGATAATAGTCTGTTTGAAATTTGATCACCGGTAATCCTGTTTTAGCTGATTTGACAACAAGTTCATTATCCACTGATGTCACGATCAAATCAGGACGAATGAATTGTTCGTCTTCACTTGAATAAACAGCTCCAGGATGAGCTGTTAAGGTTTGCACGTAGTCTGCCACTTCCTGGACTGCAGACATCGGAATACCATATTTTTTTGCTAATAGTTCCCATTTGCGAGTGCTGAACAAATCGAATGATTCTTCTAAGATAAGATAAGCCAAGTTTGGCGCTTCATCGTCACGTTCCGTTTGAAGCATCAAACATTCTTGCAGGTTTCTTGCACCTACACCTGCAGGCTCAAGTTGTTGTAGGAGCGTTAAAGCGTCGATCAATTGGATTTCTTCAGCACCTGTTTGTTGCTTAGCTTCTTCTAGAGAAATCGTCAGGTATCCATTCTTGTCTAAATGATTCGTCAACCAAAGCACTAATTCTCTGAGGTACGTATCTCTCATGGTCAAGTGGACTTGTTCAATTACATAAGAAAATAACGAAGTTTGTCCTCCAGCTAAATGGTCGATCGGATTGTAACTAGTATAAGCGTTCGATGACGAGTAAGAGTTTTTAAAAGAGTTGTCAGCAACAGGTTGTTTGACTTTAATTTCAATCAAAGGATTCCCTAAAGCTTTTTGTTTTAGAAAAAGTACCAAGTCTTCTTGATTCATATTCAGCATCTGGATAGACTGCTGTAATTGTTGAGTCATAGCCAGCTTTTGAACTTGTTTTTGTTGTTGCGTATAGTTTTGCTCAAAATTCATGTCCATCCTCCTTGAAACGGTTTCATATCCTCCGACATCATACCACATTCTGTTAAGAGCATTAATCAGTTTTAAGAAAATCCTATTAGGAATGTGACGAATATTTGAAAGCTTCATTATACAATCAAATAGTGAAGATGAGCTTTATTATCTGAAAAGATAATCTTTAACTTGTTTTTTCTTGTATTATTAGATAAACTAAAATAGTTGTCATCCTACGTCCCCTTAGTGTAATGGATATCACGTAAGATTCCGGTTCTTGAGATGGGGGTTCGATTCCCTCAGGGGGCATTATAATAAAAGGTACTGTTTAAAGAAGTTGGTGAACTCCCTTCTTGTCAAGTAGACTGGCAAATAAGCAAAATAATATATGCCATATATGACATTTGTCATGTATGGCTTTTTTATATTGGAATACTTAATTCCATTAAGTGCA
>NZ_JBHFIG010000012.1:0-1794 GCF_057334175.1 Desemzia sp. AGC72
GTGGAGCGCTTAGAAGTGAGAATGCCGGTATGAGTAGCGAAAGACGGGTGAGAATCCCGTCCACCGAATGACTAAGGTTTCCTGGGGAAGGCTCGTCCTCCCAGGGTTAGTCGGGACCTAAGCTGAGGCCGAATGGCGTAGGCGATGGCCAACAGGTTGATATTCCTGTACCTGTTTGTTTTGTTTGAGCAATGGAGGGACACAGGAGGCTAAGAAATGCGTGCTGCTGGATATGCACGTCCAAGCAATGAGTCTTGAAGTGAGTGAAATGCTTGCTTCTCTAAGGATGAGTTGTGATGGGGAGGGAAATCAAGTACCGAAGTTTCTGATGTCACACTGTCAAGAAAAGCTTCTAGTGAGAAACAAACAGCCCGTACCGCAAACCGACACAGGTAGTCGAGGAGAGAATCCTAAGGTGTGCGAGAGAACTCTCGTTAAGGAACTCGGCAAAATGACCCCGTAACTTCGGGAGAAGGGGTGCTGACCATTGGTCAGCCGCAGTGAATAGGCCCAAGCGACTGTTTATCAAAAACACAGGTCTCTGCTAAATCGAAAGATGACGTATAGGGGCTGACGCCTGCCCGGTGCTGGAAGGTTAAGAGGATGGGTTAGCTTCGGCGAAGCTCAGAATTGAAGCCCCAGTAAACGGCGGCCGTAACTATAACGGTCCTAAGGTAGCGAAATTCCTTGTCGGGTAAGTTCCGACCCGCACGAAAGGCGTAACGATTTGGGCACTGTCTCAACGAGAGACTCGGTGAAATTATAGTACCTGTGAAGATGCAGGTTACCCGCGACAGGACGGAAAGACCCCATGGAGCTTTACTGCAGTTTGATATTGAGTGTCTGTACAGCTTGTACAGGATAGGTAGGAGCTATTGAAGCCAGGACGCCAGTCTTGGTGGAGGCATTGGTGGGATACTACCCTTGCTGTATGGCCACTCTAACCCTCAGCCATGATCTGGCTGGGAGACAGTGTCAGACGGGCAGTTTGACTGGGGCGGTCGCCTCCTAAAATGTAACGGAGGCGCCCAAAGGTTCCCTCAGAATGGTTGGAAATCATTCGTAGAGTGTAAAGGCAGAAGGGAGCTTGACTGCGAGACCTACAAGTCGAGCAGGGACGAAAGTCGGGCTTAGTGATCCGGTGGTTCCGCATGGAAGGGCCATCGCTCAACGGATAAAAGCTACCCTGGGGATAACAGGCTTATCTCCCCCAAGAGTCCACATCGACGGGGAGGTTTGGCACCTCGATGTCGGCTCATCGCATCCTGGGGCTGTAGTCGGTCCCAAGGGTTGGGCTGTTCGCCCATTAAAGCGGTACGCGAGCTGGGTTCAGAACGTCGTGAGACAGTTCGGTCCCTATCCGTCGCGGGCGTAGGAAATTTGAGAGGAGCTGTCCTTAGTACGAGAGGACCGGGATGGACACACCGCTGGTGTACCAGTTGTTCTGCCAAGAGCATCGCTGGGTAGCTATGTGTGGAAGGGATAAACGCTGAAAGCATCTAAGCGTGAAGCCCCCCTCAAGATGAGATTTCCCATCACGTAAGTGAGTAAGACCCCTGAGAGATGATCAGGTAGATAGGTTGGAAGTGGAAGTCTAGCGATAGGCGGAGCGGACCAATACTAATCGGTCGAGGACTTAACCAAGATTTTAGGTGGATTCAACGGATCCGAACGAATGTGATACTAGACAAATCCAGTTTTGAGAGCGCAAGGTTCTCTATATGTGTGGTGATGATGGCAAGAAGGTCACACCTGTTCCCATGCCGAACACAGAAGTTAAGCTTCTTAGCGCCG
>NZ_JBHFIG010000013.1:0-102661 GCF_057334175.1 Desemzia sp. AGC72
TAATTACTTGTCAACAACTTTTTGAAAAAATGTATTTTTATTCAAAAAGTTTCATGCAAGCGCTCCATCAACTTGTTACATATTATCACGTTGCTTAACATTAAGTCAATCTTTTTTAAAAAAAATATTAATGTCTTTTAGTCAGCTTATGTATTTCAGCGACATCAACTACTATATCAAGTTTTCATTCTTTGGTCAATAACTTTTTTTAAAAAATATTCAATCAATTCATTAACAGTTTTTGCATAAATAAACCCTCTTACCTCTATATAAAAAGTATTTCTATATAGACATCGTAAATCTTTTTAATGTAGTAAGTAATGATACAAATTGAAATCTGCTTTTTCTACACCTGTATCATATTCCTTAATTACTTTCTCAAAGGAAAAACCAGCATCTTTATAAAAAGCGTTTAAATACTCTTTTTCTGCCATGCAATCTAATCGAATGCCTTTTAATTGTTTTTCTAACGCTATTTTCTTCGCTTCTTCAACAATATCATGCGCAACTGAAGTACCTGCGAACTCGCGCACAATATTTACACGATGTAAATACATCCATTCCTTATTATCTGGTCCCCACATTTCACGATCCCAATCGCTCTGATTGTTCCATAATATGAACATACCTGCAACTTTCCCATTTAAAGTAGCATAATAAACCTCTCCCCGTTCAATCGCTCGTGGTGTATTATGGTTATCTCTTCCTTCTAGAACTTCGCTCCACTGAGTTGAGCCAATCGATTTCAGCCATTGTGCTGTTTGCGTCAATAGTTCATTTATTATTTTGCTATCTTCTACAGTTGCCTGATGAATCTGCAGTTCTTGTTCCATTTGACATGACCCTTTCTAATCAAAAAATCGTTGTCCGTGATTGATCTAAGGAACAAACTTTTTGATCGATCATATGGACAACGATTATTTTACATTAACGATTATAGTCTGTCATTCAATTCTTTTGCTAAATCTTCAAAACCTGGCTTACCTAATAGAGCAAACATGTTTTTCTTGTAAGCTTCTACCCCTGGTTGATCAAATGGATTTACGCCGTTTAAATAACCAGAAATACCTACAGCAATTTCAAAGAAGTACATTAGATAACCTAAAGTATAAGCATCAGTTTGTGGAATAGTCACTAATAAGTTAGGAACATCTCCATCAGTATGAGCCAATAGTGTACCTTGGAAAGCTTTTGTATTTACAAAGTCGATATCTTTCCCTTCAAGGTATCCTAAACCGTCTAAATCTTCTTCGCTCTCAGGAATAGCCAAAGCTTTTTTAGGTGTATCTACTTTGATGACTGTTTCAAATATATTTCTTGACCCTTCTTGAATGAATTGTCCTAGTGAATGCAAATCAGTTGAGAAGTTTGCACTTGAAGGGTAAATTCCTTTTTGGTCTTTTCCTTCTGATTCACCGAATAATTGTTTCCACCATTCAGAGAAGTATTGCAAGCTTGGCTCATAATTGATCAACAACTCAGTTACTTTTCCTTTACGGTACAATACGTTACGGATTGCAGCATATTGATAAGCTTCGTTTTCTTCTAATTTGTCGCTTGAATAAGCATCACTTGCATCAGCAGCACCTTGCATCAATGCATCAATGTCAGCTCCGCTTACTGCAATCGGAAGAAGACCTACAGCTGTCAATACAGAGAAACGTCCTCCAACATCATCAGGAATCACGAATGTCTCATATCCTTGAGCATCTGCTTCGCCTTTTAATGCTCCTTTTGCTTTATCTGTTGTCGCGTAGATTCTGTCGTTTGCTCCTTCTACACCGTACTTTTTAATCAATAATTCTTTAAAGACGCGGAATGCGATAGCAGGTTCTGTAGTTGTTCCTGATTTAGAAATCATATTTACAGAAAAATCTCGGTCTCCAATGATTTCAACTAATTCAGCTAAATAAGTTGAGCTGATACTGTTTCCAGCAAAGAAGATTTGTGGAGTTTTGCGTTTGTCGCTTCCCAATAAATTATAGAAAGTATGGTTTAAGAAATCCAGAGCAGCTTTTGCTCCTAAGTAGGATCCGCCGATTCCTAAAACAACTAATACATCAGATTCATTTTGAATTTTTTTAGCCGCTTCTTTGATACGGGCAAATTCTTTTTTATCATAATCTTTTGGTAAGTTGATCCAGCCCAAATAGTCGCTTCCTGCTCCTGTTCCATTACGCAACATAGAATCAGCTGTAGTTACTTGTTGTTGTAAATTGGATATTTCGTGTTCTTGCACAAATTTTCCAATGTTTGAATAATCGAATTGGATATGACCCATTTTAAATAACCTCCATTAGTATATATTATGGTTTTATGACTTTCATTAATACTCTATTACTTTAGTTGTTTTCCCTAGAAAATGCAAGAAAAAACAGCACTTTCATTTTTGAAATGAAAACGCTGTTGATGGTTTTTTATTGATTAAATAATGGCACTCCAGAAATATCGATATTTTCCAAAGTCTCAATTAGCGTATCAGAAGACATCCAAGCATATTGAGCTAAGTTTTCTTTCAACAAGTCATTTAATTCTGACGTATTATTTTTATTTAACGAAAATACAAATAGCGGTACACGTGAGCCTTTTACTACTGAGTTGGTCAACTCATATAAATCTAATGCAGAACCTTGAATATCCAAAATATTTTTTAGTTCTTCAATCATACAGGCTAAACCTGTCTTCTCTTTGTAAATAGGTGTCATGGGCAACTCATAAGAGTCCTCATTATTTTTTACCAAAAAAACGTATTTCCCATTAAAGGCTTGAGCCATCACAGTACCGGCTACAAAGTGTCCTTCAGTCATGTATAAACCCCTCTCAAGAATGATCCACAATTACATTAGTCTCAACAATATGACAATGGACTAACTATCACCTAGAATTGATTTGATTCTTTTCATCCTCTTTGGCTTGCTTAATCCATTTAGGCAAAGTTTCTCTAATACTCTGAAATCCGATTTTACCTTTTTTTGTATAGTGGCGTTTTTTCTTAGGATAGTAAACAAATGTTTGAGGATCTTCTAAGGCTCTGAGGGACAAGCTGATTTTTCTAGTATATTCATCTATGTCAATGATCATAACGGTTATTCGATCTCCTACTTTCAGCAGATCTCCTACTTCTTTGACATAACCATGTCTGCACTCCGATATGTGAATCAAACCTTGAGTTTCTTCATCTAACGAAACAAAAGCTCCATACGGCTGTATACCGGTAACTTCTCCTATAGTAACCATCCCGATTTTATATTCCATCCTAACACCTCTTTTCTGAAATTTCTCGAATATCAACTTTACAACTGTATTATAACATCAACATTGAAGTTTTTATACCGTTTTGAAAATGAGTTCGTTTTCAAAATCTTTCGTTATTTTATAATATTTATGTAAAAGCTTATTTTACGCTATTTTTTACATCTGTTTATGTAATTTTTTGTTCTCTTTTTTAAATCCGTACACGCAAAAGAGTCGACTAGAGCACCTCTAGTCGACTCTTTTATCTATATGCGTTCTTTAATTTTAATGAAATCAAGATATTATTCAGCTTCTGCAGCCAACAATAAACTTCCTAAAATTCCAGCATTGTCTTCCAAACCAGGAGCAACAATGTACTGTTCAAGATTAGGCACTTGTACATAGTCGTTGATCAATTCTGCAAATTTTTGACGAACTAATGCATACAACTGTTTCTGTTTCATTACTCCCCCGCCTAACACAATCCGTTCGGGTGAAAGAATCAAAGTGTAATTCATCAAAGCTTGAGCAAGATAGTAGGCTTCCATCTCCCATACTTCTTCTCGATCAGCCAACAAATGACCTTTTTTCCCAAACCTTCCTTCAATAGCTGGTCCTGCAGCAATTCCTTCTAAACAATCCCCGTGGTAAGGACATGTGCCTTTGTATGTTTCATTCGGATGTAATCGAACTGGGATGTGTCCCATTTCAGGATGTCCGTATCCTTCTAATAGTTCACCATTAATTACTGCACCGCCGCCAATCCCTGTACCGACAGTTAAATACACACAACTTTTTAATCCCTTAGCCGCTCCTAATTTGATTTCTCCCAGTGCTGCAGCATTCACATCCGTAGTCCATCCTATAGGAACAGAATAGCGATTTTTTACTGATCCAAGAAAATCGTAAAATTTCCATGCTGTCTTAGGTGTTGAAGTTATATAGCCGTATGTATCTGATTCTTTATTGACATCGATTGGACCGAATGATCCAATACCGATAGCTTTTAACTCATATTGATCAAAAAATGAAAACACTTCTGTCATTGTTTCTTCAGGTGTAGTTGTAGGTATACTAACTCTATCTTTAATGATGAAATTTTTATCACTAACTGCACAGACGAATTTAGTACCGCCGGCTTCGATTGCTCCAAACATATTCTTCATTCCTTTCAACATAAACTTGCTTTTTCATTATACCAAATATCTCTAAAAAAAAGAATTCGTTTTCATTACTTTTATTCAAAAAAAGAACTTCTGCACTGAGTCAGCAGAAGTTCTTTTTTTATACTAATTCAATAGTTTCGATTACTACATCATTAACAGGTTTGTCTTGGAAACCACGTTTAACATTTTGGATACTGTTAGCTACAGCCATGCCGTCGATCACTTGCCCGAAAACAGTATGACGTTGGTCTAACCATGGTGTTCCACCGTTATTTTTGTATTCTTCAACGATTTCTGCTGGGTAGCCGGCTGCTTCTAATTGTGCAACCATGTTAGCTGGAGTGTTTGACGCTGTTACAATAAAGAATTGGCTGCCGTTTGTGTTTGGTCCAGCATTTGCCATTGATAGAGCTCCATTAATATTGAAAGCTTCTGTAGAGAATTCGTCTTCGAATGAATCTCCCCATAGACTTTCTCCGCCCATACCGCTTCCAGTCGGATCTCCACCTTGAATCATAAAGTCAGGAATAACACGGTGGAAAACAATTCCGTTGTAATAACCTTTTTCAGCTAATCCTACGAAGTTTTCAACAGTTTTTGGTGCGATTTCCGGGAAAAGTTTGATTGTAATGTCTCCCATATTTGTGCGGATAATGGCTTTGATTTCATTTTCTGCCACATCTTTTGATAATTGAGTATACATAAGTTTCCTCCTAAATAAGGTATATTAAGTAGACATACCTTTTTTCTTCTTTGTTCATACAGTGTTTATGATAACGAATCTTTTTATTGAATGCTACTATTATTTTCCAAAGAACCGATTTTGATGAAGACAGCATACTTATTTTTTCTTTTTTGATCAGAAAAAAACGTTTTTTACTTCTCCCTCTTTTAGTTCGTGGTATGATAAAATAGCTTTACATTTTAATTCACAGGAAGGAACAAAGAACATGTTCTCAAATTATCCCTTAATGGCAGCTTTTTCTGCAATTGTATTTGCTCAATTTATCAAAGTCCCTGTAGCTTATTTATTAAACCGGAAGACTACTATTGCTTTAGTAACCTCCACGGGAGGAATGCCCAGCTCACACTCAGCGGCAGTTTCTTCATTGATTACTGCTTTAGCACTGGAATATGGAATCGAATCTCCTTTGGTAGCTATTGCCAGTACTTTTGGAGTGATCGTTATGTTCGATTCAATGGGAGTTCGCAGACAAAGTGGTGAACAAGGTATCCTATTAAATGAATTGATTATCGAATTTACTCGTTTGCGTGAAAAAGTATGGAATCTGTCTCAAGATCCTACTACAAAGAACTTTCAACGAGAACAAAAAGAGCGTCATTTGAAAGAATATTTAGGTCATAAGCCTATTGAAGTATTTTTTGGTATTCTGACAGGTATCGCTGTAGCTTACATCACCAAAATGATTTTAGGTAATTAAAATTTTGAATGAAGTGATTTTATTGAAAATATGTTACGGAGGGTTAATTTTGGAATCAAGAAATGAAATTTATGATATCACAATTATTGGCGGCGGTCCTGTTGGTTTATTTGCGGCTTTTTATGGCGGTATGAGAAATGCTAAAGTCAAGATCATTGACAGCTTACCTCAACTTGGCGGGCAAGTTTCGATGCTTTATCCTGAAAAAGACATTTATGATATTCCTGCTCTACCTGTAGTAACGGGAGAAGAATTAATCACTAATCTAGTTGTCCAAAAATCTCGTTTTGACCAAACGATTTGTTTGGACGAAGAAGTATTGGATGTTCAAAAAAATGAACAAGAGATTTTTGAATTGACTACTACAAAAGGAAAACATTTCTCTAAAGCAGTGATCATTGCTGCAGGAAATGGAGCTTTTCAACCAAGGAAACTAGATATTGAAGATGCCGAACAATATGAAAACAAAACGCTCCATTACTATGTAAACAATATTGAACAGTTCAAAGACCGAAAAGTCATGATCTGCGGTGGAGGAGACTCGGCAGTTGATTGGGCACTTGCATTAGAGCCGATTGCAAAAAAAGTTTATTTGACCCATCGCCGAAATAAATTCAGAGCTCATGAACATAGTATCAGTTTACTTGAGGACTCCAGTGTTGAAATGATCACACCTTTTATCCCCCATTCTATCAGTGGGAATAATCATAAAATTCAAAGTGTCACGCTGCAAGAAGTCCGCAAAGACAAACAAATAGAAATCGAAGTAGACGACTTTTTGGTAAATTACGGATTCACTTCCTCTATTGGACCAATGAAAAAATGGGGGTTTGAATTGTCTCGAAATGAAATCCCGGTCAATACTAAAATGGAAACAACGATTCCTGGAATTTATGCTATAGGTGATATCTGTACTTATGAAGGGAAAATCAAATTGATCGCCACCGGCTTTGGAGAAGGCCCTACAGCCATTAATAATGCTATGAGTTACATCAATCCGGACGAACGCGTACAACCTATGCACAGCACCAGCTTATTTTAATCTCTTATAAAACCACTGATTGTACAAGATAACTTTTGTATAATCGGTGGTTTTTTGCTTATCATTTCATTCTTTTGAACCTTTATAGGTATAATAAGAGTAGAGTTCTACAAAATGGAGGGGATCAATGTGGTAGAAAATGAAAATGTCATGCATCAAACAGCAGTAAACCTATTACATGAACGCGGAGTCAAAGAAGAAGATATTGCAGAATTGGTTTTATTTTTGCAAAAAAAGTACATCGTAGACTTAAGCCTAGAAGAATGTATTGAAAATGTTAAGTCGGTATTAAAAAAACGAGAAGTCCAAAACGCTATTTTAACGGGGATTCAACTAGATATCTTAGCAGAAAAAAATCAGTTGATGTCTCCCTTACAAGAAATCATTACTGAAGATGAAGGCTTGTTCGGGATCGATGAAATACTGGCTTTATCTATCGTAAATGTTTACGGGTCAATCGGTTTTACAAATTATGGGTATATTGATAAAGTAAAACCTGGTATTCTAGAGAAACTAAACAGTCACGATGATAATGAAGTGCATACATTTTTAGATGACATTGTCGGAGCAATAGCAGCTTCCGCAGCAAGCCGTTTGGCTCATGACAATCCTTCTAAAGCAGAAATCACTAAATAAGAATATCTTTTCAAAAAAACCAACCTTTGAAAAAATCAAAGGTTGGTTTTTCAAAGGTTGGTTCGAAGGCAGCTCTCTATTTAAAGGCTGTCTTTTTTGCATAGAAGTAAACTCCAGTAATCAACAGTTCGATCAACACAAATGCTAGAATAAAACAATGCATAAAGAATTCTTCCGGTAAGGCCATGATGATTGGATCCGTAGCAGGGTTGAAGATCCATGCGTCATTATTGAAAAAGACTTGGTGAAATAAAACAAACAATTGATCAAAATTGGCTGCGATCAGAAATAAAATCACTAAAGGAACAAAGATTCCCCACATAAATGGTCTTAGTAAAACCCAATTCCTCCTCGTTTTTTTTAAATATTTAAGATAGAAGAACGATGCAATGGTTGTTAACAGTAAGATCCCATAATCTAATAGAAATAATCGTTTTACTTCAAAAAAATGAAAAAGTCCACTTTCAGAACTCGAAAAGTCCGGCATGTTTAGCTCGCTGATCCAAGGTTTATTCAAATAATCCAACAAAATGTGGTAGTTCTCCATTATTACTGGTTTTGACAATTCTACACGTACTGGTATATCAAAAAAATCAACATCAAATGCATACAAGGGCGTAAAATTGATTGTGATCATAATGGAAAAAGAAACGATCCATAAAAAAATTATGGCTATCCCAGCAAAATCTATTGCTTTTGTTTTCATTAGATGACCCACTCTCCTAAAGAATCCACGATATGGGTAGGCTGTACCTCCACTTTTTCTAAATCCTCTGGTTTTGTGAATCCGGTGAAAACAAGCAAAGTATCAACACCACTGTTGATACCTGCCATAATATCCGTTTCATAGTTGTCTCCAACCATCAAAACATCCTCAGCAGGCAAATCGATTAATTTTAAAGCTTCTTCCATAATAATTGTCTCGGGCTTTCCGACAAATGTCGGCTCAATTCGAGTAGCCGCAGTTAGTAATGCAGCCAATGAGCCTGCTCCAGGAACCAGCCCATGTTCAGTTGGTAAGTTAGTATCTTTATTCGTTGCGATATATTGAGCTCCATTGTGAATAGCTAAAGTGGCTGCCTTAAATTTTTCATAGTTCACTTCTTGGTCTAAACCAAGAACCACATAGTCGGGATTTTTATCATCTTCGACAAATCCTCTATTTGCTAAAGCTTGTTTTAATCCCTGTTCGCCTATAATCAATACTTTGTTTCCATTATTCAAAGATTCCAAATAATCAGCTGTAGCTAAAGAGCTGGTATAGACTTCTTTTGGCAAAGCAGGAATGCCAAAATTATCTTGCAGGTTTTTAGCGGCTGTTTCAGGTGTTTTTGTAGAGTTATTGGTCAAGAATAAAAATGGTATGTTTTTATCTCGCAATCTTTGAATGAACAACGGTGCATCCGGTATGCTTTCTTTTCCTTTGTACATCGTCCCGTCAAGATCGATCAAATATCCTTTATACGTCACATTATCCAACCTTTATGATTTATTTTTCGCTCTGTCCACATCGCCGCGGCGTATGTTGAACCTTCTTGAACCCGTTTCATCTTTAACAGTTTTTACCAAAACAGAGTCTGTTTCAGAACTAATTGGTTTGGTTTCCACAGGCACTTCTTTTTTAACAAAATTTCTTTTTCTTGAATTTTTATTGGGTCTTTTAACTCCGCCGGCATTCTTAGCAGAATGGCTATGAAACTCTTTCGTATGTGTGTTTTTCACATTGCTGACATTTTTCTTTTTTTGTTTTTTTGGACGCGGACTTTTGGAAGAACTGCTCTGGTTTTTCGCCGGTTCTAATCGTTGAATCACAAAATAAGGTGCTCCAAAATTACAATACTCATATAAGTAATCTTCTAACTGGCTGATTTTTTTATCTTGAGGAACTTTACGATTTTGATTGCTGTAAAAACCTTTGAGTCTCAACTGTTCAAAGCCCCAGTCACCTACAATATAGTCGTATTTATCTAATATAGGACTATATCGTTCACTTAATCGGCGAGCATCAAATGCTTCTCGATGATCTTTTGTGATCTCATACTTTTCACCATTGATCGTGATCGTAGTAGGATCGACTTTCTGAACGATTAGATCCTTTTCTGGAATAATCGTTTCTTCTATCGTTTTATCTATTTTTGTCGCGTCATTTTTTATTTCTTTTTCTTTAGTCTTTTCATTTTTTCGGTTTACTCTCTTTTCTTGTGGACGTTTGCGAGTATGCTTAGGTTTTGAGTCTTTAGCTTCATGAACGATTTGTTTTTTAGATGCATTTTTTTCATTTTCCTCGTTAATTTGGGTCATTTTGTTCACCTTCATTTCTTATCTTTTCATAAAGATTGGTTTGATTTATCGGGTATTGTTTCTTGAGATATTGCCCTACTACATTACGAATAAATAAAGGAAAAATCAATTCATTTTCTCCTTTTAACTCGATTGTCGGGAAAAATGGAATATACATGAAATGGTCAACTGTAGCAAATGTATATTCGCGATCTACTGCAACACTTTCTCCTTGCCAATATACTTCTCCCGTTTTTGGATCAAAACTTAACCCATTATACACTATTTCTCCAAAGTATTTTCCTCTGAATCCCATTCCACGAATAGGAAACTTTCTTAAATAGTTGCGGTTTTTTTCCATTTCTTCTATTACTCGAATCAATTCAGAACCAGAAAGTGTCACTCTCAATATACGCATAGGATGAGGCAAAAATTGATGCAATTCATCATTAGTAACGATTCCTTCATCTAAAGAAGTCATAAATAGTCCCGCATTCAATACGGCAGCTTCTGTTTTAGCATAGTATTTTAAAGCTTCCAAACTGATCTGCATTAATTCTGAATCTGCATACCAGCTAATGGGTAAAGCTTTTGGCAGGTATGCGATTTGTTGCTGTTTCAATAAGTGGTGTCCTTCTTGGGAATAAGTCGTAATCAATTCTTCTTCATTGAATGGAGCAGGAATCTCATCAATAGGAGTCACAGACGCAGAAGAGTCCACTATAGAATTTTCATCTAAATCGATGACTATATGCCCTACATATTCTCCGTATCTTCCAGCTGCTCCTAAAAGAGAATCTCTGACCCGTTCTCCCTTTGGCAACACGTGATGTGTATGCGAACCTAGAATGATGTCAATCATCGGGAACATTTCAGCGATTTTCCGATCGTCTCCAATTCCTAAATGCGACAATAAAATGATCGTATCTGTTAACGGCTCTAGAATTTCCAGCATTTGAGTGATAACTTCAAAAGAATCTTGGATATTCCATCCTATTGGAATATAACTTGTTGGGAAAGACGCCGTCAAAGCAAATATTCCTAGTCGGTGCCCTTTTTTAGTTTTGAAAATTTCAAAAGGTACGGTTCCATTAGGCAATTCTCCGCTTTCTGCATCTCTCATATTTGAAATAATGGTTTTGAAATTTGCAGAATCGTATAACCGATTTAGTTGTTCCTTCGAACTTCCAATACCTTCATTATTCCCAATGGTCACCGCATCGTATTGAGCTTCATTCATCAAGTCGATCATTGCAGTTCCATTAGTTGCTTCGATTAAAGGATGCACTCGGTCACAAGCATCCCCAATATCAAATGCAAAAAAGGAATCTCCGCTATCTTCAATTCGGTTGCGCTCTTCCCGCAAAAAGTCAGCTATACGCGGCCATTTACTTAAATGCGAGTGAATATCGTTTGTATGGTACAAATGAATACGTTCCATAACATTCCCCTTTACCTCTATAAACTGATTCAACAAACCTCTAGATCAAGTTTAAACCTATTATTTATTGATTTTTTCACTGGTACTTGTTTACCTTTTTTCTCTGAGTAAACTTACTCTACTTTATTATACCAATCATTGGACTGCTTTTCTTCTCTTTCAGAAAAAAAGAATTTTAAAAAGCAACTTTGAGTGGTTGGCAAAAAGAATAACGTACTAGGGGATATTTCCTAGTACGTTGTCTATAAAATTTCAATCTATTATTTTAAACAAGCAATAATAAAATAGTATATACTCCTGCTCCAGCAACAAAACTGCTGATACTGCTTTGTTGTTCCTCCGGCAGTTCTTCTTTCATGCTGTTCAAGATCATCCCGCCTGCTACAAAAGCAAACATTACTGAGACACCAAAATCTCCGACCTCAATAAACAGAGCCAAGATCCATCCGAACAACGAAGCAAAAGACAACAATAAACGCCCATATTGATCATAGATTTTCTCATGATTCCTGCGCAGACTCCAATCGTTAGCTATAAAATGAACAGCTAATGCTAAAAAATAAAATAATAAGCTGCTCACTTGTTCGAAATGCTGATTTAATAGTAAGTAGCCTATAATAGTATTGTAAATAAAGAACAAGGCGATGTGAACCCAAAAGACGCTTGATACTTTTGCTGGAGCATTAGTTGGTTTCTTTTGATTTCTTCCCGTCTTTGCTTTTTTTTCTAAAGCGTAAAACAAAATCAGACCTGCCATAGCCACTAGATAAATATGGTGCTCAAAATACCCAAAAATCGTATTTCTCAACTCTTCAGATACGACTTTTTGATACTTATTCAATTCAGGTAACAAATGAACAAAAATGTAAGATACCGAAACTCCCGCTGCCAAAGATAAAAACTTGCTTCTTGGTACTTTGCCGGCAAATGTCATTTGTTTGGAGAAAAAGTGCAGCAGAGAAAAAATCAGTGCACAGAAAAAAGTTAATGCTATGTACATTCAGTCTGCTCCTTTCTACTAAAATAGCGATATTTTCTTTTGCTATTCTACTCTTCTTTTACTAAATTAAACCTTTTTGTACTCTAACTATGCCTAATGCAAAAAAAATTTGCAACCGTTATACTCCTTTAAATAAAACAAATAAAGCACTTTTATCTTCTAATAAACTGAATGTGCTTAGCTTGAAAAGAGTAAGTGATTATAGTAGAATTATAAAATGGTAAAGTAACTGAACAGTTTTTAATAATTGCATAGCAAGAATACTCTAGTAGGAAGCACACAATCAGCTTATCGACCAGCATTGTGTACTTCCTAATTCTTATGTATAAAAACTACTCAACCAACTAAGGAGGAATTATCATGATTGAGTTTAAAGACGTCAATAAATACTATGGTGATTTTCATGCTTTAAAAAACATCAATCTAACTTTTAATAAAGGAGAAGTTACCGTTGTCATCGGGCCATCTGGGTCAGGGAAAAGCACGATGCTTCGTTGTATTAATGGGTTAGAAGAAATAAATGAGGGTCAATTATTGGTAAGCGGTGTAGATCTGCACGCTAAAGATACCAACATCAATAATATTCGCAAACATGTGGGGATGGTTTTCCAACATTTTAATCTTTATCCGCACATGACAGTTTTAGAAAATGTTACTTTAGCACCTATCAAAGTGTTAAAACAAGACCCTAAAGAAGCTCAAAAAACGGCTGAAAAATTATTGGATAAAGTAAACATGTTAGACAAAAAAGATTCTTATCCAACTCAATTATCTGGTGGTCAAAAACAGCGTATTGCTATTGCACGTGGTTTAGCGATGAACCCAGAGGTTTTATTATTTGATGAGCCGACTAGTGCGCTTGATCCGGAAACGATCGATGATGTATTGGATGTTATGAAAAAGTTAGCTAAGGAAGGTATGACAATGATCGTTGTAACTCACGAGATGGGCTTTGCACGTGAAGTTGGGGATCGTGTCATTTTTATGGCTGATGGAGAAGTTATTGAAGATAAAAATGCTCAAGAGTTCTATGAAAACCCAGAAGATCCAAGAGCAAAACAATTCTTAGGCAAAATTATCCACCATGTATAATTTGGAGGTATTCGTATGAAATTAATGAAAAAACGTCCTCTGCTTTTCTTGCTGCTGTTACCGATTATTTGGCTTTCTGCTTGTACTTCTGGACAAGTAGCCGACCAAGACATCACAGAGCGAATAGCAGTAGCTTCGACTCCTGAAATTATCTGGGGAGTAAAAGCAGACACTAATTTGTTCGGACTTTACAATATCGCAAAAGGCGAGATTGAAGGATTCGATATCGATATCGCTAAAGCTTTGACAGAAGAAATAACTGGCAGCGCTGATAACGCTGAATTTGTAGAAGTAACATCAAAAACGCGTATCCCTTTGATCAAAAACGGGAACATTGATGCCATCATCGCTACAATGACCATTTCTGAAGAACGAAAAAAACAAGTTGATTTTTCCGATGTGTATTTCGCGGCTGGTCAATCTTTACTTGTCCCTAACGACAGCGCTATTCAAAGTATCGAAGATTTAAATGCCGATACAACTGTGTTAGCTGTTAAAGGTTCTACTTCCGCTCAAAACATCCGTGAACATGCACCAGAAGCAAATATTTTAGAGCTTGAAAATTATTCGGAAGCCTTCACAGCCTTACAATCAGGACAAGGCGATGCTATGACTACTGATAATGCAATTCTTTTGGGAATCATTGATGAAAACCCTGGTTATCGCTTAGCTGGTAACCCTTTTACTGATGAACCTTACGGGATCGCTATCAATCACGGACAAGAAAACTTTTTAAATGAAGTCAACAAAGCTTTGGATACCATTATTGAAAATGGAACATATGCTGAAATCTTTACCAAATGGTTCCCTGAAGAAGAAGTTCCTGAACTAAATTAGTTCATACAGGCTTCTTTTAAGAAATCTTATGAAACGTTAGAAATGAGGTGCCTGAAATGATTGAAATATTAACCAACTATAACGATATATTGATAGAAGGTTTTATCAATACTTTGATTGCTAGTGTAATTGCCTTAGTCATCAGTTTGATTATCGGTACGCTGTTGGGTATTTTCCAAGTATCGACCAACAAACTTTTAGCTGGCATCGCTAATTTTTATGTCCAATTATTTTTGAATATTCCATTATTGATTATTGTGTTATTTTTCTATGTAGTCTTTCCAATGTTCTTTGTTGGGGTAAACGGCTTTACAGCTGGGGTTATCGGATTAACGATCTATACCTCTGCTTTCATTGCTGAAACCGTAAGAGCGGGTATCCTTGGAGTACCTAGCGGACAAATGGAAGCTGGTTTATCTACTGGTTTGACTTATGGTGACACCATGAGATACATTATCTTGCCTCAAGCTATCAAAATCGTGATTCCTCCACTAGGTAATCAATTCATCAACTTAGTGAAGAACTCATCTGTTTTAGCAATGGTCGCTGGTTTAGATTTGATGTATTATGGTGACTTGATCGCTAGTGAAACCTTCAATACATTTGAAACTTACATTATCGTTGCATTATTTTACCTGATTATTACTTTACCATTAACTTACTTGATGCAGTATGTGGAACGACGCTTAGCTGCAAACGATTAGGAGGAGATTCATTTGGATTTTACTGGAGCTTATTCCTGGGTGAACATCCGCTTTTTATTGGATGGACTCCTAGTTACACTTGAAATAGCTGCTATTTCAATTATTTTAAGTTTTATTATAGGGTCTGTTTTAGGCTTAGTGCGTTACATGAAAATTCCTGTACTGTCTATTTTAGCAGGAGCAATCGTGGACATTATTCGTAACTTGCCCTTGCTGTTGATTATTTTCTTTACTTACTTTGCTTTACCGCAAATTGGTATTCGATTAAGTATTTTCTGGTCTGCAGTTGCTGCCATGACGATTTTCGAATCCGCTATGCTTTCTGAGATCATTCGCGGTGGTTTGAATTCCATTCCTGTTGGGCAAATGGAAGCTGGTCGATCAACTGGTTTGAGCTATGGTCAGACGATTTGGTATATCATTATTCCGCAAGCTTTGCGGGCTATGGTCCCACCAATTGTCAGCCAATTCGTAGCATTAGTGAAAGATACTTCTTTAGCTACTATCATTACTTTACCTGAGCTGACACATAATGCGCGAATTGTCTACGGACAAGATACAAACTACGTTATTCCAATGTTTATTGCTATGGGATTCCTTTATTGGGTAGTGTGTTATACCCTTTCGAGACTGTCTAAACGCTTAGAAACAAGCAATGCTTAACTATAATAAAAAAACGCCAGAAGAGAAAATCTTCTGGCGTTTTTTTGTATTTTTCTTTTAATTTAGTTTAATCGTCCCATCTGTCTGGAGATAAGCATGAATGGTTTGCTGAGACTGGTTCAACACTAATCGAGCAGATCCTATTTTCAACTCGGTACCTTCATGTGCCTTTTCTATTCGAATTGTCTTCTCTTCTGGAACAGTCAAAAGTGTTTTGACAGCCCCTACAGATCCAGTTTCTCTAATATCCATGCCTTCTTGAGCAAAAACTTCGCCTCCTCGAACACATCCTGTAACTTTCACATATCCTTTTGAAACTATGTTGGTATTTAAACAGCCATTTCCAGTGACCTGAATATTCCCACTGCAACTTAAGGTGCTGTTAACAGCACTATCAATACTGATACTTGCAGGCTCTGTAGAATTAAAAAAAGACGTTTCTTGAGAGTCCAACAACAACTGCATCAGTACTTTCAATTGTGAGGCAGAGATTTCTACATGAGTATCATAAACAAATATCTCTTGAAATATTTTGGCGCTGTCTAACCACTCTTGAGATAGAAATGTTTTATTTTGAACGACTATAAACGTATATTCTTTGATTTGTGCTAAGAAGGAATGAAATCTTTTCTCCAGCAACCGATCAAGTAAAGACCTTTTGCTCTGCTTTATCGTACTTTGTTTGTAACTAGATGATTGAGTAATTTGTTCGAGGGCTGTGTGAACTTGTTCTAACTGGTTCAGAAGTTCGTAGTTCAACTGATTTAAACGAGTCAGAACTTTATTTCTTTCTCCGGCTGAAAATACAGAGTTTGAAATACCTCCTTTACAAGCAATAGAATGGGTCGCTGTAATAATGGAGCTGTTTACCGAACTATGAAGAAATAAATCATTTCCAACATCTATGATCATATTTTCTTCTACTCCTCCGAAGACTTCTACATCTCCATAAAAGTGGATATTCCCGGTGGAGATATTTACGTTATTTTTTTGAATGTATTTAGGAATGATAGAAGCCTTCACTACTTGATTTTTTTGATAGATAAATGGACGGCCTATTTTTGTGGCAATAATTCGATTTTCTTCAAGACTGGTACCTTTTTCTGGTTGAAAAATGATCGTTGTAACGGTTTCAGGATAGATCAGCTCGCCTGTAACACTTCTGCCAACTTCACCTTCTACTGGGGGATGTATGATTGCTAAGACTTCTCCAACTTCTACAGTAGGGATCTGCTGGTTTTCTCTAAAATCAATATTTCCTTTTTCATCTTTTTGCAAAATTTTTTTAATTTCAGAGTCGACTTTAGTTTCTAAATAGCCTTCTTTACCTTGTGTTGCTGGTAGTCCATTTGCTACTTCAATGATTTGGTGGATAGCAGAATGAGTCACCTCAAGCAAAGCTTTTTCATTTATTCCGTAAATAACACCTTCTTTATGGAGTTGTTCCTTCAATTCTTCCATACTGATTTTCTGGTCAACGATCTTATATTCTTTTATTTTAAGAAAGGCTTCATGTGCTGGAGAAAAGTTTTTTATTTCTGATAATATTTGATAACCAGGTTCCACTTCTACAAAAGCGGTGAGTTGGCGTGTATCTATTGTGATAATGCATTTAGGCGGGGTGACAGTTTTTTTTAGTTTAATCTCCAAATGATCGCTTTCCGTCAATTCAAAAGAGGAATCTTTCACTATCTGACCATTCTTTATCACCACAATATTTTCTCTATTTTCATCTATATGTATTACCGGAATGATATCTGGCGCATCTTTCACACCAATTTTCCCATTCATCGACCAAATTTTTCCCCTCAAAAAGTTATTTTTTCGCTTCATATAACTTTTATAAAAAGAAGAACTTTCTTTCCTCTCTTCTGTCTTCAATTGGGTTTCTGACATAATTCAATCCTCCATTCATTTTAAATTTCAGTTGATAGAACACGCTTACATTTTTATGCTATTAAAACAATTTCCATATCTTCTTTTCTATTATAACCTTCTCTCAAATAAAGACAAGATGGCTTATTAAAATTTTATACGACAGGTTATTTTTTTACGACTGAACAACCTGTTCGTTTTCCTATTCTTTATTTATATAAGAGAATTGTATTTGAATAAGATTACCGTTAAAATAAGGAAAATAAATGACTTGGAGGGATCAAGTTGGTTTTATCTGAAAAGCACCAGCAATCTGTACGTCAATTGCATAAATTGATTGATACAGTGAATCATGTAGTGATCGGAAAAAAAGAGATTACTAAATTAACGCTGACCGCGATGCTCGCTGGAGGGCATGTATTATTTGAAGATATTCCTGGAGTAGGAAAAACCTTGCTGGTCAAATCGATTGCTAAAACGCTTGGTGCTGATTTCTCTAGGATTCAATTTACGCCTGATTTAGTTCCCAGTGATATTATCGGATACTCTATACCTGTATCTGGAGAAGCTGAGTTTACTTTTCGAAAAGGTCCCTTGTTTGCTTCCTTAGTCTTGGCGGATGAAATCAACCGGACTTCTCCTCGAACACAAGCAGCTATGTTGGAAGCTATGTCTGAGCATCAAGTAACTATGGATGGAAAAACGTATCCGTTACCGAATCCTTTTTTTGTATTGGCTACCCAAAATCCGATTGAACACGAAGGGACTTACCCCCTTCCAGAAGCTCAATTGGATCGTTTCTTGCTTCAACTATCTTTAGGCTATCCTACTCATGAACAAGAAGTCCAGATGTTGGCCAATCCAACTCAAATTGAAACGTTAAATGCCATTCGGCCTTTATTAAGTCTAGAAGAATTTCAAGAGTTAAAACAATTAGTTCCGACAGTCTATGTCCAACCTGAATTACTGACTTATATCGTCAAATTAGGAGATTCAACTCGTACAAATCCCAGTATCCGTCTCGGCATCAGCCCTAGAGGGAATCAATACTGTTTAGCAGCAGCTAAGGCCTATGCTGTTTTGAATTTGCGCGACTACCTTATCCCCGATGATATTTTAGCGGTTATTGCTGCAGTGTATCAGCATCGTTTACTGTTCAAAGAATATCTCACACCTGAACAAAAAAGCGCTGCTATCCAGTCTCTCATCAAAGAAGTTCCTGTACCTTTAAATAGAAATAAAAGGTGATCATGATTAAAACTATATTCTTCATTCTAAAAAAATTGTTGTTTATCTCTTCTTATATCGTTATTCTGTTATACACATTTGTTTTCCCTACACCCATTTCCTGGTTGGTGTTTTATTTCTTTACTCTTATCTTGATTTTCTTATGGGTTACTACTCTGATTCCATGGAAAGATATTCAATTTGAGCTCTTAGCAGATAACAATCACCTATTGAAAGGCTTCTTGAAAATGAAGACTCGCTTTTATCTTCCTATACTGATGTCGAATTTGGAAGTAAGCATAGGAAATGAAAGACAATCTTTTTCAACAAGTATTTCCAGCTTATTCAAGCGTCGTTTAGTTATTCCTTTTGAGCAGCTTTCTTTTATTCGAGGAAAATACAATACCCTTTTAATTCGTGCATCTGGTAAAGATCATTTAGGGGCATTCACACATCGATCAAAACAGCTTATTCCGGTTGATTTCACTATTTACCCTAAGCCGTTGCCGTTCGACAACCTTTATCCGCTTCTACATCAACTAAATGCTCATTTGAATTTGAGCCTTCTTTCAGGGCATCAGTCGGCCCAGTTTCGTCAACTACGGGAACATCAATCAAAAGATACTTTAAAAGATATTGATTGGAAAGCTAGTTTTAAAAAACAAAACTTGATGGTAAAAGAATACGATAAAGAATCAGATATTGCTGTAACGATTATTTTCTTAGGATACCAAACAGATCAGTTTGAAGATCTGCTCAGCTTGGCTTATAGTCTTTATTTAGAATTGACTCACTATCAAGCTGTCCAATTGAAATTAATTGGAAGTTATGGCCAAGAAGTTTTGATGAAACAGACTAAAGATGCTTTTCTTTCAATTCAGCCTGCTGCAGACCAAAAGGATATAGATTCGATTTGGAAAAAGGAGTCGACTTTACCGGCTAAAACAATTTTGATCAGTTCTAAAAATCAAACTCCCTTGGTCAAAGAGAGTCACCAAACCCCTTTCTACTTTATAAACGAAGATACACTGACTGACTTTAAGATAGGGGGGATCTGACATGGTACCGACAAGAGAAGATATCATAAGAATCCTCAAGAAATGGGTGTTAGTCTTTGTTAATTGTGGTTTGTTTTTCCCTATTTTGCGTTTTTTTATTCAATTAAACGATTTTGCTGCTTGGACTCCTCTATTGATTTACTCTATCGTGATTCACTGTGTGTGGATCATCTTACCAAGATGGTACCTTTGGCTTCCAGCTCAGTTAGGAGCTTTAAGTTATTTAATGTATACCTATTTTCCTTTGCAGCATTCTTTCAATTTGGATTGGCTGGTCGCTTTTTCACGGCATAACCTGTCTTTTATCGACCAATTGCGATCTGGCGGCATTACTCTCTTGCCTAATACATTGAGTTTATTTGCTATCAGCGCCGTTCTCCTAGTAAGCAGTTATGCGCTGTTAAAACGATTCAACCCTTTTATATCTTTCGCATCAGCATTAGGTTATTTGCTGATTTTACAAGTCTTTACAGCAACTGAGCTGATGAGTCTTGTTCTTTCTACATTGTTTTTCGGATTTTTACTGATTGGCCTGGCAAAAATACCTTCAGATACTTCTTGGAGAAATGCTTTTTTCACTTTATTGTTGTTTTCAACAATGAGCTTTTTATTTGTCAAAGCTTCCTCTTGGGGAATAGGCGCTCTTGCTGTTCCGCAAGAGTGGGCTATTTCAAAAACAGACAACTTTCATATGAATTTGGAAGAACAAGGTTTGTTCAAATGGATAGATAAATATAGTCCAGGGGGAGTTTCTTCTAGAAGCGGGTATAGTGAAAACGACTCTAATCTTGGAGGACCTCTTACTCAAAGACAAAACACCGTTTTTACTGCTCATACTGATCAGCCTCATTACTGGCTGATTGAATCAAAGGAGATCTACACAGGAAAAGGCTGGGAAACGAGCATTGAACAACAAGTAGAAATTGATTTATCTCTATTTCAGTTATTGGATAGAGATAAAACGACTATTGAATTAATGGATATTCCTATTGAACTGACTGACTCTTTTGATCAAATCCCTTATTCTTATCAAACGATTGGTTTTGATTTTTATGATAAAACTGAAAATATCGATTTATTATTGGAGATTCCTACTGGTCAATATATTCTTGAGGATACAGAAAATCTAGTCGACTCTTACACCTTGACTATAGCTGCACCTGATGTAGATCTTACAGACAACAACTCTTATCCGGAATCTGATGATGAAGTAGTTAGTAAAGCATTCCATACCCGCTATACTCAACTTCCTGTTGATTTGCCGGAACGTGTAATAGAATTGGCCCAAGATATTACAAAAAATGCCGAGTCTACTTACGAAAAGGTTCGTGCAATCGAACAGTATTTAAAAGAAGACGGAGGTTTTGAATACAGTCTTTCAGAAACAGCTTATGTTCCTGAAGGAAGAGATTATGTCGATCATTTTTTATTTGATACAAAAGTCGGCTATTGCGACAATTACTCTACAGCTATGGTGGTTTTGTGCCGAGCTTTAGATATTCCAGCTCGTTGGGCAAAAGGTTTCAATAGTGGTAACAGAGTCAATGAAGAGGGAGAAATTTTTTATGAAGTCACCAATGCCAATGCACACTCTTGGCCAGAAATTTATTTTGAAGAAATGGGCTGGATACCATTTGAGCCTACTCCTCCTTTTACGCAACCTGTTACTGATGAGACTCCTTCTGCTGAAGTTGTTGATGATACCGTGATTGCTGAAGAGTCAAGAAACAATGAATCTAGTGAACCCGCAGATACTCCAATAGAAGAAACTAGCGAAGTTGTAGAATCTGAAGAAGCAGCTTCTACATCAGTGATACCTGCTGGGGAAAGTTGGTTTGAAAAGTATTTCAGTCTTATCAGTGTACTTTTTATTCTTATTTCGTCCATTTTATGCTTTATTAAACGTTGGACATTGGTGTCTCAGTTAATCACAAAAATGCTGCACTTCTCTTTTCTTACCTTGCAGCAAAAAACAAACTTAGTGTACTGGCTATTTCAATTAAAGAAAAAGTCGTTGCCGCACCAGACCATCCGTCATTATTTTAAAGAATGGTCACTGCTGGTACCCGAGAAAAAAGAGACGATCGAGTCATTTGTTCAAATGATGGAGGAAGCTGTATATTCTCCTGAACAGAATCTACCAATCGAGTCACCTGCTCAACAAACTGTACTAGTAGAAATGGTGAATCTATTTAATTTTTATCAATCCAAACGTCATACCTTAGTGCAGTAATCTTGCCGAAAAAGCGTTTGTTCTACAGTACTTGTAGAACGAACGCTTTTGGTTTTATTTTAGCAATGAAACTAGTTTTTGCTGATAGATTTTTTTGGCAACTTGTAAGCTGAATTCAGCACAATACCTTCCCGCAGTATCTAAATCTTCGATTCCCTCATCTGCTACTTCAGAATTTGATATCGTACGTATAGATAAAAAAGGCACTTTGAAAGCATCCGCAATTTGTGCTACTGCATAGGCCTCCATTTCTTCTCCGCTTGTTTGGAAATTTTGATGGAACCAATAAATGCGATCGATTTCTCTATTCCAAAAATCTGCTGTTCCTATCTTACCAACTACAACTTTCCCTTGTAAGTATTCTTCTGTTGTATCTTTTGCAATTTTCACGAGTTCTGAATCACTTCTAAAGGCAAATTTTTCTTCTAAGCGCCCATCCTCTTCACGGATAAATGAGTGCATCGGAATCCAATTCTCTGGAGACATCCCTTCTTCTTTATTACGATGCGGTGACATGAACGAATTGATATGTATGATCTCTTCTCCAATAATCGTATCAAACACTCGTAAATGAGGATCATGACCGCCTGCTGTGCCTTGATTGATGATCAAATCAGGATGGTATTTGTCGATCAGAAGCGTCGTAGCTGCCGCGGCGTTAGCCATCCCAATTTCTGTTCTGGAAATAATTAGAGGCATAGCTTCAATTTTTCCTATGTAAAATGAATAGGTACCAAATTTTTCTTCTTTATAAGTCTCCATAGTTTCTAAAAGTGCAATGACTTCACCATCCATAGCACCTTGGATAGCTATTAAGGGTTTGGTTTCTCCCAACATACTCTCTCCTTGTAAAAAACGAATTTTTAAAATAAAAACAAAATAATTGTTTGTCTTTTTATACTATAAACTAATAAAATAAATTATTCAATATAAATAAGCATCTTAAAAACGAACTATATTAATAAAAAAGCACACTACTTTGAAGTAGTGTGCTTTTGAACTTATTTGATTGCAGCTCCTTCTACAGCAACTTCTTCTGCTGTATTCCGTAAGATTTTTTGTGACTGATGCGGGTAACGTATGCCAAGTGTATGCTTAGCAATCTTCACTGTATGATCACTAATACGTTCTAAGTTTGAAACAATATCAACGAACAAGATTCCATCCGACGGGATTCCGACACCTTCATTTAAGCGTTGAATGTATTTATCTCTTATCGCATGCTCTAATTGATTTACTTCTTTTTCACGCTTGATAACTCTTCCAGCTAAAGAATAACTGTCTTCATTATAAGCTAAAACCGTATCTTCAATATTTTGTTGAACCAACTTGAATAAAGACATCAAATCATCATCATAAAACACTTTTTCAATTTCAGTACTGTCTAAATTTTTTTTATTATTTTTTGCAGCTGTTGAAGCTTCACGGATATTTTTTAAGATACTTTCACAATGATCTCCGATTCGTTCAAGATATTTCGTTACATCCATCATCACAACATGTTCGCCTGTATTGTGAAGCGGTAATTCAACATTTGACAACAGCATCAAGTATTCTGTGATTTCAATATCCGTTTTATTGACGATTTCTTCTAATTCCAAAGTCTTTTTCTTGCTGTTTTCATCTTGCTTTTTATAATAAGAGAACATTTCTTGGAATTCTTCCAAGACTATTTGCCCCATTTGATTAATTTCCACTTTAGCTTGATTCAACGCCATTGCAGGAGAACTTTGAATCAATGTTTGATCGAGTGAAGTACCTTCGTATTTTGCTTCTACTTCTTGGCTTGGCACTATCTTAGATACTAAAGCTGCAATTTGATTAATGAACCACATTTGAATCAGCACATTCGTGATATTGAATAGTCCATGAGCAAATGCAATCTGCATTTCGGGGTTTAGATTCAGTAAAGACCCAAGGTAAATAATCAGGTCTGTAAACGGATATAAGACCGCCATAATTAAAATAGTTCCGATAAAATTAAAAATAACATGAGCTGCCGCTGTTCTTTTGGCTGCGACACTGGCACCGATTGCTGCCAATATAGCAGTGATGGTTGTTCCGATATTATTTCCAAATAACACAGGCAATGCGCCTTCAAGGGCAATACTTCCATGTGCGTATAGTTCTTGTAAAATTCCAATAGTTGCACTTGAACTTTGTAATACAAGTGTAAGTCCTGTACCAGCAAAAACACCTAAAAGTGGACTTTCAGACAATTGAAGCATAAGGTCCCTAAACTCTGGCAAATATTCAAGCGGAGCCATACCTGCACCCATCAATTCTAGTCCATAAAATAAACCACCAAAGCCAAAAATGATTTGACCTATGCTATTGATAGCAGGATTTTTAAAGAAAAATAAAAGTAATGCGCCTATAGCTAAAATAGGTAAAGAATAAGCTCCTATATCTATTCCTATAATAAACGCCGTTACCGTTGTTCCGACGTTAGCTCCCATGATGACTCCTATAGCTTGTTTCAGTGTCATAAATCCAGCACTAACTAATCCTACTGTAAGTACGGTTGTACCAGAACTGCTTTGAATCAAAGCTGTAACTAAAATACCTGCTAAAATAGCTCTTAATGGTGTAGATGTAAATTTATTTAATATGTTTCGTAAGTTATCTCCAGCTGATCGTTGTAATCCGTCCCCCATGTATTTTAATCCAAAAAGGAAAATACCTAGTCCTCCGAAAAACTGAAATAACATTTCTTGTATATCCAATGATACCCCTCCATATGTTATATAAACAATTATAAAAATAACCTTCATTTCTATAATAGAGGTTGGCATCAGAATAAAAAACATTTTTCTAGCCATTATGAGACTTTTCTTAACATAGAATTTACAATGTTAACACAACTTTTACATATTTAGAATCCATTCTCTATTTCAATATTAGGAAACTACTTAAAAAAGACTTGATGCACTTTTAATCTCTAAAATGAAGGGCTAAACCTTTTAAAAAATTACGAGCATATCTATCTAGACATACTTTATAATTTCGATGCCCTTCTTTTCTTAATAAGGCGCTTAATTCGCTTTTACTAATATCTACATCCACGTCATAAAAAATATCCAATAGATCATCACTAGTTAGTGAAAGAGCGATTTTCACTTTTTTCAGCATTTCATTGTTGATGCTCAAAGAATTTTTCAATGGTTCTTCTGTTTTTGGAGGTTCGTTTTTCCCAGAATCCTTTTTCCCGCGTTTAAACGTGATTAATCCATTTAAAAAACTAATCAATACAGTATTGTCGACTGTAATAAATGAATCTGGATCAACCTCTTCATCTTCTTCAAATTTATCTGGATTCACCAGCATCTTCTTGACTTCTTCTTTAGTCACTTGGATACCTCCAAGTTTAAACATTTCGATCATATCATTTTCTTTGATATCCAATGCGTAACGCAATCTAATTAAGCGATCATTATTATTCATAATTTCCTCCAACATTCTAATATTTCTATCTTACTTAGTATACCTTATTTTTCAACTAGAATAAAAAACAAACTGAAACTTGGAACACATAATGGTTCCAAGTTTCAGTTTGTTTAATCTGCAGCCCCTGCATAACCATCTCGAATATCAAATTCCGTAAGAGGTTCTGGACCTCTCATGACTTCTCTTTCAATATTCAACACGCCGTTTCTGGTCGCTTTGACTTTCCAACGTACTAATTGAACGGTACCATGCTTGATCTCAATTGCAGTAATGATCGTAGGATAGATACAACAGCCAGTATTAAAATAAGGATGATCTTTCTTCTTAGGGTATTTAAATCGATGAGTATGTCCACAAATCAGCATCATTTTATGTTTTTCGATCCATTTATTGTAATTCTTCTCGACCTTGTGTCGTTTATTCACATTTTTTACCGGGCTGGAAGGATTACGGATACCAAATGCATGAAGGAACCGCCAAAAATATTTTAAAGACAGCATAGTCAATCTCCAAAACTGATCATTAGGCGCATCTCCTTGATGTCCATGCACGGTCAAAATCTCTTGACCAGTATCTCGATGCTTTAAAACAAGAGCCTCTACAGGCTCAAGACCTTTTAAGAAATCAAAAAACACTTCATTATACTCATCATAATTGGTGTAATAGTTTTTCTTGACATAAGATGGATATTTCAAAAAAATGTCATGGTTCCCATATATTTTTACTAAACGGTCTTCATCAAAGAATTTTTTGATCGTATCATACACTGCTGGATGAGCATTTTTAGTGTGTTCAAAATTGGAGTACTCCAACATTTCATCCCCATCACCAGCTTCTACATAAGTATAATCATTTCTATAATAATGCTGCAGAGCATACAGGTAAATATCTCGATTCCTAGTAAATTCATCTGATAAGCTCCCGTCTCCTCTGTGAACATCACTCATAAAAACATATTTTGAATCATCATCAAAATACTTTACTTTGGCGTTTTCATAAGCCTCTGTTAACCTTCGATCGGTAAACATACCTTTCACCTCTTCTATTAAATCTTCTATTGCACTTTAAAATGGAATCGGTTTTAACTACAGTATCCTGAAAACCGTACACTTTATTCATTAATAAGTATACTTTATTCAGCAAATATAGTGAAAGAGAACAACTTGTAGAAGAGGACTTTAACTCGATACAGATATACAACAGGTATTTCTTCGTTGAAGAACCTGCTCATAGTCAAGATTAAACCCAAATTAGTTAAACCCTACTATAGAGTGAGGCACATAAGGCTCTTCAAGATACGTTACTTCGTTGGCTGTCAATTGGAGATTCAACGCATTCATAGGTCCTTCTAATTGACTCATTTTTGTTGCTCCTACAATTGGTGAGACGACTGGATCTTTTTGCAGCAACCAAGCCATAGCAATCTCTACTCGAGGTACACCTCTGTTTTCAGCTACTTCTGTTAAACGTTCTACGATTCTGCGATCTTGATCAGCTGTTGAATCATACTTGCTCATGGCTATTTTATCTGTCTCTAGACGCTTGGTCGATTCAGACCAAGCTCTCGTCAAACGACCCGAAGCTAGCGGACTGTAGGGCGTGACAGCAATTTTTTCTTCTCGGCATAAGGGCATCATTTCTCTTTCTTCTTCACGGTAAATCATATTGTAATGATTTTGCATAGAAACAAAACGAGTCCAATTATTCTTTTCTGCTACATGCAATGCTTTTTGAAATTGGAAAGCGTGCATTGCCGAAGCTCCTATATATCGAGCTTTCCCTGATTTCACTACATCATGCAAAGCTTCTATCGTTTCTTCTATAGGTGTATTGTAATCCCAACGGTGGATAATATATAAATCTACATAATCCATATCTAAACGTTTCAAACTATTATCGATTTCAGCCATGATAGATTTGCGAGACAAGCCTGATCCGTTGGGACCGTCATGCATCTTTCCATGCACTTTAGTAGCTACTACCACTTCTTCACGTTTAGCATAATCTTTTAAAGCTCGTCCTAAAATTTCTTCACTTGTTCCTAATGAATAGACATTTGCTGTATCAAAAAAATTGATACCTAGGTCTAAGGCTTTTTTGATGATTGGGCGACTATCTTGCTCTTTCAAAGCCCATTTGTGCAGCCATTTTTCTGGATCACCAAAGCTCATACACCCCAAACAAATCCGCGAAACGTCCATCCCGGTGTTTCCAAATTTAACGTATTCCATTATCTTATCTCCCCTTTTCATGTCTATATCATTAGTATACTCCTTAGAGCCTACTCCAATGCAAGCGTTTTTAAATCGTCTTATAGCATCCTTATTTTTGTGCGAACATCACCATCGTTCGGTTTAGTTTATCCGTTTCGTCATGAAAGATAGCGTGCCCGCTTTTTTTAAAAGGCACCACGAGATTTTGCGGAATCAATTGCGACATTTCCTCTGTCAATTGATAGGAGCAGATTTGGTCTTTTTCCCCATGGCAAATTAGTGTAGACACAGGAATCTTTTCCAAATCCTTGCTTAAGTCTTCTTCTCGTATCATGATCGCAGAAAGCAAAGTCCCGTACGAAGATGCTTTTAATGCTATATTGATCAGCCAATCTCTATAGACGGCATAAGGCTTTTCGTGAAATAACTGCTTAACAAAGTCTTGGATCATTTTAGGTCGATTTACTTGGATTTGCTCTATGACTTGAGTGATATCCGCTGTTTTCCACCCTGTTAAGTAGTAGGGTCTTTTAACAAACTTCGGTGCTGCTGCACTGATCAAAATCAATTTCTGTACACCATACCCTTGATGACGAGCCATATATCGCACTGCTACTGCTGCGCCCATCGAAAACCCTACTAAGATAGTTTCTTCAAGTTGCAATTCTTCAATCACGGATTTAACATCATCTGCCAGACCATTGTAGCTGTAATCATCAATAATAAGGTCTGAATCCCCAAATCCGCGCAAATCGACTCCTATGATGCGGTAACCTCTGGGTAAAAAGTAGTTGTATTGGTATTCAAACATTCGATGATCAAACGGCCAGCCATGCAAGAATACTAGCGGTTTCCCTTCCCCTATATCCTCTACTGAGATAGCATTATTCTTCTTTCCTTTAATCATCTTTTTCATGCGCTGTCCCTCCTGTTCCTTCTCTACTCCAGTATAATAGAACAACACTTTTTTCAAATGAATAAAGCTCAGGCCAGATTAGTTTGTTATGAGAATCAATCTATTGTCAGCATAATATAAGTCTTGGTATTTCACATCACTCAGGAAAATGATTTCTTTTGATTTTAGTGGTTCATTTTCGTAATTGTTTAGACTATAGAGAACGGCTAACTGATGGCACCCTTCTTTAATCCATTCATGGATATAAACTTCTAACCCTTTTAAGCGACTTTTGTATTTATATGCTTGATTATCACATTTATCAAATGAAGGCATATCTATGGCCAATGCAGCTGCTTGATACGGCAGCGTTTTAAATGGAAAATGTACACTATAATTGAAACGGACTCCAGTGTCTTCACTCACATTTTCTTCAAAATGAAACATTTCTTTAAAAGCCAACAAAAATTCGTTTGATAGATAGTCATTTCTTTTCTTAGTTGTTGTTTCTAGATTCAAAGGAACAGTGGAGGCAATGTACATGTATTCTGTCATAAAGAAGCTCCTTTTCTGATTAATGAAGATATGAATAAGTTTTACAACTATTTATTCTACAATAAGAACTACCTTTTATGTCTACTTTCCTGTAAAATAAGTTCTAAGCTAAAGGGATAGATGTTTTTTTGGAAAGGAAGTGTTTTTATGAAACCGATTATTGGCATACCTGGAAATATTCTGACTCAACATTCTCCAAATTTTGAAGGTCTTCCGATCACCTATACCCCTCAAGGTTTTGTTGAGGCTACTATCGCAGCATATGGATTACCTCACGTGATTCCTCTAGGAGACCCAAAAGATGCTATAACTTATATTTCTCATATTGATGGATTGTTGCTGGCAGGAGGACAAGATGTGTCCCCTCTTCTATATGGTGAAGAACCGATTCCTGCTTTAGGGATGACGAGTCCGTTACGAGATACTTTTGAGATAGCATTGATTAAAGAAGCCGTCAAACAACAAAAACCTATTTTAGGTGTTTGTCGAGGATTGCAGTTGTTAAATGTGGCTTACGGTGGTACATTATATCAAGATCTTTCAACTTCATATGCTGATTTAACGGTTCAACACATCCAACACACACAATATCATAATGGAGCTCATACGATAACTTTGGATCCAGACAGTCGTTTAGCGAAAGTTTTTGGATCTGCTTATGTCGTTAATTCTTATCATCATCAAGCTATCAAAGAATTGGCTGAGCCTTTTGAAGCTGTTGCTTGGAGTAAGGATAAATTAATTGAAGGATTTGAAGCTAAAGATCCTTCTACAAAAATTGTAGCCGTTCAATGGCATCCCGAATTAATGATTCACACAGATGAAAAAATGCAGCAATTATTTACTGATTTTGTGAGTCGCGTCAAAAAAAGCATGGCACCAGCTTTGTAAGCTAACCCTAAAAATGTTTTTAAAAAAAACGCAAAAAAACTCCGACTGGACGTCCGGTCGGAGATCTTTTTTTTAAAAAATAAAAAGCGGCCAAAACCTTGTTAAAACACTATATGTTGTGTTTGTAAGTTTTTTCTAATCGAAATATAGTGTTTTCCAATTGCAACTCGCTATAAACAAGTGTAGAATAATGATATCATTTAGAAGCGAAAAGGAGAATGTACTATGGCTAATAAAACAATCGTCATTTACTCAAAACCGAATTGCATGCAATGTAATTTTACCAAAAAATACTTGGATGATAAAGGTGTTACTTACGAAATAAAAGATATTTTTGAATCTGAGCAAGCTTTGGCTGAAGTACAACAACTAGGATTCAGTTCCGTTCCCGTTATCCTTGCTGATGGAGAAGAAGCATTTAATGGATTCCGCCCTGATTTATTAGATCAGTTAGTATGAAAGTAGTTTATATTTCCTTGACCGGCCAAACGAGAAAATTTGTGCACAAACTAGACATGGATTTGTTGGAGATTTCTTCGACAAATCCATTTATCACTATTAATGAGCCATTTATCATTGTTGCGCCGACCTATGAAAGAGAAGCTACAGAAATCTTATACGATTTTATTGAAACAGCTGATAACAAACAGTACTTTAAAGGAGTCGCTGGCGGTGGGAACTTAAACTTTGGACAATTGTTTGTTTTTACAGCGAAAGATCTTGCAAAAGAATATGAGGTACCCTTACTACATACCTTTGAATTTCAAGGGAATGACGAAGATGTAAAAAAATTAAAGAAAGCGGTGAACGACCTTGGAAAAGCCTAAATTAGCAACAAAACCCAATGAGGTCACTTATTTTAAATTAAACAATGAATTGAATCGACCTGTTGATGGATCTATTCCATTGCACAAAGATCGTGAAGCAGTCCGTGCTTACTTTTTAGAATATGTGAATCCCAATACTGTTTTCTTTTATACATTAGATGAAAAGTTAAACTACTTGGTAGAAAATGATTATATCGAAAAAGAATTTTTAAACCAATACGACAGAGAATTTATCAAGAACTTATTCAATGAAATTTACAATCGTAAGTTTCGCTTCCGTTCTTTCATGTCTGCTTATAAGTTCTACACACAATACGCATTGAAAACAAATGATGGCAAGAGATTCTTGGAACGTTATGAAGATCGTATCGTATTTAACGCATTATACTTGGCAGATGGCGATAAAGATTTAGCTTGGACGATTGCAGATGAGATCATCAATCAACGTTATCAACCGGCTACGCCTACTTTCTTGAATGCTGGACGTAAACGTCGCGGAGAATTAGTCTCTTGTTTCTTAATCCAAGCAACAGATGATATGAACAGTATCGGACGAGTTGTTAACAGTGCGTTGCAATTGTCTCGTATCGGTGGTGGAGTTGGAGTAAACCTATCCAACTTGCGTGCTGCTGGAGATCCCATCAAGAAAATCGAGAATGCTTCAAGCGGTGTAGTCCCAGTTATGAAATTATTGGAAGACAGCTTCAGCTATTCTAACCAATTAGGTCAACGTAATGGTGCTGGAGCAGTTTACTTGAATGTATTCCACCCAGACATCGTTTCATTCTTATCAACTAAAAAAGAAAACGCCGATGAAAAAGTTCGTGTGAAGACACTTTCTCTTGGTCTAACTGTACCGGATAAGTTTTATGAATTATGTGCTCATGATGAACAAATGTACTTGTTCAGCCCGTATGATGTAGAACGTATTTATGGCAGACCTTTCTCTTATGTAGATATCACGGCGGAATACGACAATCTTGTCAATAACGAAGAAGTTCGCAAATCTAAAATTCGTGCTCGTGATTTAGAAAATGAAATTTCTAAATTACAACAAGAGTCAGGATATCCTTACATTATCAACATTGATACAGCTAACCGTGAAAACCCAATCTATGGAACAATTACGATGAGTAACTTATGCAGTGAAATCTTGCAAATACAAGAACCTTCGCTAATCAATAATGACCAGACTTATGAAACACTAGGAACAGATATCAGCTGCAACTTGGGTTCAACAAATATTGTAAACCTAATGAAGTCTCCTGATTTCAGCAAATCAGTTGATGCTATGGTACGTGCGTTGACAACTGTTACGGATCAATCAAGTATTAATGCTGTACCTTCTATCAAAAATGGAAACGATCAATACCACACGATTGGTTTAGGAGCTATGGGCTTGCATACCTATTTGGCATTAAACCAAATCGAGTACGGTTCTCCAGAGTCTGTTGAATTCACAGATGCTTACTTCATGCTGTTGAACTTCTACACGTTGAAATCAAGCAACCGTATCGCTATGGAGCGCAACACTTCTTTCCATAACTTTGAGAAATCAAAATACGCTACTGGCGAATATTTCAACAAATACACTGCAGCAGATTTTGTATTTGAAAACGAGAAAGTTCGTCGCTTATTCGACGGCATTGCTGTTCCAACAAAAGATGACTGGGCTGCTCTGAAAGCTTCAATCATGACTGGCGGATTGTACCACCAAAACCGTCTGGCTGTAGCGCCGACAGGTTCGATCAGCTATGTAAATGAAACATCTTCCAGCTTGCACCCAATCACTCGTCTGATTGAAGAACGTCAAGAGAAGAAAACGGGTAAAACCTACTACCCTGCTCCATATCTATCAAATGAAACGTTGCCTTATTACAAATCAGCGTACGATATCGATATGCGTAAAGTCATTGATGTCTATGCAGCAGCACAAAAACACATTGATCAAGGAATGAGCTTGACCCTGTTCTTACGTTCTGAAATACCTGAAGGCTTATACGAATGGAAAAACGGCCGTACAAATAAACAAACCACACGCGATTTAAACATCTTAAGACACTACGCGTGGAAAAAAGGCGTCAAATCCATTTACTACGTAAGAACATTTACAGAAAACTCAGAAGAAATCGGCTCAAACCAATGTGAAAGCTGTACGATATAAAAAGTAAGTGAAGTGCCTCGCTTAGCTCCGACAGAAAAATCTATTTTCATTTTAGAGGACGCTTTTTGTCCTCAAAAACGAAAATGATTTTATCTTTTTTGCAATATTGCCGGCTCACGAAGCTCTACTAAAGGATGCGGAGAAAGCCTGAAAGAGATGAAAGAAAAATAGAGGGAAATTATTGTGGTGCTTTTCAACCACAAAATTTTCCATCTTTTTTCCAAAATCTCTGGCTTTCTCAGCTCTACTAAAAGGATGCAGAGGTCAAACCTTCATTCTCTTTATATTAAAAATACAGCCATTCACACCTTGACCATATAAATTTGAAAGTAAGGAGTTTTTGATTCGATGACAGAACAATATCATGCCATAAATTGGAATAAAATTGAGGATATGATCGACAAGCTGACTTGGGAAAAACTGGTTGAACAGTTTTGGACAGATACGCGTATCCCTGTATCAAATGATTTGAATGATTGGTACAACCTTCCTAAAGAAGAAAAAGATATGATGGGAAAAGTTTTTGGCGGGCTTACTTTGCTGGATACTCTTCAATCGCAAGATGGAGTCGCTTCTTTAAAAGACTCGATTCGTACTCAACATGAAGAAGCTGTATACAATAACATCCAATTCATGGAATCTATGCACGCTAAAAGCTACAGTGCTATTTTCAGTACCTTAAATACAAAATCAGAAATTGAAGAAATTTTTCAATGGACGAATACAAATGACATGCTGCAGAAAAAAGCAACTGTCTTAAACGATATTTATCAAAACGGAACGGAATTACAGCGAAAAGTTGCAAGTGTTTTGTTAGAATCCTTCTTATTCTATTCAGGTTTTTTTGCTCCTCTTCATTATTTGGGAAACAACAAAATGCCTAACGTAGCTGAGATCATCAAGTTGATCTTGCGTGATGAATCTGTCCACGGTACTTACATTGGATACAAATTCCAGATCGCATATAACCAATTACCGGAGGACGAGCAAGAAAGTCTGAAAAATTGGACGTATGAATTGCTCTTCACCCTTTACCAAAATGAAGTAAAGTACACTCAATACCTTTATGATGAAATCGGCTGGACAGAACGTGTGAAAGTCTTCTTGCGTTACAATGCTAATAAAGCTTTACAAAACTTAGGGTTTGATCCTTTATTCCCGGATTCTGCAGATGATGTAGATCCGGTCATTATGAATGGGATTTCTACAGGAACTTCCAACCATGATTTCTTCTCCCAAGTTGGGAACGGCTATTTAGTAGGTATGGTGGAATCTATGGAAGATGACGATTACGCTAAGTGGACGGTCTAACAGCCTCTCTATTCTAGTCTTTTCAATCTATAAGTGAACATTTAGCCTTTTTTCACTTATTTACCTTCGTAAATAAGCGAAAAACAATTGCTTTTTTATACATTAAAATTTAAAATTGTATTATTGAGCCTAGTGCATCCGCATTAGGCCGTTTCTTTTGGCGTTTTTCCTTTCAAAGCGCCATATAATAAAAATATTCTATAGTAAGGAGCGTATATATGAAATTTATTTGGCAATACCTGCGGAAGCATCCTAAGTTATTGATTATTAATACTATCGGAGCTTTTGGATTTATCTTGATCAACTTAGGTCTTCCTACTTTGCTGGCACAAATGATTGACAATGCAATCATTCCAGGAGATAGCGGCTTGATTTGGCGTTATGCGTTTTTTATGCTCCTGCTAACGATCTTCGGTTTTGCAGGCAGAGTCGTCAATTCTTATGCATCCAGTAAAGTCGTTAGTACGATGACAATGGACATCAGAAATGATACTTATACCAGTATGATGAAATTCTCTCATGCTGAATACAATGAAATCGGGGTTTCTTCTTTAGGTACCCGAATCACTACCGATGCGTTCGTCATTCTCCAATTTACAGAAATGATCCTACGTTTAGGAGTCATCACTCCTTTGATGTTAGTGATGAGTGGAGTTTTAATCATACGAACAAGTCCTAACTTAGCCGTAGCTGTTCTTCCAGCAATCCCTGTCATCGTCTTATTGATTTTTGTTATTGCTCGTGCAACTCAGCCATTATCTAAAACACAACAATCTCTTTTAGATAACATCAACCGCATTTTAAGAGAAAGCCTGACGGGTCTGCGCGTTATTCGTGCGTTTAACCGTGAAGACTTTCAAGAAAATCGTTTTGGGGATACAAACAATGACTACAGAAAAGTGTCGTCTCGCTTATTCAAATTAGTCGCTTTGACACAACCTGGATTCTCTTTGATCATCAATATAGTAATCATATCAATTGTCTGGCTAGGCGCTCGTCAAATTGCTGAAGGTACTATTCAAGTCGGAGTTCTAGTAGCTTTCATTGAGTATGCTTTTCATGCCTTATTCTCTCTATTATTATTTGCGAATATTTTCATCATGTACCCTAGAGCTTCGGTTAGTGCGAACCGGTTAAAAGAAGTATTGGAAAAACAAAGCTCTATTGATCCAAATGAACAAGGCGTAAGATCAACAGACACAGAAGGCTACATCACTTTTGAGAATGTCAGCTTCCAGTATCCTGACGCAGATAAACCTGTATTGAAAAATATAAGCTTTGCGTCTAAACCTGGCGAAACCATTGCTTTTATTGGATCAACTGGTAGCGGAAAATCTTCAATCGTTCAATTGATTCCACGTTTTTACGATGTCACTGAGGGTCGTATTTTGGTAGACGGCGTAGATATTCGTGAATACAACTTGAAAGCACTTCGCCGTAAGATCGGCTACACCCCTCAAAAAGCTTTATTGTTTACTGGTACGATCACAGAAAACCTTAAATATGGAAATTGGGATGCCACACGCAGCGAAATCGAGGAAGCTTCATCTGTTTCTCAATCAAAAGAATTTATTGAACGTTTGAAAAACCATTACGAAACAGTTTTATCAGAAGGCGGAAGCAATTTATCTGGTGGACAAAAACAACGTTTGTCTATTGCCCGCTCGATCATACGTAAACCAAGTATTTATATTTTCGATGATAGCTTCTCAGCTTTAGACTTCCAAACAGATGCTATTTTGAGAAATCAATTAAGTTTGGTCACACAACATGCAACAACGATTATTGTTGGACAACGCGTCAGCTCTATCATGAATGCAGATCAAATCATTTTACTGGATGAAGGAGAAATCGCTGCAAAAGGTACTCATAAAGAACTATTGCAAACAAGTCCTCTTTATCGTGAAATTGCATCATCTCAGTTGAGTGAGGAGGAGTTGAACCAATGAAAGGTTTAAAACAAATAGCTCGTTTATGGGTCTACCTTAAAAATTATAAAGGCCAATTTTTCTTATCTATATTTGGAACCGTAGTTTCTTCTATAGCAAATGCTTTAGAACCATTTATTATTGGTTTGGCTATTACTGAAATCACTAAAAACTTCGCAGATATATTACGTGGTGTTGAAGGCGCAGAGATGAATTATCCTTATTTAACACAAATATTGATCCTTTATTTCGTTCGAGGAATGTTTTTCCACGGCGGTCAATACCTTGCCCAATATACTTTAACGAATGTAGTTCAGCAAGGTATGCGTGATTTAAGAAATGACATTTCTTCTAAAATCAATCGTCTGCCAGTTTCTTATTTTGACAAACACCAAATCGGTGATATTCTAAGCCGTGTTACAAGCGACGTGGACGCTATTACGAATGCTTTGCAACAATCACTAGTACAAGTGCTGAATGGTCTCTTATCGATCTCGTTCGCTATTGTAATGATGGTGACGTTGAACATTCCGTTAGCCTTTGTAGTTATATTGACTATTCCTTTGGCTATCATAGTTGCACGCATCATCATTTCGGCTTCTCAAAATTCTTTCCGTGGTCAAGCAGATGCTTTAGGAGATTTGTTTGGATTCACTCAAGAGAACTTGAATGGATTTACTGAAATCAAATTGTACGGAAAAGAAGAAGATTCTATCATAGAGTTCAAACGCCGCAACTTAAACTTGCGCGATCAAGGATTCAAAGCTAGTTTCATTTCTTCTCTCTTAGCTCCTATTGTAGGTTTGATTTCAAACTTTGCTTACATCATTGTAGCTATGGTCGGAAGCTACTTCGCTTTCAATGGCGCTTTGACGATCGGTAACTTGCAAGCTTTCGTTCAGTATGTATGGCAAGTGAACCAGCCTATTACAACCATTGCTCAGCTATCAGGTATCATGCAAAGTGCCGGAGCTGCTGCTGGTCGTATTTTTGAATTCTTAGATGAATCAGAAGAAGTTCAAGGTATGGTAACGACTGAGCTGCCGGAAAAAGTTAAGGGTTCAGTTGAATTTGATCACATCTCTTTCAGTTACAATCCTAAAAATCCATTGATGAAAGACATCAGTGTTCGCGTTAATCCTGGTGAAATGGTTGCAATCGTTGGTCCAACCGGTGCAGGTAAAACTACACTGGTCAACCTGTTGATGCGTTTCTACGATGTTGATGGCGGAAGTATCAAAGTTGATGGCGTTGATATCAAAAAAATTACCCGCTCTGATCTACGCAAACACTTTGGAATGGTTTTACAAGATGCTTGGTTATATCAAGACTCTGTTATGGAAAATCTGCGCTTTGGGAAGCTAGAAGCTACCGATGAGGAAGTCATCCATGCAGCTGAAATTGCCAATGTGAACCACTTCATCCAGACTTTGCCAAACGGTTACGGCATGGAAATCAATCAAGAGGCCAGCAACATCTCCTTGGGACAAAAACAATTGATGACGATCGCTCGAACTGTTTTGTCTGATCCTGATATTTTGATTCTAGATGAAGCAACAAGTTCTGTTGATACTCGTTTAGAGAAACTGATTCAAGAAGCGATGGATAAAGTGATGGAAGGCCGAACAAGTTTTGTCATTGCTCACCGTTTGTCTACTATCCGTAATGCAGATTTGATTTTGGTCATGGATCAAGGTTCTATTATTGAACAAGGAACACATGATTCATTGTTGGAACAAGGCGGTTTCTATGCTAACTTGTATAACAGCCAGTTTTCTGGAACAGCTGCAGAATAATGAAGAGTTAAAAGAATGTATTATACTAAAAAGCGTTGATTGCTATTTTTGCAATCAACGCTTTTTTGCGTGTCAATGTTTGTTTATTATAATCGTAGAGAAAAGTTTTTTTAACTAACAAGTCTTAACTGGATTGGATCGTTCTTGTGAGTGAGGGTGCCTCTGTCTCACAGGACTTAACCAAACAGAGACATTCTTGTGAGTGAAATCCTCTATTCCTCTTTTTAACAATAAAGATAGGGTCATCACCGGCCTTTAAGCACGGTTGATGACCCTATTTCTTCTTTTCTATCGGTATATCTCTTTTTATTCCGTTACAGGAACTACTGCTCCATCCCAAGTTTCAAGAATGTAGTCTTGAACTTCTTGAGATCTTAAGACTTCTACCAATTTCGTGATAGCTTCATTGTCTTTATCTTCACTTCTTACTGCAATGATATTTGCATAAGGCGAACTTTCACTTTCTAAAGCAATTGAATCTTCTAATGGGTTTAATCCTTGATCTACTGCAAAGTTGGAGTTGATAGCTACAACATCTCCTTCACCTTGTGTATAAAGAGTTGGCATTAGAGCAGGATCATTCTCATATTCAAAGACTAAGTTCTTTGGATTTTCTGTTATATCATCAAAAGTTGCAGTTGTTAAATCTGTTCCTTCATCTACACTGACTAATCCAGCTTCTTGGAAAATAGCAATGATACGACCCCAGTCAGATTGGTTGCTGCTGACAAGAACTGTAGCTCCATCTGGCAATTCGGATAAGTCAGTATATTCTTGAGAGAATAGACCGATTGGTTCCAAATGAATCCCACCAGCATTGACAAAATCATAATCATTTTCAGCTACAGCAGCTTCAAAGAAAGGAACATGTTGGAAGTAGTTTGCATCCAAATCGCCTTCATCTAACGCTACGTTAGGCACAACATAATCATTATAAGTGCTGATATCCAGCTTAACGCCCTCTTCTTCTAAGATAGGAGCTGCAAATTCTAATATCTCCGCATGCGGTGTGTTGCTGGCTCCAATTTTGATTGTTGTTTCTTCCGTGTTGCCGTTAGACTCGTTCTCAGCATTCTCGCTGTTTCCACATGCAGCTAATAAAAGAGCTGCTCCTACTGTTGCCAATGATTTGATAAAAATTGATTTCTTCATAATTAAAATCCCCCTAATGATTTTTTTAATAGTTAAACCCTATTTTAATATAAACCTTTTATCTTATCGTTTGTCTACTCGGTCGACTACTCGTTCTCCGATGCCTTGAATCAGAAATACTATGATCAAGACGATGACTGTCGCAACTAATGTTACTGTCGGCTGACTTCTTTGGAATCCTTCCAAATAGGCTAGATTTCCTAACCCACCTGCTCCAATAACCCCTGCCATAGCTGTATATCCCACTAGTGAGATAGCTGTAGTTGTGATTCCGGCAATAATGGAAGGCAAGCTTTCAGGTATCAAAATCTTATAAATAATTTGCCATTTGCTGGCTCCCATTGCTTCAGCAGCTTCGATGACCCCTTTGTCGATCTCTCTAAACCCTGTTTCTACTAAACGTCCGTAAAATGGCGCGGAAGAAACAATCAAGGCCGGTAAAGCCGCTACTGGTCCAATAATTGAACCAACCAATTGTTTAGTGAAGGGAATCAATAGTACAATCAAAATAATGAACGGAACCGATCTGAACACATTTACCAGTATACTGACAATGAGGTGCAGAACTCTTGTGAACGTTCCTTTTTTTCTAGCTGTTTCATACAATAATAGCCCTATTGCCAGACCTAAAATAAAAACTGCTGCTACAGATATAGCCGTCATCAGTATGGTTTCTTGAGTTGCTTCTTGTATTCTTTCCCAATTAACTTCCTCGAAATCAACGTACTGAGAAAGAATGCCTTCTCCTATTATCAGGGATTTAAACATGTTCGATCACCTCAGCTTCTACATTCATTTTAGTTAGATCCTCTAACACTGCACTGATTTCCGTTGAGTTCCCAGTCACTTGGACATATAAAGAGCCAAGGGAACCAGATTGCGTTTGTTGGATGCTTCCTTGAATGACATTCAACTCGATATCATGATGACGAATCAATTGGCTTAAGACAGGTTGTTTCGAGTTCTCAGCATTGAACGTTAAATGAAGTAATTTGCCATCTGGATAATCTTTAAATACTTGAGCCAATACGATATTAGTCTCTTCGCTTTCTGGATCAGTATCTTGGCGGATAAATCGCTTAGTGATTTCTTGTTGTGGTCGTTTGAAAACATCCAAAACGTTTCCTTCTTCAACGATTTTCCCTTTTTCCATTACCGCTACTTTATGGCAAATTTTTCGCACAACATGCATCTCGTGAGTGATCATGACGATCGTCAAGTTCAATCGCTTATTGATTTCTAACAGCAAATCCAATACTTCGTCAGTTGTTTGTGGATCTAACGCACTTGTTGCCTCATCACACAACAGCAACGTCGGCTCATTCGCTAAAGCCCGGGCGATACCTACACGTTGCTTTTGACCTCCAGATAGTTCAGCCGGATAAGCATCTTCTCTTCCTTCTAATCCTACTAATCGAATCAATTCATTCGCTTTTTCAAGCTGCTCTTTTTTAGGGACTTTTGCTATCTCCAAAGGAAGTAAGATATTTTCTAATACGGTTCTAGACCATAGTAAGTTGAAATGTTGAAAAATCATTCCTATTTTTTGTCTTTTTTCTCTTAAAGCTTTACCAGTTAACTTTGAAATGACGCTGTCTCCTAAAGATACTTCACCTTCAGTAGGTTTTTCCAGCCCATTGAACATACGGACCAATGTACTTTTACCAGCACCGGAGTATCCAATGATTCCGTAAATTTCTCCACTCTCAATGGAGAGATTTACATTGTCTACAGCAGTTAAGGTCCCTTGTTTCGTATCGAAACTTTTGATCACATTAGATAATTTAATCATTTTATCTGCTCTCCATTCTTCCTCACTTCTTTTTAAATACAATAAAAAAACTTCCGCCCACTATTCAAGTTAATTACTCAAATAAAGGACGAAAGTTGTCGTTTCGTGTTACCACCTTAATTTATTCATCCATCACTGAATGAACCTTAGCCAGTACGGAGCCCATTGCTGACTCTTATACTGTGACTCTGTATCGGGAGTTCCCGGAACAAGCTTGTGCCGAAGCATTCACTCATTCTGCTCAAAGACCATCTTCAACTTTGCTTTCAATACTCCTTTTCAGCAACCGGAGCTCTCTAGAATTGTCAGCCAAAATTTACTCTTCTTCTCATAGCAAAATATTCTTATTAATCTTGAAACTTAGTTTATCAGTCTGGGTGAAGTCTGTCAAATCATTTTTTTATTTTTAAAATTGTACTTCAGTTTCTAACTTTTCAAATTCACTGCTGTCAACATTTGCCAGCTCAACGATCCAATTTTTTTGTTGGTCTTCACTGTTCAAGCTTTCAGGACTGTTCATCAATACTTCGTTGAATTGAACCACTTCTCCGCTTAATGGAGATTCTAATTCAGTAACAGCTTTTGCTCCTTCGACACCTAACAAAGATTCGCCGGCTTTTAATGTTTTGATGTCTTTAGGTACATCTGCAAACATAACTTCTCCAAGATCATCTTGACCTTTTTCTGACAAGCCGATACGGTAATGTTCGCCATTTTTCGCTACCCATAAACCATTTGAACTATATCTTATTTCGATTGCCATATGCACAAGTCTCCTTCTCTGTTACAACAATGCTTGATAATTTTCTTCTTTAAATCCTATGATTACGCCTGAATCAGCGATAATTAAAGGACGCTTTACCAGCATACCTTCTGTAGACAACAACTCTGCAGCTTCTTCTTGAGATAAATATGAAAAACTATCTTTTAAACCTTTTTCTTTATATACCATACCGCTCGTATTGAAAAAACGTTTCATTGGTAATTCAGTCTGCTCAAATATTTCCATCACTTCTGCTTTAGCAGGAGGATCTGTTTTTAAATTGATTTCCTCAAATCCAATCTGGTGCTGCATTAGCCACTTTTTGGCTGCTTTGCATGTTGAACAAGTAGGAATGCAATAAAACTTTAACAAAAAATCTCCTCCAGCTCTTTTCTTCTTTACTAGTATAACGCTGATATTTTCAAAGTGAAAGGACTTATCTAAATTCTTCGTCCTCTTCTGAGAACATGTAACTCTTATAGTGGTATCTCATGGACATGATCAAACCTACTCCCATCATATTACCCAATAGTGCCGATCCACCTTGAGATATAAATGGCAATGGAATACCTGTCAAAGGCAACAGCCCAATACTCATACCAACATTTTCAAATACGTGGAATACGATCATCATGATAACACCCGTTGAAATATACGTATAGAAAATATTTTTCGTGTCCAAGCATACGCGAATCATTTGATACACTAACATAAAGTAAATCAAAATCAACACTGCACCACCGATAAATCCAAAGTTTTCACCGATCGTTGAGAAAATCATATCTGACTCTCTTACGGGGACATATACTTCTGAAACCCCGAATCCTTTACCAAACACTTTCCCTGAACCGATTGCTTTGATACTTTGCAGCAATTGATAAGCTGCTCCTTGAGTATCGTGGTAAGGATCCAGCCAAGAATCGATACGAGAAAATTGGTAATCTTGGAATCCTAAGTTATACAAAAACTTGCGATTATAAACAACCAACAGCAGTAAAGTAGTTCCTATCGTTGCAACAGAACTAAACAACGGAATCAATATTTTCCAAGTGACTCCTGACATTAACACTAGCCCGATTACGATAGCAATAAAAACCAAGGTTGTTCCCAAGTCATTTTGCAGCAATACCATCAGCATTGGTGGAGCTGATACTAAGGCGATTTTCCCTAATAAGATAAAGTCGGATCTTACATTATGATTTAAAAAAGCCGCATTGTGCTGTGTAACAGTTCTTGCCAACATTAAAATAAAGGCTATTTTCATAACCTCTGACGGTTGAAAGGTCAACGGTCCTAATTTAAACCAACTACGCGCCCCAGTCCTTAAGAAAGTGGGTTCATCATAGAAAAAGAGGACTAAAATCAGCAAGAGTAACCCCAGCCCATAAGCATAGGGAGTGATTTTCCAAAGTTGCTCTGAATCAAACTGCATAATTACGATGATAGCTACAGCACCTACTACATACCAAGCGACATGCATGATTGTTGCACGAAGACCACCATTACCAATCAATGAAATAGTTGAAAACATGGTTGCTATACTAATAATAGCCAACAGAAGTATAGACAGCACTATCCCATAATCTATTCTAGATTCTTTTTTTTCACTCATATTTTTTTCACTTATCTCCTTGCACTCAAATGAAATATAGCTTTTCCACATTCTTTAAGCTTCAACTATTATATAAGAAAAAGCGGCTAAAAAAAAGGATTGTTCCTATTTCTTAGTAAAAATGACATAAAGTTTGACACATAGTCATGGAAAACTCACTTTTACTAAATTTACCTCTTTCGAAATATGAGCGTACAACTTAAAAGAGAGCAATGATTTTCATCCTTGCTCCCTTTACTCTTATTGATTTTGTACTTCTTTTACTTTAACCAATTTTTTACGTTGTTTGGGCAATTTTTTCTTCTTACCATCTTCGGAATTTTCTTCATCTTCTTTTTCAATAGCTTTTTGTACACTCTTGCCATTTTTATATTCAAAGTAAATCGTGTTTATTAAACCACCTAGTAAAAGAATCATAGCGGCCAAGTAGAGCCAAAGCATCAAAATAATGAAAATTCCAAATGTTGCATTAGCAACCGCGTCTCCTCCAGCAAATTGCAAGTAGATTGAGAACCCTTGCGATAGGATCAGCCAGCCAATAGTAGCAAATATAGCGCCTGGAACAGCGTATTTGATTCCTAAATGATGGTTTGGTACTAGGAAGTATACTGCAGTAAACAAAGCCAAAAGAACGATCAACAGAATCAACCAACGCAATTGGAGAATCTGCTTAATAAACCCTAGATCGATGTTCACCAATCCCTCTACAAATTCCATGAGGATTCCACCAAATACAAAAGCAAATATGATGACTCCTACGATAAATACGATTGCTAATTGAATTAATATCGAAACTAAACGAACCAAAATAAAATTCTTTCTTGGTTCTACCGCATAAACCTCGTTTAAAATATTTTGCAAAGAATTGAAGGCTTTGCTTGCTGACCATAATGCAGTCACCAACCCGATGGAAATAACTCCCCCACTGGAACTGCTTAAATACCCTCTTAGTATAGGTTCAATGACATTAAAGATATCTGGTGGAACGGCCGTTTCTAAATACGATAATATTGCATTCACGTCAATTGGAAACAACGGTATCACATTAGCAATAACCAATAAGATGGGGAATAAAGACAACAACGAGAAATAGGCCAGCTCTCCTGCTTGAGAAGAAACATTAGCTCTGCTCCAGTTATCTTTTATAACACTGAACAATTTAATCATCCGTTGTTTGAACGGAAGGTATTCTACCGTATCTGCATCCATAGAAATCCACATCCTTGTATTAGGATTACTCCACACACATTACATTATCAAATCTCTTTTTACATATAGTGTAAGTTGTAATCCATTATTAGATTATTGATAGCTTCATCAATGTTTTTAGCTTTTGCTTTGTTGCCGTTTTTATTGATCGTTGTAATTGCTTGTTCTTTCTCTTGTTGGATAGTTCCTATTTTTTCATTACCTACAAGCAATTCTAATTCTGTAAAGTCTTCAGTATTTCTGTTTGTTTCTTTAATCACGACTTCGCTTTTTTTATTTCTTTTTGACATAATGATCTTGATCCTCTTTTCGATTTCTATATAGGAGATTAATTAAAATAGTCTGCTTGCTGATACAAAATCAACTTCTAATGATTCAGCCACTTCTTTGTGCGTTACTCTGTTATTCATCACGTTGATTCCAGTATAAATCGTAGAATTTTCTTTAGCTGCTTCAACGATACCTTTGTTGGCTATTGCTACTGCATAAGGAGTCGTGACATTTGTCAGAGCTTGAGTAGCAGTTTTAGCTACACTTCCCGGAATATTGGCTACTGCATAGTGAAGTACTCCGTATTTTTCATAAACAGGATCTGCCAAAGTAGTTACTCTATCTGCAGTTTCAATAATACCACCTTGGTCCACGCTGATATCTACAATAACGGATCCCGGAGTCATTTGTTTCACCATTTTTTCACTGACCAATTGAGGAGCTTTGGCTCCTGGAATCAATACAGCACCAATTACTAAATCAGCTGTTTTCAACTCTTCTTCAATATTGTACTCATTAGACATGACTGTTTGGATTGAGTTGCCGAACAATTCACCTAGCTCGCTCAGTCTAGTAGGGTTATTGTCTAAAACGACCACAGTTGCTCCCATACCTACAGCAATTTTAGCCGCATTAGTACCAGATACACCTCCGCCAATGATCACAACTTTTCCAGAACGGACTCCCGGAGTACCACCTAGTAAGATTCCTTTGCCACCGTTACTGTTTTCCAGATAATGTGCTCCAATTTGGATAGACATTCTACCGGCAATTTGGCTCATTGGTGTTAACAAAGGCAAAGATCCGTCTTGACCTACCATTGTTTCATACCCGATAGCTGTTACCCCTTTTTCTGCCAATACTTCTGTTAATTCTTTATTTGCTGCCAAGTGCAAGTAAGTGAACAGAATCAACCCATCACGCAAATAATCGAACTCTTCTTTTAGAGGTTCTTTGACTTTAATGACCATATCAGCCGACCATACTTCCGAAGCAGTAGGAACAATGGTTGCACCTGATTCAATGTATTGTTCGTCTAAGAAACCAGCTGTTTCTCCTGCACCTTGTTCAACTAAAACTTTATGCCCTGCTGACACGAGTGCTTTAACTCCAGATGGAGAAAATGATACTCGTTTTTCATTATTTTTGATCTCTGTTGGTATACCAATATTCATATATATCCTCCTAATTTTTTTCACTGCAAAATTATTTGATACAGCTTAGCCTTTATCTCTCTCAATGTATTAAATGAACGAAAATTTCTTAACTCTATTCTATTATAACGTTACTTTACGAAAAATCCAAAAGTTGCAGCTTAGTCGCTGTTTAAGAGAGTTTCAAAGTAAATTTACTTCTTTAAAAATATGCTGTTGAAAAAATTTTATCGTCTTTTACCTATTGTATTAATGGTTTATGCTTTGCAAGCTATAGTAATACCTGACGAACGATCTTTATTCTTCTATTTGATTGGATGCGGAGGTTTTGGAGGGTACTATATCTCTATTATGATTCAAGAAATTTTATACTACCTCTACACTACTGGTTCAGCCGCAAGACCACCCCTTTGAATATGTTGGGTGGCAACTTTATTGTTAATCTCTTTTATGAATCTTCATTCTATTACTGGGAGTTTCCCAGCTACCTTTATCTGCTGGTTTCTCGTTGTTTTTTGCTTCATCTTTAGGAGTATGGTATTTTTTGACAAAAAACGCTCTTACACTAAGAGAATGACCTTAGTTGCTGTATTTTTCAGTGTTTGTTATCTTATCAGTGCACATTACTTTGAATGGCCGGAGTATTACTTTTTATTGGATTTGATCGTTTCATGTACTTTGGGAGCAGTACTTTATTACATAGAGAATCGTTACATCAGTAGAAAAATAAAAGCGCATCTTTATTTTGTGAAAAAATAAGCAATTTTGAAATCTGTCAACAAGTGCTTTATACTTATATCAAGAAGGTGATTTTATGAGAATCGTCCATTTCAAAAAACAAAGTATTTCAAGAATTGGAATCAAAACAGAACAAGGCATACTGGATGTAAAAAATGCTTCGAAAGAACTTGGTCTCCCAGCTGCCGACTCTATGAAGAAATTGCTCAGTGATGTACCCAAAGCATTGAATCAATTAAATGCTTTACTTCAATCAGTACAAGATAAGGCATTATTTGACTTTTATATCAATGAAGAAAACATCTATTTTTTGCCAATCAACACGGATCCAGACAAAATCATTACGATAGACTATAATTACCTTATGCACGCTTCTGAGCAAAACGGAGATATCCCTACTGCTCTTTCATTTGGCGGGAAATTCAAAAATAGTCTAGCTGCTCATAATCAAACCATCCCATTACCTACATTTGCTGAAAAGTATGATTATGGCGCAGAATTGGTGATTGTTATAGGTAAAAAAGCAAAAAACGTTCCTAAAGAAACAGCTTTTGAACATATCTTAGGCTATAGTATAGGAAATGATTTATCTTCGCGTGACATTCAAGAAGCTGCACAGAATAAGATGGTTGGTAAAACACTCGATTATTTTGCACCTGTAGGGCCTTATCTGGTCACTAAAGATGAAGTCGATCCCGACCATTTAGATATCCAATTATCTCTAAATGGTGATATTCGACAAAGAAATAATACAAAAAATATGCTTTTTTGCACTGCGGATATCGTCAGTATGCTTTCACAATATATGACTTTGGTTCCAGGAGATATGATTTTCACCGGTACTCCTGAAGGTGTTACAAGTGGTTTTGGTATGATGAGCGACTTTAGAGAGCATGTTCCTGGCTCAAGTTGGATTTCTTCTGGGGACACTATTGAAGTTTCTATTCAATCAATAGGGACACTCAGGAATACTTTTTTCTGATCATCAATTTTATTCAGCAGCTTGAAGCGTCTAGTAGTATAAACGTTTTAAGCTGCTTTTTTTACACTTTTATCAGCTGAGGGATAAGTTTAATGTTTTACCTTACAAGAAAAGAGGTTCTTTATGACACTATTTACAGAACGCGTGATTTTTATTATCCAATCTATACCCTCAGGAAAAGTGATGACATATGGCCAAATTGCTGCACTTGCCGGCAATCCACACGGCGCCAGACAAGTGGTGCGGGTTTTGCATTCCATGAGCCGTAAACATCAACTACCTTGGCATAGAGTCATTAATGCTAAAGGAGAAATTCCGTTAGCAGACAAACTGTTTTCTCAAAAAGACCGGTTATCTTCTGAAGGCATTCTTTTTACTAAGTCTGGAAAAATCGAGCTGTCTCTTTATCGGTACGAACCTGTACTGAATTGGATCGCTGAAGAAGATATGTAAAACCCTACATTTCATAAGAGTGTAGGGTTTTTGGTTATAACGACTTAATGATCACCGTATCCTCGACTGTTAAGTCAAAATCAAAGATATCTAGATTGGACAGTTGTCTTTCTTTATTATGCGATTTTGGAATGACAACCACTCCACGTTGGATTTGGTAACGGAGTAGAACTTGTCCCCAATTTTTCCCATAGTTCTCACCGATTTGTTCCAAACGAGCTTTTTGTTCGCCTGTTACCCTGCTTAACGGCCCCCATGCTTCCGCAATGATATCATTATTTTTCATGTAATCGATCACTTCATCGTTCCATATGTGAGGATTGGATTGAATCTGATTGACAGCAGGCTGGATACGAGCAAAACTTTTTACCATTTCCAGCATTTCTATCGTAAAATTCGATACTCCAATGGATTTGATCTGCCCTTTATCCACAAATGATTCCAAAACTTCCCAAGTATGTTTCAATTTCTCAATAGATTCGATAGGATGGTGAATCAAATACAAATCAATGTAATCTGTTCGTAAGTTTTCTAGGCTGTTTAAAATCGTGTGTTCAACTAATTCTTTTGATCCAATATAACTATCGTCAGAAGGGATCTTTGTCGTTAAGTAAAAATTTTCGCGAGGTATTCCGCTTTCTACGACTGTTTTCCCAACACCTGATTCATTTCGATAAGAGATAGCTGTATCAATCAATCGATATCCAGCTTCAATAGCTGATTCCAGTGCACTGAAATCTCCATTCAATTCCCCATTGTATTGATTATTTTCTTTCCCATAAGTATTTGTTCCTGTTCCTACTATAGGTATTTCAAATCCATCTGCTAAAGCAACCTTTTCCATTCACTTCATCTCCTTCAAACTGGTATTGAACATTATTATAACAATAATCTATTTAACTGCATAAGACATTGAATATTTTCCTTTTGTCTACCGAACGAAACCATGTTTAAAATTATCGTACCAGTCTTCGATAGCTTCCGCCGTGTCGATCTCCAAGAGCTTATAGATTTCATAAGCAAATTCAAGAGCAGCTGTTTCATTGGCTGTTATTATATTTCCGTCACGTACCGCTTGAGCTTCCAAAAACCGATCTTCCCCTTGGTATTCAGTATATTCTTTGAAAAAATCTTTACTGTCGCCCGTATGGTTTACTTTATCCAAAAAGCCATGGCTGCCAAGGAAAACGGTTGCTCCACAAATAGCGGCTATAGGAATATCAGACTTCGTGGCCTGCTGTATAAAAGCTGCTATTTCTTTATGACGATTTTTATGCCAAGAAAATCCTCCAGGTAAAATCACCATGGCCAAATTACCAAAATCTATGTACTCTGCTATTAAAAAATCAATTTCAGCTCTCAATCCTCCAATAGAAACTTTTGGTTCTTTATCCACTGCAATGGTTTTTACTGTGTATTGAGGCACAGAATTGATTTCTGCTATAGCTTGAGCAGCTTCCCAATCTGCCCAATCATCCGTTAACAGTAATAAAACATCTTTTGATTTCATTCAATCCACGCTCCTTGACTATGATTCATAATTGGCTCAAAATATTTTCGATAAAAAAGTATCCTGCCTTTCTTGCTAAAGGCAGGATACTCATTCTAAATTTCAGATTATTCAGCCACAGTTACTTCTCCAGTTACTGTACCTTCATCCATTTTTGCAGAATCCAATAATTCTTGAGATTCAAAAGTTACGTTTCCTTCAATGGTAGCTTCAGCTAATTCAAAACCTTCAGCTTTAACTTCTACGTCTCCAACAAAAGTACCATTTTGGATTCTGAAGTTTGGTGATTCTACAATCATTTTAGGTGCAGTCAATGTGAACTCATCAGTAACATTGCGATCATCATCTTGTGCATACAAAGCTAATTTACGGTAAACATCTCCACTATCTTCTCCGCCATCATGGAAAGTTCCAGCTACAACGATTTCTTCTTCAACTGTAACATCATCAGTGATTGCATAAATCCAAGTACCATTTTGGCTCAAACCAGCTACCACATCTGCTGGGTTGTTGCTGATTGAAGCAGTAGTAACAACTTCTGTACTTTCTTCTGCTGCACTAGATTCGCTTTCAGTTGTTTCTTCGTTATTTCCACAACCTGCTGCAAAAATAATAAATGATGCACAAACCCCTAAGAATAAACCTCTTTTTTTGTTAAATGTAGCCATAATAATTTCTTACCTCCAGTTTTATTATCCGTTTTCAAAGCTATGAAAATAATATTCTTTTAAAATCCGTCCACTTCCATAACTTCATTTCATATTATACACTCTCATTGTGAAAAAACCAACATAAAGGTTTAAAAAAAACATTTTTCTGTACAAAACGCCCTTTTTTATTCACTATTTACCGATTACCGGCGTATTTCTTTTCCATTTTTGAACTCTAAAGCTTTTTCGATTTCGCCATTCCTATCATAACGTATCCAACTACCATTTTTACTATCTTCTTCAAATTGGCCCACTTGCCACAACTCGCCGGTTTTACGGTAAAAAGACCATTCACCATACATCTTTCCATCAAAAGGACCATGAGCTTTTACCATCCCGTTTTCAAAATAATAAGTCCGCACTCCATTTTCAGTAATTTCTTTCATTTGCCCATTTTTATAAACTTTTTCCATAACCGTCCCTCCATCGCTGCAGACTATTTAATTCTTTTTCTCTCATGTATAGTTTAATGGTAATGGTTTTTGTAAGCAAATCTTAACAAAAAAGCCATTAAAATAAACCTCATTTTAATGGCTTTCAGCTAGTTTATCAATGTAATTAAGACTTCTTTCTTACTAAATTTTTCACACCATTTTTTACAACCTCGAAAAAGCTTAACGAATGCACCATACGTTCTGGATCGACATATTCTTTTATTGCACGAAGAACTTTTTTAGGACTCTTTGAGGAAAATGTATACGTTCCTGATTTTTTTGTTTCAATTGCATATCGAGGAATCCATCTTCCCTTGAACATCACTGAAGCAATCACTAAATTTACTTCTTCCCAAGGAATTTGAATAAACTTGCGGGGATCACGTGTGTTATAAAACTCAAATCCATTATCGCCGATCATGATCTTTCCATAATCCGTTAGTCCTGTAAAAGCGGTAGCATCGATTACCAAATCTACCTTCGTATTAATTGATTCAACCATTCTGACCGCTCCATTTCATTGTTTTATTACTTCTATTATACGTTTCTTTATTAAAATAGGCTATCAAAAAAACGGCTGAGATAAAGAATCCCAGCCGTTTTTCATGCGATATATTATTCATTTATAGAATTCAACCGACTGATGTCATTGCTTTTTATTATAAAAGACCGATTAAATGTCCACCAATACCCACTACGAATAATCCAAGGATAATTACGATTGGGCTGACATTTTTCTTCAATAACCACATACAGAACAATGTTAGTAATAATGGTGCTAGTCCTGGAATCAATTGATCCAAGTTGTTTTGCAAAGTAGTTACTTTAGTTGGAGATAGCGACATACCTGAATTTACTTGTTCAAAGGCTTGACGCATTCCTTCTCCACCAGCTGGAAGTTCATCCCATTTGATGTAAGCTCCCTCGTCTAATTGAACCTCAGAGACGACAGGTTTGAAGTTGATGGATACCCACCGTTGTACTAATGCTGCCAGAACAAACATCCCTAATATAGATGCACCTTTAGTAATGTCTTGCAATAAACCACCTGAAAGGTCTTCTGTGATTTTAGAACCGGCTTTATAACCGAATTCTTGTGTATACCACATGAATCCCCAACGAATTAAGTTCCAAGCTACGAAGAACAAGATTGGTCCTAAGATGTTTCCGCCAATTGCTAATGAAGCTCCTAAAGCACCTAACATCGGACGCACAGTAAACCAGAACACTGGGTCACCAACACCGGCTAGAGGGCCCATCATACCAACTTTAACCCCTTGGATAGCTACATCATCAACTGGAACGCCATTTGCACGTTCTTCTTCAAGAGCTAAAGTAACACCAAGAATAGGTGAAGCGATATACGGATGTGTGTTAAAGAATTCTAAGTGACGTTTCAATGCTGCTGAACGGTCCTCTTTTGATTTGTACAATTTTTTAATGGCTGGAATCATTGAAAATGCCCAACCGCCGTTTTGCATACGTTCATAGTTCCAAGAACCTTGGATAAATGTTGAACGCCATGCCACAGCTAAGCGATCTTTTTTAGTTAAAGTAATTTTTTCTTCCATGTCGTTTTCTCCTCCTTCAGGATTAATAATCGTTTAAGATATCACCAAGCGGGTCACCTGTATTGTTACCGCCGTTACTTGAAGATCCTCCCATTTTAGAAAGGTTCAAGTACACAAGAGCAATAGCTACACCAATCGCTCCAAGACCAATAAGAGTGATTTCAGATATAGCTGCAACTACAAATCCAAGAACGAAGAATGGCCATACTTCTTTGTTTGCCATCATGTTGATAACTAATGCATAACCAACGGCAACAACCATTCCACCACCGATAGCCATACCATCAGTTAACCATGCAGGCATTGATTCCAAGAAACCTTGAACTGTAGCTGCTGGGATGAATAATAGTGCTGCTGCAGGAATAGCGATACGAATACCTTGCATACAGATAGCTGCAACTTGTAAAATCTCAATTTGTCTAAAGTTTCCATCTTCAGCTGCTTTATCCATTGCATGTACAATAGGAACAGCCAGCGTACGAACAACCATTGTTAAGAAAAGTCCTGCTACTGCAAGAGGAACTGCGATAGCGATAGCTGCTGGAACTCCGGCAACTCCTTGTCCACCTAAAACCAAAATAATTGCTGATGCAACCGATGCTAATGCCGCATCTGGTGCTACAGCTGCTCCAATGTTAGCCCAACCAAGTGCGATCATTTGAAGAGTACCGCCAAGAACGATACCAGCTGTTAAATTTCCTGTTACTAATCCGATCAAAGTACATGCTACTAGAGGTTGATGAAATTGGAATTCATCTAAGATTCCTTCAATACCGGCTAGAAAAGCAACAAGTATTACTAAAATAATTGATATAACAGACATAATAGCCCTCCTAATTAATTTATTTCTATTTATTTGATTAAGCTTTAGCTAAATCAGTTTTTGCTTTTTTCAGCAAGTCATCGATATTAGCACGAGAATCGTTAGGTACTTTACGTACATCAAATTTAATGCCTCTTGATTTCATTTCTTCAAAAGCTTTCACGTCTTCTTGTCCCATAGAAAGAACTTTGTTTACAACAACTTTTCCTACAGAGTGGGCCATTGAACCAACGTTTACTTCTTTGATTTCAACGCCTCCATCAAGAGCACGAATAACGTCGCTAGGGTTTTCAAACAATAGCAATGCTTTTGTATTTCCAAAACGAGTATCCTTTGAAATTTCCACTAATTTTTCAATTGGGATAACATTAGCTTTAACTCCAGGAGGAGCAGCTTGTTCAATTAATTTTTTACGCATATCGTCATGCGCTACTGAATCAGAAACAACGATGATACGATTTGGTTTTACTGATTTAGACCATGCAGTTGCAACTTGTCCATGTAATAAACGAGAGTCTACACGAGTTAAAACAAATTTGATCTTGCCATCTCCAACCACTGTGTTTGGTGCAAGCGGTGCTTGAGGTTGTCCATCTTCAGCGACTGGGACTGTAGCTGTTATAGGAGCTAAGTTTTCAGGATTCACCTTCACTCCGTCTCTTCCCGCTTCAACGATGTGTGATGCGATTTCATGAGCAGAAGTCATAGATAAACGAGAACCATAAGCTTCGATCAGCATTGGTAAATTCAATCCTGCAACGATCGCCCATTTATCTTTATGTTGTTCAAATAATGTGTTCGCTTGATTAAATGGTGTACCTCCCCACAAATCAACTAAGAACAATACTTCGTCTTGATTGTCGAAAGAAGCAATCGCAGCTTCCATCTTAGCTCTTACATCTTCTGGACCTTCACTAGGCATTAATGTAATAGCTTGAACATTTTCTTGTTCTCCGAAAATCATTGCTCCGGATTGCAAGATGCCTTCAGCAAATTCGCCGTGGCTTGCTAGTATAATTCCTACCATATTTTTACCTCCTAAATAAATTATTCATTTCCTTAATGCTTTTGCTGAATGAAACACTAGCTTAACTGATATGACTCATCTCTTTATAGTTGAGACAAGCGCCCCCTTTCAATTGAATCTTGCATGATGTTCAAGTTAAGGCACTTCACTTGATTCATCTATCCGCTAAACACATCTTATCTTTTTACCCTTTACCCGTAACTGACAAGTGACTTTAACGGCGTAGCAGTTTTTCATTGTCCATTCGATTAACGGAATCATTTCGCTAGTTTTGACTCTACTGTATCATTTGTTTCATCCGTCATTAATATATAAGCAAGTATCGTGCCAACTTTAGTGTATTTTTAAAAACCTTTATATATCAACAAAAAATGCCGATTAAGCTCACAAAAAGACACACTATTAGTGTGTCTTTTTCATTGTTAGAGTGTTTTAAAACAAGATATTTGTAGTGTATTATTTATTTTGTCATAATAGAACAATTAACTATGCAGTGTTTTTTTACTTTAACTTTTCCTTTATTTGACTGATTCCCTCTACAAATTGTTTCTTCCCGCCTTGCGCAGGGTGTCTTACCTTGTGACACGTTATCTCTAATTTAGACAAGCTTTCGTAAGCTTTATTCCCCATAGCTACTACTTCTTCGATTTCATACAGTTCAATCAAATCAAGAAGAAAAGAGCCCCCAATAAATAATTCATTTTTTGCAGGCATACGATTACTTTGTTCTTTCTCTGGCTTATGTGGATGAAACGGGAAGGCATTCCAAGATAAAAAAATCAGCTCCTCTTTGAGCATCGTCTCCCAAATAATCGTAGCTGTAGCCTCTTTCAATAATGCTTCTTTTTCGATCGGCAACTGATACCCGTTCTCTCTACCAAACAACGTCAGCCTTTCTTTATTGTTCATCAGCAAATGTTCGCTGGTAAAAGGCACTCCTGTCAGGCGACTCCCTCTATATCCAGGTGCTTCGCCCACCAAAATTATTTTAGGCCGCAATTTTTCCATTTGCTGTAAGTAAATTTTTAGATTTCTTCGTCGGATAAAACTTTCTGGATGATCATCGGAATATTGATTGTAAACATTTGATGGTACATTGGCAGCAGCCAATCTTTCAATAAATCCGTCTATTCCATCCACCATATCATCACTCCTTTTTTACAACGCTCTTGATTGATGGTTGTTTCTCTTCTTAAAATATAACAAAAAAACTAAAGTACCACACCTTAAAAGGCGCGACACCTTAGTTTACGATTGCTGTTTGATTAAACTTCCTCTAAAGGTAGTTTTCCTAATTCTTGAGCTTTGAATCGCTTCTCGACTGCCAGAATAAACGGCAAGTAAAGAAGGACATCCAATACAATCAGCACGATTTGCAGAATAGACCCGCTGATACTGCCGGTTACTAAGAATCCGCTGATAATCGGCGGCATCGTCCATGAAGCAGCTGTTCGAGTCAACGGAACTAATCCCGAAGACATAGCCAAGTACGCCACAACAACGTTGATCATAGGTGCAATAACAAATGGAACAAACAGCATGACATTTAAAACGATCGGAACTCCGAACATTGTTGGTTCATTAATGTTAAAAATACCAGGTACTACTGTGATTGGCGCCAACACCTTTGTTTGTTGACTGGTTTTTTTCTTACGAGCAAGGTACCCAAGGACTAAAACCAGACCCAGAGTCGCTCCGCCTCCACCAAGATAGACCATATTGTCCATAAATGAAACTGTAAAGATGTGTTCCAACGCTTCTCCAACTTGATAAGCTGCACGGTTTTCATCTAAGTTGGCGATCCACAAAGGCTGCATAACAGAATTGACTACGTTCCCACCATGGATACCAACGAACCAGAATAAACTGTTCAGCCCAACAACCAGTACTGTACCAAATACATTATTCCCTAATAACCCCAGCGGTCCGCCTAAAACAACTTGAGCAATATCATGCAAGTTAGGTAAATCTAGTGTGTCCAACACACCATAAACAATCAACCAGAACGTAATGATCACAGCTCCAGGGATGATCGCACTAAAACTTTTTGCTACTGCCGGCGGAACTGTTTCTGGTAATTTGATTTGTATATTGTGGTTGATAAACCATTGATAAATATAACCATTAACCAAACCTAGAATGATAGCGATGAATAACCCTTTAGCTCCCATGTAAGCTGTCGGCATACCTGCACCCGCATCAGAAGCTAAAAACGGTGTCACTGTAATAAAAGCGGCTAATGAAACCAATCCCGAACCAATGCCATCTACTTCATACTGCTTTGTTAGACTATAGGCAATACCAAAACTGGCCACTAACCCGATCAAACCAAAACTGCTGTCTGTCCCTTTCCATAAATACCCAGCTACTCCAACATCTCCTAGCCAAGTTTCCCAACCTGGAACAGGGAAACTCGCTATAACCATGAATAATGACCCTATAATGATCAACGGCATAGCCAAAGTGATCCCATCTCGAATCGCAACTAAAAATTTATTCGCTCCTAACTTAGCGGCGACAGGCAACAACTTGCTTTCTAAAAAATCGTTGACTTTATTCATCTATCTCTCCTCCTTTAAAATGGTTATGCTTATAGTAAAAATTTGATCAACGATTTATTGAACGAGCAACCATAGAAGCTGTATGTCTCATACCTCTAAGAGCCTTGCTCATTGCGAAAATATTTTCAACTGGAGCCAATCCGCCATATCCAGCATCTCCAATATGCTGAATATCTACTCCGCAAATTTTATTTCGGATAGAAATTTGTTTGATCGTATCTTCATCTGAACTTTCTTGACTAGTACCAATGGCGGATAACACTAACGCTCCACCTTTATGCGCTTCTTGGACAATTTCTTTCAATTCTGTTTCATCAAAACCAGGAACTGTTCCAACCGCTGGCACTAAGATGATATCTGCTCCAGCTTTAATAAAAGCTTGAACTGTTTCCATATCAATAATCTTTTCTGCAACTCCAGCACCATGCATTTTCCCAGCAATAATCAAGCCGGAGAACTTTTCTTTTGTTAAGCGGATAGTCCGTTCAATGGCTTGATTGGTTACCCCAGTTCCGGGATTCCCCGTTAGACAAACAAAATCCAACCCGATTTCTTCTATTTTTTGAATAGTCTTCAAGCTAGCTTTTCTGCCTTCTTCAATTTCAAGTCGGTCTTCAGCCATTGAAGCACTCTCGTCTACAGGTTCTAGGTTCACACCTATCGGACGTCCAACTAAGCGATGCAGCACATCTACGAAAGAGTCAGAACTTTTTGGTAATCCTGATACGACTGGATTCATTACATCAATTCCATTTAACAGAATCATATCTGCACCAAAAGCTCGAGCAATTTCAGCATTCGTGATTTCTCCTATAAAAGCTTCTCTTGATGAAACATTTTCTGACAAAATGACTCTGCCCTCACTGGCACTTATACTTTGTTTCAATTCAGCAGCTGACATTCCTAAAATTTCCGAACTATTCGCACTAAGTAATCTTTTTACCATATTATCTCCCCAATTCTATTTTAATATAACTCGGCATAGTTTAATTATAATTAAAAATTAATTAATAAGAAAAATACCCTTTTATATCATTTTTTAATAACTTTTTGTTATCATCATAATAATTAATTTTTTATAATTTGTCAACAATAATTAAACCGCTTTCTTAAAATAGTTGCTTGTAAAAAATAATTAATATAGTATAATCGTTTTTGAAGAAAAAAGGAGAATGTATATGGTCGCTACAAAAAGACAACAACAAATACGAACAAAGATTTTAGATATCATTTATACTACAGGACCCATATCTAGAATAGACATTTCCCATAAAACAGGTATTACTCCTGCTACCGTAAGTGAGATTACAGGGCAGTTGATTTCAGAAAATTTGGTTCATGAACTCGGAGAAGAAGTAACTTCTGAGACAAAATCAGGACGCAAAAAAATATTATTGATGATTTCGGGTGCTCATAGTTATTACATCGGTATCGAATTATCAGAGAAATTCTTTTCTTTTGTATTGAGTGACAACAAAGGAAATAAAGAAAGAGAAAAAGTCATCTCATTTCAGACTTCTATCGAAAAAGAAATATGGAATACAAACAGACTCATTAAAGAATTGAATAATTTTATAGAGTTGTGTAAAGACTACAACCCCAAAGCCATTGGGTTAGCTCTACCGGGTCACTTTAATAAGCAAAGTTACACCATACTAACTAATAATTCTTTTTGGAAACAGTTCAATTTAAAAGAATTGGTGGATAATAGTTCTTTACCGATTTATTTTGAAAATAATGTACAGAGTATGGCGTTGGCTGAAAGAATTTTTGCCGAACACCATAAAGACCAGAACTTCGCTGTTCTTCATGTCGGCCGAGGAATGTTTTGTTCTTGCATTTATGATGGAGAACTTTATGGTAAAAACAATGTACTGGTGGGTGAAATTGGTCATACAATCTCTCATCCCGATGGCGAACTATGCGAATGTGGAAAAAGAGGATGTCTTCAAACTTATGCCAGCGAAGCTTGGATCATCAAAAAATCACAAATCCTTTATCAAAATTCCGACAGCACCTACCTTCGACAATTGGCTGACGCACCTTTAGACATCACAATCGAAACAATTTTACGTGCGTATGCTTTAGGCGATGAAGGTATAATAACAATTCTCCATAATGCTATCAAATATCTATCCATTGCTATCAACAATATTTCTATGATGATCGACACAAAATCTATGATTGTGCATGGTCAGCTATTCAATGAGCCTCAACTGATTGCCCTCTTAAAAGAGTATTCTGATAGACATGTGACGATATTGTCCACAGAACGAAAATTCGAAATCGATATAAAACCGTACTCAACTATCAATGGCGCATTGGCAGCTTGCGGATTATGCGTACAAAGAATTTTACTGACTGCTTAGTGCGTTTCCTTAATTTTACCAAATAAAATCGTTTTTTTCTCAGAACATAATAAAAACAGAAAGCTGGTTTGTGACCGGCTTTCTGTTTTTATTATGTTTGTTTATAATTTTTTAAGAAATCGTTTCTGCAATTTATCACCTTTATAGCCTATACGTTCATAAAATCTATGTGCTTCTTTTCGGTATTCAGCTGAATTCAACCGAATAGCAGCATATCCTCTTAACTTAGCTTCTTGTTCTAACTGCTTCATCAATAGACTTGCAACCCCTTGTCTTTGGTACATTTTTTCTACAGCAAGAGCCATGACATTAAACATCGGTTCAGCATACGTACTTTCATACACTTCTGCATGTACATACCCTATCATTTCCTGAGTATTTTTTTCTTCAAATACTAAGAAATAATGGTGGTTTGCATCTTGTATCAACTGCTTTAATTTTGTTTGTGTGAATGATAAGGAAACCTCATAACCCAATTGTTCATCATTCAATTTTTTGAGTTTTTCTGCATCTGAAAAAATTATTTGTCTAATCATATTCTGTCCCCATTATCTCAATCTTTTCACATTACACATTCTTATTGTCAGAGCTGAAATCAGCGAGCTCCTCCACCGCCGCCTCCACCAGCACCTGCTCCTCCACCAAAGGAAGTCGAACCGCCAGTTCCCGCTGCTCCTGATGAAGTACTAGAATAAAATCCGCCGCTGGCTAATCCGTCAGACCAGTTTCCTCTAAAACCTGTCATCCCATTCCAATACCAGTAGTAATAAATGAAGTTTCCGCTATCATATCCATATTCATCACTCGTTGGATCAGGGATCATTTCTTTAAATTCTTCTGTGATTTCTTCGCTTCTGGCGTATAAGATATTCCATAGCAGAAATTCTTCCACACTGAATGGGTTCTCTTTATTCTTGAATCCTTCTAGTTCGACTTCTTCTAAAAAGTTATCAAATTGTACTAAATGATCAAATAATTGATCTCCCTCTGGAGTTGCGATCGCGACTTCATGTTTAGTTCCCCAAACTTCGATTTCTTTAAATGAAACCAATCCTTCTCTTTCCAAATACTCTTTGGAGTAATCCGTTAAATAATCTGCGAATGTTTCCACTTCTTTGGCATTCTTTTTAGCCCACTTTTTGATGCGGTCATCCCCAACTATTCCATTACTGTTCGCCGCTTCCAATAACATTAACCATAAACCTATTTCATACGTTTCATTGTTAGACTCCAAAGTTTCTACATATTCTTCAAAAGACTGCGGATATAATCGACGTTCATCAGCATAATTTTGAATAGTGATTTCTGTATCAAAATCTTCCTTAAAGAGCGTTTTTTCTGTAGTTGTATTGATCAAAATACGTTCTTGTGTGACCCACTTTAATAAATACGCGGAAAAGTAATCTTCAAAATATCCTTTTTGAAAATCTTGGAGCAAATATGCGATCCCAGCGATATCCTCACCACGATAAGGAACCTCTTCATATAAAATGCCTTTATTTTCTTTCATTCTTTCTAAACCAGACCTCATTTGCCCGGCTTCTTTTTTCGCTTTTCTTACTTTCATCAAATAGGCTGCTGTAGCTGAAACGGCTCCCCCACCAATCACTATTGCTCCTACTACAATCGCTATAGGGATGTCATTTGAAGGGACATTGTACGCCGACCCATTCATAGCCATTTCTCGTTGTTCTTCTAAAGTATCATCCACACTGACTTGAGTATTGAAAAATCCTGGCTGGAATTGCAACAAGACAGTTACATCATTACTATCATTCACTTCTTCATTAGCTTGCCAAACGATCTTATCATCTACCAGCTCGATATCACCTTCAAATCCAAATCCCCAAAAACGGACATTGTCTTCTGTAAAAGGTTCTGGACCAGAAATCTCCACCGTTAAATTTTCTGCCGGTATGTCAGAAAAAGTATCAAAGTTCCATAGTAAAGCTTGCCCATCCTCTAATTCACGCACCAAATTGGATAAAGTATAAGTCACTTCATACTCATTTGTCCCGTAATCTCCGATTCCCCAAACCAATTCTAATCCGTCATCGGTTTCAATTACACCGTATTTCCCAGCTTTTTCTTCTCTGGAATCATCAGAATCCCAGTCTGTTACTTCTTCAAACCCTGCTACAGAAAAATCCAGCAACTCTGAATCTTGCATTTCTTCTAATACAATAAACAGTTCCGTGCCGTCATCCATATTCATCTGACGAAATTCTGTAACGATTCCCGAACCATCCTCTTGCAGTTCTACTTCAATCTTTATATCTGACAATTCATTTTCAGCAAAAACTGTTTCTCCAAAGGCTAAACTTATCAACAACGCTACACCGATACCTACTATTCTTTTTATCTTACCCCTCATAACTTATACCCAACTTTCTAAAGTTCAACTGAACTATTTTTGATGGAACTTTTGATATGTATTAAATGATTTGCTGAAAAAAAATCCCTTCAATATTGATCCAGCATTTTTTTTACAGATGTTATCCTAATTGAATTTTAACAAAACAATCGGTCCGAGTACAATGGTATCCTATACGTTTATCTACTAATTCAGTTCTTATTTGCCAGAGCATAAAAAAAGAGCCTATAATTCTTCTATTTAAAGGTTTTAAACCTCTAACAGAATAAACTTCAGCTCTTTTAGTGCAAGAATAGTTAATCACAGATCCATTGGTCATCAATCATATTGCAAGCTGCTGCGTCTGTTCCCATCAATTCTAATCCTTTTAATTGGAACCCTTCTTCTTCAGCGATTTTTTCAATCGTTTGTTCAATGACTTCTTGTGGTTGCGCTCCACTGATCAAGTATTTTTGATTCACTACTACTGCAGGCGCTCCTTGAATACCGTAATCCCGAACTCTTTGGAGATCTTCTCTAACGGCTTGTTCAGTTTCAGGGTCTTCAAATTGAGTTTTCCATGCATTGAAGTCAACTGAAGTTTGTTTGATAAGTTCTTCAATAACCATTAAGTCAGATATATCTTTATTTTCCACAAACAACGCATGTTGTAAACCGTCGAAAACATCCCAATAAGCTGCTTGATTTGCAACAATTCCAGCAGCTTTAGCAGCTTTCAACCCATTTTTAGATGTCGGAAATAAGAAGTTTTGTTCTTTCATCCCTTCAATATTGAATCGGTGTTCATCATCATTATGGTTGGCACTTTCCCAATGATGAATGACTTCTTGCTTTACCGCTTCATGTGAACCAAACATTTGAATAAATTGCTCTTTTTCCCATCCTAAAGCAAATGACCGGTGCACAATTTCCAGTTTTGGATACTTCTTCACTACTTTTCTCATTCGGTAAGACATTGGGAAACAAAAACTGCAAATCACATCATGGAAAAACTCTACTTGCATATCAACACTCCTAGTCGTTTACTTTATTTCGTCCTTTTCTATTCACTTACTTATTGTAATTTAAATATTTCTCCTTAGCAACAATTCTTATTTTTCAGCGAACTATTTTCAAATACTATATGATAGAAGCAACACATTTAAAAGGAGAGATATTATGGAATTGACTGTCTATTTAGCAGGACAAATTCACGATTCTTGGCGTGATGATATCATCAAACTAGTGAAAGAAAAAAACTTACCTTATTCCTTTGTAGGTCCACAAACTAGTCATGACTTATCGGATAATATTGGAGAAGAAATTTTAGGAAAACAACCCAACAACTTGTTTAAAGATCAAGCAGCCAGTGATATAAATAACTTCAGAACACAAGTATTGATGCAAAAAGCGGACATCGTTATCGCTTTGTTTGGAGAAGAATACCGTCAATGGAATACGGCGATGGATGCTGCTGCAGCGATCAACACGGGTAAACCCTTGATTATTATTCGTCCTGAAAAATTGATCCATCCCTTGAAAGAATTGTCTAATAAAGCCAATGTGACAGTGGAATCGATTGATCAAGCTGTACAAGTCTTGGAATATGTTTTTCGATGATTGATGATTTATACTAATTGTCCATTGTCGATTTAATTTCGCGCGTTATATTTTTATGCATATTGACTATTCGCACCATTTCTGAGATATTCCTACTATTGTGTATTGATACATGTAATTAGTTTAATTTTCATTGGAGGCAATTTAATGCAAAGAAAAGATGTATTTGTAGTTGGTTTTATGCTTTTTGCGTTGTTTTTTGGTGCTGGAAACCTGATTTTCCCAACCGCTTTAGGTTTTCAAAGTGGAGAATATTTTTTATCAGCTATTTTAGGCTTTATTTTGACCGGTGTCGGTCTTCCTTTATTAAGTGTCATTGTCGGTTCTATTTCAGAAAACGGATATAGAGAATCATTGAAACAGATTCATCCGGTATATTCCATTATTTTTTTAATCGTTGTTTACTTAACGATTGGCCCGTTTTTCGCTATTCCCAGAACAGCAACAACGGCTTATGAAATTGGTGTTGTTCCTTTTTTACAACAATCGACAAGCATGAGTTTATTTTTCTTTTCAGTGCTCTTCTTTTTATTGGTTTTATTTGTGGCACTAAACCCGAACAGCTTAGCAGATAATATAGGAAAATATTTAACGCCTACTTTATTAGTAACGATTCTTATCCTTATTATTCGAACAATAACGATGTACTATTCAAACGATCCTCAAGCAGCTGATGTTTCATTTGAATTGCAAGCTCCTTCCATTATAGGCTTTACTGAAGGTTACTTGACGATGGATGCCATCGGGGCAATTGCTTTTTCTATTATCGTTTTGAATTCTATACGAAATTTAGGAGTAACGAATCGGAAGGATTTGCTGATTGGAACTGTGAAATCATCGTTTCTAGCTGCTCTATTACTTGGCCTGGTTTATATCGGTTTAGGTTGGATGGGTAACCGGGTGATGTTGAATACCGGTCTTCCTGAGAAACAAAATCTCGGTACTTTTTTATTGCAATATGTCTCAAATGAAGCCTTCGGTGCTTTAGGGATTATTTTGCTTGGAACAATCGTTTTCTTAAGCTGTTTGACAACAGCAACAGGCTTGATTTCAGCAGTCAGTGAATACTTCAATAGTTTGTTTCCAAAGATTACTTATAAAACTTTTGCGGTACTATTTACAATCGTCTCATTTATATTAGCTAATCAAGGATTAGATCAAGTCATCAAAACCAGTGTACCTGTTTTAAATGTGATTTATCCAATTGCAATGAGTACGGTTTTGCTTCTTTTATTTACGTACTTCATTCCCTCACCACGCCTCAGTTTACAAATACCGGTTATAGTAGTCTCTCTTATCAGTTTACTTTCCATGGTCCATGCAAATGGTTGGCTTCAAGCAGATTGGTTAGAGATATTACCGCTTTACTCTTATCAATTGGAATGGATTCCTCTACTGATCAGTGGATATGTCATTGGGTATTTAGCAGGAATGAAACAACCCAAAGTCACCTATTAAATTCCTGAGAGATGCAGTAGACTCAATGTCTACTGCTTCTTTTATGCACTGAAATCTTGTTCTGACAAACATGTGCAATTTGAATGATCTAACGGTAAAATACATTCTATAATGGACATGAAGTAGTCACTACTTTAATAAGGAGACAACTGAATTGAAAAAGAAAAACTTTAAATGGAGAGCTCTGGTTTTCAACCCAATCGTTTTAGTCGTTTATGGTATTGGCTGCTATTATTTGTCTTTTCTTGCTTGGTATGGTGGTGTTGCAAGAAGAGCCCCCATCATACTGGCTACTTTTGGCATCTTGCTGCTTTGGTTTGGTTGGTGCTTTTACCGATACAGAAAAAATCGTAATGGCGCAAAAAACACTTCTGACAAAAGTTCACTCTCCTCTATATGGGAATTTTTTTGTAAATGGTGGTTCAGGATAAGCCTTCTTTCTTTCATCTTCATTACCCTTGTTACAGGTTTCCAACTTTACCAAAGTGCTATCCATTTTCAAGGAAAGTTAGCTTTTGTTATACACGATTTTTTCAACACCCGTGATATAGCATTCGTACACAATAATGTCTACGAAGATGGCTTAGACGGCTTACTTGTCGATCTGCAAACTGAATTGGAGTTACCGGAAGACCTGTATCTTTCCAATGAATTTGATTTCACATTCAATAGTGACGGTGAAATTACTTATATCTACAGTTTCTTTTATGGTCTTGATGAAAATAAAGAAACGAAAAGCTTTTTATTGAGTTATGATCGTGAAAAAAGCAAGGACATACGTGTTTACTTAAATGGGTTCGCTGATCCAACTTTTGAGGATACGATGAAATTACAACCTTTGATTGACGGCATAAAAATTCTTCCCCTAAAAGAAACAGTTGCTGAGTGGGGCGAAGAAACTGTCGGCATTTATTATGCTGGTTATCGAAGTTGGGGATACAACACAGAAGGTATTGTTTATTTTGATCAAGAAGGAAATACTCTTCCACTAACAGATGCTTCTAATGAGATTACAGGTTATACGATTTCTCTATACGCACCTGATAATGATAATAAAACACCTATGCGTTTCATGGATTTTTCTACTGCTGGAACACTTCAAGAAGAAGTTACCATTGAAGCAACACAGCCGCAAAATGATGGCGAAACTTTTTTCCTTAATAAACAGTTAGGGTATCAATTGACCGTCGTTGACGCCGCTGCCGGTTCTCGTTTTTACACCTTGAATCAGTCAGTAGATGGTGGAAATACTTGGGAGCTCATCAATCCTGATCCTTTTTTAGGTGAATTGGGCGTCTCTACTGGGATCACCTTTATCAATGAACAACTGGGTTTCATCGTTTTATCTCATAGTGGAGGAAGTTACTCGGAATTGTATCGCACAACAGATGGCGGAGCAACATTTGAAAAAGTAGAGATCCCTCCTGTACAAGTTCCTTTAACGGAAACAGAGAAATACAATCCGTTTGACTTTCCTGAAATGCCATACGAAGATAATGGCGATCTCTTTCTTCCGGTCGGCCAAGGACAAGATGGAGACTACAACAAAGCTAGTCACTTACTCTACAGGTCTACTGATGACGGAAAAACTTGGGAATATGCAGAAGAACTATTCTAAATCTAAGAACGTTAGAGATAATTTGACAAAAGTACTCCTAGTGTTCTTCTTGTGTGTAGTCTTTAACTGAAACTTACGCATTATTATGAGCTTTCCATTCATATGCTCTGACTTCATGAAGTCGATAACAAATTTTAGCTAACTCTTCTTTTCGTTCAATTGGCGCTTCAAAATTCAAGTTGCGTATTCCATATACTTCTCCTATATGATCTAAATCGAGAAACTGTTGCATCATTTTGTCTTTTTTATCTCCTTTTACAAATGCATTCAAATAAGCTTCTTTAAAGATAAATCCTTGTCTTATGTACCAATTATTGGCTGCATTGTCGTCTTGCGTCCAGACCTCTATCCGATGGATTCCTTGTTCTTGCAGTTTTCCTTTGGCTGTCTCCCACATTCTAGTGGCTAATCTCATCCCTCTATATTCCGGTAAAACGCCTAGATACCAAATGACACCACCTCTTGTTCCTTCAAAATAACAAAGGTCTCCAGGTTTAGTTTCGTATTCACAATCTAAAAAGCCAATTACTTCTTCTTCATTGATAGCAACTATTTGAATAACAGGATTTTCATATTTTTCTCTAGAACGTTGTACATCATCATAAAAGGAACTTTCTAAAAAAGATAATACCCTACAACGAATCCAAGATTGCTTATCTGCTTCTCTATATTCTCTGATCTCCATGCGATCCTCCTCAAGATTCATCATTTTATAGAATATATTATATCTCACTTAAGTTCATTTAGATATTTGATAATCAGATTACCATGACCCATAAAAAAAATGGCATCTTCTCTCAAAAAAGAAGATGCCAAGTTTTTTGTCATTAATAGCTCTAATTTTGTTTAGCTGTTTTTTGTTCCGCATTATTCGCTTTATTAGCTCTGTTCATATAGAACAAAATCATTCCAGCTCCCACAAGAGCCATACCTGCTGAAATCAATAACGCCATTGAGTAAGAACCTGTTGATTCTCTGATGCTTGAAGCAAGCGATGGACCTAAAATTGATGCGATTCCATAAGCCGTGAACATCCAGCCATAGTTAGAAGCTGATTTTGATGCTCCCCAGTTCTCTGCTGTGATTCCAGGGAAAGAACCTAAGAATCCGCCAAATGATAAAGCAATAAAGATCAATCCTGCAATACCGGCAATAGCTCCCAATGTGTTCGCAAAATTTAATAAGATCAATCCAGTTCCTGAAACAATAAACATAATCATAACCGTTTTGTATCTTCCAATTTTATCTGAAACTGAACCCCAGAAAATTCTCCCCAACGTATTTGCTAGTCCCACGACCATAACAATAACCGCTCCAGCTCCCAATGAGTAGTAAGAAGCTAAGTTAGCCGCGTGACCAATTACCATTAATCCACTTGTTGCTGCGAAAGTATAAACAGCCCATAATATCCAGAAGTTTGATTCGCGAAGCATTTCTTTGTAATTTTTATCTTTGTCAGTTGTTACTCCAACGGCTTTTTCTTGTACAGGTGGGTTTTCCATCACGAAAGATGATGCACAAATGACCACCAATAAGATTCCGCCTAAGATTTTAAAGGTATCATTTACTCCTACACTCTCAATCATATTCGTAGCGATCGGAGCCAACAAAATCGCTCCTGATCCGAATCCAGCTGCTGTTAAACCGCCAGCCAAACCTTTTTTGTCCGGAAACCACTTTACAGTTAAGGCTGTAGCCGTTCCATATCCGGCCCCGATCCCTAATCCTAAAATCACTCCATAAGTTAAATACAACATGATGATGCTGTTTGCAAAACCCGTTAAGAACATTCCTAAACCAAACAACAACCCAGCCGCAAGAACGACTTTCTTTCCGCCGTGTTTATCAACGATCGGTCCGCAAATGATCATCCCAACCGGGACCATCGCAAATGAGATACTAAATGCTAAAGACGTTTCACTCAACGTCCAATCTGTATTCGTCTCTAATAAAGCCGTTTGGAACACTGACCAAGCATACCCTGCTCCTAATGCCAAATTTGTTATGATAGCTGCAATCAAAATTAACCAACGATTCTTTTCTTGTTTCATCTACCTTCCTCCTATAATCTTAAGTAATATGACCCCGCTTTATAAAGCGTTTTCAATTACTTATTCTATAGAGGAATGATAGAAGAAACCACCAAGTAAAAATGAACATATCTATAAGAATTTCTTATGACTTATAAATAATACTCATACTAATGATATAATCATCATCATCTCATCACAATAAAACAGTGGGAAGGATTATAATAATCGATTACCCGACATTTGAAAAAGTTGAATCTTTACAATAAAATGAGCAACATTTTATGGTTAATGTTGCCCGTTTTATCTATGTTCTTTAGTCAGTTAGTTTCACTTGTTCTTCACTATTTCAGGTGAAAATAGTACAAAATATGAGTATATATCCCCTGAAGCAATAAACTTTCTTCTTTCATAATTACTTTTTTCTACCCCACTGACCCTTCCATCTCATAAGCGATCAATCGGTTCAATTCCACAGCATATTCCATTGGGAGTTCTTTCGAGAAGGGTTCGACAAATCCCATAACGATCATTTCAGTCGCTTCTTGTTCTGTCAAACCGCGGCTCATCAAGTAATAGAGCTGTTCTTCCGATATTTTTGAGACTTTGGCTTCGTGTTCTAGAGAGACATTTCCGTTGTGGATCTCATTGAACGGAATCGTATCAGATTTCGATAAGTCATCCATAATGATTGTGTCGCATTCAATGTGAGAAATGGATCCGCCAGAATTCTTTCCGAAGGTTACTTGTCCGCGATAATTGACCTCTCCGCCATCTTTAGCAATCGATTTTGAAACGATTGAACTGGAAGTGTTCGGAGCATTATGAATCATTTTGGCCCCCGTATCTTGGTTTTGTCCAGCTCCTGCCATCGCAATAGACAACATCGTTCCTCTGGCTCCTCGTCCATTCAATGCAATACTCGGGTACTTCATCGTAGTTTTGGCTCCAAGGTTGCCATCGACCCATTCCATTGTCGCTCCTTCAAGTGCGACTGCCCGTTTCGTTACCAAATTATACACATTGTTCGACCAGTTTTGGATCGTTGTGTAACGGCAATAAGCGTCTTTTTTAACAATGATTTCTACAATAGCCGCATGCAGACTGCTGGAAGAAAAAGTCGGCGCCGTACACCCTTCTACATAATGCACACTCGCTCCTTCATCGACTACAATAAGCGTCCGTTCAAATTGACCCATCGCTTCATCATTGATGCGGAAATACATTTGCAAAGGAACATCACAGCGGACACCTTTCGGCACGTAAATAAACGTTCCGCCAGACCAGACAGAGGCATTTAATGCAGCCAATTTATTATCCGTTGCCGGTACGACTGTTCCAAAGTGTTCTTTAAAGATTTCCGGATACTCTTTCAATGCTGAATCTGTATCGGTAAAAACGATCCCCAGTTTTTCAAATTCTTCTTTCATGTTGTGGTAAACGACTTCCGATTCGTATTGCGCTCCAGCACCTGCTAAATATTTCCGTTCTGCTTCTGGTATTCCTAAGCGTTCAAAAGTTTCTTTGACTTTTTCTGGAACATCTTCCCAATCTCGCTCAGGTTGGTTGCTGACAGTCTTGTAATAAGTGATTTCATCGAAGTCGATCGCTGATAAATCCGCTCCCCATTCAGGCATTGGTCGTTTCAAAAAATGCGAGTAGGCTTTTAAGCGATAGTCCAGCATCCACTCCGGTTCATTTTTGCGTTGCGAGATTTCTCTGACTGTCTTTTCCGTAAGGCCTTTTCCAGTCGTGTAAATAGAATCCACGTCATCATGGAAACCGTATTGATACTGTTCGCGTTCAGGTACTTCCATTTGTTCTCCTCCTTACGATTCTTTTATTCCGCTAATGCTTTTTCTAGCGCTTTCCACGATAACGTCGCGCATTTGATACGAGCTGGGAATTTGGCAACTCCCGACAACAATACCGCATCTCCTAATTTTTCCACGTCCTGCACTTCTTCTCCTTGGACTAAAAGCGAAAATTGTTTTTCCAATTGCAACGCTTCTTCAAGAGTTTTCCCTACCATAAGATCCGTCATCATGCTGGCACTAGCTTTACTAATTGTGCAGCCATGACCGCTGAAACGAATGTCTGTGATGCGATCGCCTTCGATCAAGAAGTAAAGCTGAATCACGTCTCCGCAAGTAGGATTGTTCAATTCAATCGTGCGAGTCGATTCGTCAAGCGTCCCATAATGATGAGGGTGTTGCGAATGGTCTAAGATCACTTGTCGGTACAATTGATCCAATTTAGATAATCCCATAACTAAAAAACTCCTTTGTCGCGATTAGTGCTTCAACAAATGTGTCAGCATCTGCGGTTGTATTGTAAACATAAAAACTGGCACGAGCCGAAGAATCGCATCCCAGTCTAGTCATCAACGGCTGAACACAGTGGTTGCCTGCTCTTATAGCTACACCTTCCATATCCATCGCTGTAGCTACATCATGCGGATGGATGTCTTCTAAATTAAAAGTGATGATTCCAGTTCGTTGTTCCAGTTTTTCCGGTCCATAAATGGTCAATCCAGGTATAGCCGTTAATTTAGGCCATAAATACTGCATCAATTCTTGTTCATGTTGTTGGATGTTATCTACTCCAACAGTCTCCATATAATCGATTGCTGCCCCAAGTCCAATCGCCCCTGCGATATTGGGTGTCCCGGCTTCGAATTTCCATGGCAATTCTTTCCAAGTACTCTCTTGTTCCGTAACGATATCGATCATCTCCCCTCCAAATTCAACGGGCTCCATTTGCTCCAGTAAGTGTCGTTTTCCATATAGAACACCAATCCCTGTTGGCCCAAGCATTTTGTGCCCGCTGAAGGCGTAGAAATCAACATTTAGTTCTTGCACATCGACTTTTTGATGCGGAACAGCTTGAGCTCCGTCCACTACTAATACGGCTCCAGCTTCATGTACTAAGTGAGCGATTTCTTGTATCGGATTTACTACCCCTAATACATTAGATACATGGGCAAGAGAGACGATTTTTGTTTTGCTGGTCAATTGGCTGCGCAGACTGTCCATATCCAGTAATCCTTCAGGAGTGATGTCAATGTACTTCAATACCGCTCGCTGTCTTTTGGCCAATTGCTGCCAAGGGACGATATTGGAATGATGTTCCATGATGGAAATCACTATTTCATCTCCTGGTTGAACAACTGCTTCTCCGTAACTTTTAGCCACCCAGTTCAAACTAGTGGTCGTTCCTCGAGTAAACAAGACTTCAGCTGATTCTTTTGCATGAATGAAATGCTGCGCTTTTTGGCGAGCTGCTTCGTATTGTGCTGTAGCTCTTTCAGCTAAGGTGTGGACTCCTCGATGAACGTTGGCATTGTTTTGGCGGTAATACTGTTCTACGGCGGCTAAGACGGTCGTTGGTTTTTGAGACGTTGCGGCATTGTCCAAATACACCAACGGCTCTTCATTGACGAGTTGGTTTAAAATCATAAAATCAGCTTTTACCTTGTCCGCAGAAAAACTCATTCACTCAACTTCCTTTCAATCGTCTCCACCAATTCCGTGCGCACGGATTTTAAAGGAATCGCCGTAATCACAGCGCCTAAAAAACCTCTGATAACTAATCGCTCTGCTTCTTGTCTAGGAATCCCTCGACTCATCAAGTAATACAACTCTTCGGGATCGACTCTTCCAACACTAGCTGCATGCCCAGCGGTAACGTCATTCTCGTCAATCAGCAAAATCGGATTCGCATCTCCTCTAGCATGTTCAGACAACATCAAGATTCGACTTTCTTGCTGGGCATCCGCCCCTTTGGCCCCTTTTAAGATATGCCCGATACCATTAAACGTCAGAGTAGATTTGTCTAAAATCACTCCGTGCTGCAAAATATGACCAGTAGTATGCCGACCAAAATTAGTCACTCGAGTGTCGATTCCTTGGATCTGACTACCCATACTGATGGCAACGACTTTTACTTCGCTGCTGGAACCTTCGCCTACTAGATCCGTATCAAAATCTGCGATCACATTCCCTGTGTTCATAACCCCTACTGCCCAATCGATAGAGGCATCTTTGTCCGTATGTCCTCGCCGATTGAGATAAGCTGTCGTTTGCTCTCCCAACTGATCCACTGCAGAAACTTTTACTGTTGCACCTGGTTTAGCAACAACTTCCACTATGATATTGGCTGAGCCTTTTTCAGTACCGATCGTTTCATATTTCTCCACATAGGTAAAAGAACTATAACTGTCAGCATACACCAACACATGTTTGATCCAGCTGTTTTCATATTGACTATTTTGAACAAAAGTAGCTTCTAAAGGTTCTTCTATGACCACATGTTTAGGAACATATAAAAATACTCCGCTTGTCATAAAAGCAGCATGAAAAGCTGTCAGTTTGTCTTCGTTCGGTTTGACCGCTCTATTCATGTAACACTCTTCTACTAAATCCGGGTATTCTCTTAAAGCTGTAAAGATGTCTGTAAAAATTACCCCTTGGTCTTTGTATTTTTGGGGCAGAAATTCGACCATTGTTTGATGACCTACTTGGACGATTTGAGGAGTTTGTGCGTACTCTTGGTCTTCCGGCAAGATGAATCCTTCAAACGTTGTCAACTCTGGAATCTCGATCAATGGCCATCGTTTATAGTTGACTCGTTCGAATACAGGCCAGTCTAAATCGTCAAGTTGTTTTAAAGCCGTTTTCCTCAATCTCAGCATCCACTCAGGCTCGCCCATTTGTGCAGAAAATTGCTGTACCATTCCATAATTTTCTTTATACATCACTTCTTGCATTGACTTGCCTCCTTAATCTTCGTCCAACACAACTTCTAATCCTAATTCATCTCTGATTCCTTTATACCCCTCGACTTCTAATCGTTTCGCCAACTCTGCCCCGCCTGTTTTGACGATGATTCCATTCATCATCACATGAACAACATCAGGAGTGATGTAATTCAATAATCGCTGATAATGAGTAATGATCAATGAACCGAAATTCTCTCCTCTCATTGCATTGACCCCTTTAGAGACGACTTTCAGTGCATCGATATCCAATCCTGAATCGATTTCATCTAAAATCGCAAATGTCGGTTCAATCATCATCAATTGCAAGATCTCATTTCGTTTTTTCTCTCCGCCGGAAAAGCCTTCGTTCAAATAACGTTCCGCCATCTCTTCAGGCATATCTAAAACGGCCATTTTTTCATCTAATTTTCTGATGAACTCCATTACAGAGATTTTATTACCTTCTGGACGTCTAGCGTTGATGGCTGCCCTCATAAATTCAGCATTCGTGATACCAGCTATCTCGCTTGGGTACTGAACAGCTAAAAAAAGTCCAGCACGAGCTCTTTCGTCGACTTCCATCTCTAATACATCTTGTCCATCCAATAAAATTTCACCTTTAGTAACGGTGTAGCTGGGATGTCCCATGATAGCTGCTGAAAGCGTCGATTTTCCTGTCCCGTTTGGACCCATGATGGCATGAATTTCTCCTGTGTTCATCACTAAATCGACACCTTTTAAGATTTCTTTATCTTCTATGGATACATGCAGATTTTTTACTTCCAGTCTCGCCATAAAGCTTCCTACTCTCTAAAGTTTTATAATCATTTCACAAATAGTTGTTTGAAAGTTTCTTTGATTTATTCCTCTCCATTTTATGACAACAACAACTTTTTAGCAATTGTTATTCAATTTACAGACGATTCAATTCCTTTTATTTTTCATCATTTGTTCAATTACAAACAACAAGACAACAAAAAAATACTGAAGCAAGATTTGCTCCAGTGTTTTAAACCTTATTCGTTTTTATTTCCAAAATCGGGCATAGACGTCCAGCGTTCTCTTAATACATGTGCGATCATTTTTGGTTCTCTCGCACGAGTAAAGATTCCTTTTTTATTTCCTTGTACACGATTGATGCCGACTTTTGTTTCAAAATCCGCAAAGTTCCACAATTGTTCTCCGACAACTTGTTTATAATCATCAAACACTTTGTGATACATATTGTAGTAACGTACCTGATATTCTTCTGTAAATGGAATATCATCGATTGCATGATACCCAGGAACGGTATCTGCACCGTATTCTGTAAACATAACTGGTTTACCAGGGTACATTTCTTCCCATAAGTCTAATTCTTCACGCAACGCTTTTTCTCCAGCGTTTAAGTCTCCTGTTTGCACATACCAACCGTAGTAACGGTTTAATGCGATCACGTCTAATAAATCTGCTACCAAATCTTTATCCGGTGTAGACATCATGATGTTCACAATTGTTACTGGGCGATTCTGCGGATCCAACTCTCTTGTCAAGTTGATCAATGGTTCAAAGTATTCACGTGCACCTTCTTTATGCAGTGCCGGTTCATTTGCGATCGACTACAAGACTACACAAGCCAAGTTTTTATCTCGAGCCACTAATTCATGCAGCACTTGTTCATGCGCTGCTGTTGTGTCCATCAATTGCCAGGTATTTCTTGTTTCCCCGCTGCCTGATAAAGCAAAATCAAATGACGAGAACAGTCCAACTGCAGGTGTCTCATCGATCACGACAATTCCTTCTTTATCGGCTAATCGCATCATTTGTTCTGAATAAGGATAATGAGAAGTCCGGAACGAGTTGGCTCCGATCCATTTCGTCAAATTCAAGTCCATTACGTTCGCAACTTCATTGATTCCGCGTCCATTTATATAAACATCTTCATGTTTTCCGAAACCTTTGAAATAGAAAGGCTTACCGTTGATCAAGAATTGATTTTCCCCAACGGCTACTGTTCGAAGCCCAAAAGGTTCTTCATAGACATCTGTCAGTTCCCTATCTCTATACCCTTCTACTCGTGCAGTGTAGTGATAAGCATTCATTGGCTGCCATAAATGAACATTCTCAATAGTCAAGGCAGTTTCTGCTCCCATTACTTGTGCAACTTCATTTCCTTCTTCATCCAATAAGGTCACTTTAATCTCATCAAATTCGCCAACCGTTTGAACAACTGTAAAGACTTCTGCAGAATCATCGTTTACGTTATGAGTGATGATAATATCTTCTACATAGTCATGAGGGGTCGTATAAATTTTGACCGGACGATGAATTCCCGCATAGTTGAAGAAGTCAAAATTCCCGCTGGTTCTACGGATGATTTTCCCGTTTTCGTCTGTTGTTTCACTATCATTCACTACTGGTAAAGTCGTGTAATCTAGAATGTTGTTCGCAGATACCGTTACTCTATTTTTCCCGGGCACTAATTCTTTATTGATCTAAACATCAAAAGGGGTAAACCCACCTTTATGTTCTACTATTTTTTGTTCATTGACATATACCGTTGCATAATGGGTCACTGATCCAAAGCGCTAAGCAATTCTTGGATCACCATTTTTTAACCATCTTTTAAATTAGTCTCTCTGATTTCTTTTCATCGATTTTTCCCACTGTCAATTGACTCATTAAGCTTTCTTACACTCATTGTAGCAAAAACAATATTTAACTTCTATTTTTCTATGAAATCACCTTGTTTAAATCTCCTTTTCTACTACCAAGGTTTTCATTGAACTTGACTTATTAATTTTTTTGAATTAGCATGGTAGACGAAATGAATAAGGCTTCTGTTAGGTGAGGCTCCTATATGGAAAAACGCTGCTGCCCAAAAACGTCGAGAGACACCAATGGGTCAACAGGAATGATCGACGCAAGGTCATTTTTAATGTAGCTGATGAATAATCTACGCCATATAGTGCTAAAACTCAACGATGGAGAAGGTATAGTGCTTTTTTGAGGTATAAAAAACATTATTTGTATTGGAATCATTCCTGTTTATTTGAATCGACTATTCCAGCACGCTCTCTGTCTAATGATAGAGAGCGTGTTTTTTGTTTCTCTTACTATTGTTTATAAGAGAAACAAGTATAAATACTTCTCGGATCATTTCAGCAATAACCATAAAAAATGAGGTGATGGATATGGAACTAAGTTCTACGAATGACAGGTCGCATGGCTGTTTCAAAAACTTAAAAAGGAAAATAAAAGTTGCTGACAAGCTTTTTTTAACTCGCTTGATTTTATAGTATCTTTATTTTTCTGCTACCCAAGGAGGAAAATATCATGATGAATCAAAAAAAAAATTCTGTTTATACAGAAAAAAAAACTAAAAACAATCACTTAAAAGAAATCAGTTATTTAACAGAAGAATCTTTTTACACGAAATTCAACACTACTTCAAAAGGCTTAACCACTGAAGAAGCTGAACAAAGGCTGGAAAAATACGGCCTTAATGAAATTCCTTCTCAAAAACCAACTCCAGTCTATATTTTATTTCTGCAAGCTTTTAAAGATCCTTTTATCTATGTTTTGGCATTATTGTTACTCGTTTCAGCCGCCACTAAAGATATTGAAGCCAGTATCGTAATGGGTTTAATGATTGTATTTAGTGCTGGTCTCCATTTCGTACAAGAATACCGTTCACAAAAAGCCAGTCTGGATTTGAAAGAGCTCATTGAAACAACCTGTTCAGTGACCAGAGACGGGATACAGAAAGAAATTCCAATAGACGAGGTTGTAGTTGGGGATGTGGTTCATTTATCAACAGGGGATATGATTCCTGCAGATGCACGCTTAGTGTGGGCGAAAGATTTATTTATCAACCAATCTTCGTTAACAGGCGAGTCTATTCCTGTAGAAAAGTCTGTGCACAACAAAAATGAACAATTGACTGACACTTTAACTGCTTTAGATTTAGAAAACTTGCTGTTTATGGGAACAGACGTCTTAAGCGGACAAGGACAACTCGTCATCGTAAAAACAGGTCCTGAAACTCTTTTTGGTGATATTGCTGCTCAGTCATCAGCTTCTAGAGGGGAAACAAGCTTTGATCACGGTGTAAAAAACATTAGTCGATTATTAATTCGTTTTATGTTGGTAATGGTCCCTGCTGTCTTTTTGATCAATGGGGTATTAAAAGGTGACTGGTCTGAAGCTTTCTTTTTCTCCATTGCCGTTGCTGTAGGTTTGACACCGGAAATGCTGCCAATGATCGTTACAAGCAACTTAGCTAAAGGTGCTATCACTATGTCTAAGAAAAAAGTGATCGTCAAAGAACTGAATGCTATACAAAACTTAGGTGCCATGGATATTTTGTGTACCGATAAAACAGGCACGATAACTGAAGACAAGGTCGTATTGATCCGCCATATAAATTGTATCGGAGAAGAAAGCAATCGGGTTTTAGAATTAGCTTATATGAACTCTAATTACCAAACTGGATGGAAAAATGTCATGGATCATGCAGTCATTGAGTACTTGAATGAACACCGCGAAAAAGATCGTCTAGAAGCAGTTGAAAAAATAGATGAGATTCCTTTTGACTTTTCAAGACGTCGGTTAACTGTAGCGGTCAAAACTGAAAATGAAGATCTCATGATCACTAAAGGTGCTATGGAAGAAATGATGTCTATTTGTAAATTTGCAGAGTTAGATGGTAAAGTCGTTCCTTTAACCACAAAACTGCAAGCTAAAATGGAACACCTCAGTATTCGTATGAATGAAGATGGTATGCGAGTCTTAGGTGTAGCCTATAAAAAAAATGTCCACTCGTCTGCCACTTATTCTATAGAAGATGAATCAGACATGATTTTAGTCGGTTTTATGGGGTTCTTGGATCCGCCAAAACAATCTTCTGTGACTGCTATTCGTTCTCTTCATGAACATGGTGTAAACGTCAAGGTATTGACTGGAGATAATGAAGTTGTGGCACAAAAAATCTGTAAAGATGTGGGTATCGAAGTTACTCGTTATATTCTTGGTACTGAACTGGAAACTATGAACGACGAAGATTTAATGTCAGCTGTCGAAGAAGTGAACTTATTTGCCAAATTGTCCCCCTCTCAAAAAGCCAGAATCATTACCTTACTGCAACGAAAAGAACATACTGTCGGTTTCATGGGTGATGGAATCAATGACGCACCTGCTTTACGAACAGCTGATGTTGGAATATCTGTAGATACAGCTGCTGATATCACTAAAGAGGCTAGTTCGATCATTTTGCTTGAGAAAAGTTTAACAGTATTGGAAGATGGTATTTTGGAAGGACGGACGGTTTTCGGCAATATGATGAAATACATCAAAATGACGATCAGTTCCAATTTTGGAAATGTGTTCAGTGTGCTGGTCGCCAGTGCTTTCTTGCCATTCTTACCCATGCTCTCGATTCAACTTCTAATACAAAATCTAATTTACGATGTGGCACAATTGACTATCCCATGGGATAAAATGGATACGGAAGATTTAATGAAGCCGGCCAATTGGGGAACATCCGATCTATTAAAATTTACCTTTAGTATCGGTCCCATCAGTTCAATTTTTGATATCCTGACTTTTCTTCTCATGTGGTTTGTGTTCCAAGCTAATACGACCCAAGATGCAGCCTTGTTCCATTCCGGATGGTTTGTTATTGGACTGATTACACAAACTGTTGTCGTTCATGTCATTCGGACCAAAAAGATTCCTTTTATCCAAAGCAATGCCAGTCTGAGCGTGATTCTTTCTACACTGGCTGTTGTGACAGCTGCTGTTTGGATTCCAGGAAGTTCTCTGGGCACGTTCTTTGATTTTGTTGCTTTGCCTGCTTCCTATTGGAAATGGATGGTTATTATTGTGGTCTTGTATATCCTGACCACTCAGTTAATCAAAAATATTTATATTAAAGTAAACCAACAATGGTTGTGATTTTTTAACAAAAGTTCTGATGAAAATGTATATTTACCTCTCAGAACTTTTGTTTTTTTGAGCGAACAAACTTTCTTTTTATAAGCAAATGTGCTATACTGTATTCAGAGTTAGATAGATGACTATTATAGTACTTTACGTACTAAGTCTGTACTCCCTTTTATTTCGGGGGCGTTACGGATTCGACAGGCATAGGTCGAGCTTGGATTGCGTTTCGTAGGTTACGGCTACGTTAAAACGTTACCAGTTAAATATAACTGCTAAAAACAATAATAACACTTACGCTTTAGCTGCGTAAAACCAGCTAGTGTAGATCCTCTCGGTATCGCCCATGTACTCGAGCAAGGGTCCTATAATCAGTGGGATACGCTAAATCTTTCCGTCTGGAAGTTTTAGAAGAGATCATCAGACTAGCAACGTATGATGCCGGTTGTGTGGCTAATACTGAGCGAAACCTTAATAGCATAACTATAAACGTAGAAGTCTAAGTGTCGTTATGTTTGGACAGGGGTTCGACTCCCCTCGTCTCCATAATTACAGAAAGCTTGTAAAAACTGTTAAATCAGTATTTACAAGCTTTTTTTTATGGGTAATGGACAAATTTACAGAAACAAAGCAAACTAGATTCCTTTGATTCAAAACAAATACTTTTTATGCAAATCAATTATCTGCTCCCCTTAAACTAACAGCAAAGACTATAGGAGTATATGTGTTGGAAAATAAAATAGAGCAGCTTCAGTAATACATTGATTAAGCCGAAGATATAGCTTTTTTCGGTGGCGCCGGTGTTTCCACTGAAAGCGGTCTTCCCGATTACCGTTCACAAGAAGGTACTTATACAAAAATGGAAGAAAAACAATTGTATCTCAAAATACATATGAGCAAATGTTTCATGCTGGAAAATCCCCAAGAATTTTTCAAACCTAGAGATATTAACGCTAAGCAATTTGTTCCTGAATCCAATACCGGTCATCGATTTTTGGCTGAGTTGGAGAAACAGGGAAAAGACATACGTATCATCACTCAAAATGCCGATGGCTTGCACCAAAAAGCCGGCAGTAAATTAGTGGGGGAGCTGCATGGAATGCGGCCGGGAATATCCGTACAGTGAGATCCCTAAAGATCACAATCATGTTCCCCGCTGCCCTATTGATAATGGCATCATTCGTGCAGATGTGATTATATTTGGCGAGAATTTAAAACCAGGTGTTCTAGATCGAGCCAAAGAATTGATTGCTGTCTCAGACTTGTTGATTATTGCTGGGACTTCCCTGTTTGTATATCCAGCAAAAACAATGATTCGTCATTTCACAGGAAAAAAGTAGTAGTAATCAATCAATCGCCCTTAAAGATAAAAGATGTAAAAATTGATTTGACGATTACTGAACAGGTCGGAGAAACTTTCAGCAAATTAAAGGTACACGCATCAAAAAGTGAGCGTGGGAAAAAAGGCAGCCCATCGTCCACTTTACGAACCCAATATTCGTAAAAATAAAGGAGCTGGAAGTTATTTCCCAGCCCCGTTTTTATCTTTTAAATCAATTGGAATTTCTTTAAGCCTTCAAGGATTCCACCGTCTACATTGCTTGCAGAGGTTACATAATCAGCAACTTCTTTTACTTCATCAACACCATTTTGCATAGCGATGCCATAGTCAGCATACTGAATCATTTCTTTATCATTCGGACCATCTCCAAAAGCATACGTAGGAATATTTTCCAATCCAAGCAGCTTTTCCAACTCTTTGATTCCTGTGGCTTTCGAATTGTTTTTGATGATGGTGTCTACACTATAAGGAGTGTTTCGGTAAAAAGACAACTCTGGAAATCGTTCACAGAAATGATTATCATAACCAGCATCATCGTTTATGATCAATGCCATCAAAACCTCTTCCTTCAAATGAAAATCCTCGTCCACTTTCGGTGGATTTGTATGAATATTTTTATAAGCTGTAACCATTGTTTGAGAATCTTTAGTCGTTCGAATTTTGTTGTGCGTATACATGGATAACGGGAAGTCATGTTCGTCCGCAGCTTCCTTTAATTCTTTCATTAAAGGTTGAGGGATCACACTACGGTAGACTTCTTTTCCTTCATAAACGATATACTGTCCATTTAATGTGATGAAAGAGTCGATTGGACTATTTTCTAAAACATGTTGGATCTCCAAGGGACTTCTTCCTGTAGCCACAAAAGGAATGATTCCATTTTGTTTCATATTTTCCAATGCTTCACTAATTTCTTTATCCAACTCTGATGTAGCATTCAACAACGTTCCATCCAAATCAAAAAATACTAAGCCTTTTGGTTTCACTCTATTTCCTCCATTGTCTCATTTAACAGATGATTTTTATTCGATGTCTTTAAAATGTTTTACTTCATTGTATTTTTCTAAATGATACGCTCCATCGCGATAAGTAGCTACTGAAACGCTGGCATTCAATAAGGGTTGCGGATTTTCCAACTCAGCTACTAGGTTATTCAATAAATAGCGAATGGTATTGCCATGAGCTACTACAAGAATTTTTTCGCCAGTATCGCGGTGTTTACTGATTAGTTTCATCAGCCCTTCTTCGATCCTTGTCCAAAAAGTCAAAAAGTCCTCTGCATCATTATGAGGGTCTGCTTTTTTTGTCGCATTCATTCGTTCAGGGATACTGGATTGGGCATACATCTCTGCAACAGACGGATAATTTAATTCTTTATTGATTGCAGCCCAAGCTTTATCCACGTCTTCTCCTTCAAATGAACCAAAAAATACTTCTCTGAATTCCGGCATCATTTCAATAGTCAACTCATCGGCGTGCTTATTTTCTTCTAAAATAATGCTGGCTGTTTGAACCGTTCTGCTTAGATCGCTCGTGTAGACCGCGTCGAACTTCACATCCGCTAAACCTCTAGCACTACGGTAAACATCCTCGGCTCCTTCTTCAGTCAATGGAGTATTGCTCCATCCTTGTATCTTGCGGTAATGATTAAAATACGTTTGACCATGTCGAACGAAATAAAATGTACATCCTTTATTCATTCTTTCTCCTCCACTTCTTTTCTAGTACTATACTGTATTTATTTATTGTAACAGAAACTCTTAGTAAGTTAATGAAAAAGAGGTTTTATCTTTGTAAATAAACAATGACTCCAAAAGTTTATCCAATGGACAACTTTTGGAGTCATTGATCTTTAAATGAATGAAGTATTCCCGTTTTCGGGGATATCGCCATTTCGGTAAGCTTCTAACAATTCTTTCAAATCACATACTTGGCTTTGTAGTTTCAGACCAATGTCTGTTTCTTTTACTTTTTTGCGTTCCAATTCTTTGTCTACCACTCGTCTTGTCGACACAATATCGATTTCATTTTCGATGGCTTCTTGTGGAGAAGTAAAAGGCTGGTGCGAAACCAATACCATTCCAAATGAATTGTACAGCAAGGTATAACCTGCTAAACCAGTCGTTCCTTGATAAGCTTTTGAAAACCCTCCATCGATCACCAACATTCTGCCATCTGCTTTGATCGGGTCTTCCCCTCTTTTTTCTTTGACAGGAGTATGACCATTGATGATGTGACCTTTTGCTGGATCTAATCCAAATTCAGCCAATATCTTCTCGCATGTTTCAACTTCATTCCGCATCCGGTAGTAAGCATTTTTCTTTTCTTCGTGACACGTTTTGTCTTCTACATAATAGCGTTCAAAAGTTGTCATCTGATCTTTTCCAAATAATGAAGAAACAGGTCCTGTCCACAAGTACCAAACAAGATCTAAATACTTACTATTGTTTGTCCTATTTTGATATAAAAAACCTTTTCTCACGGCATCTTCAAACTTATCCAAGAGCGATTTTCCATAGACGTACTTTCCTCTAATTTCCATTCCCATAAAGCTGCCGTCTTCGTTTAGTGGAATGCATCCGTGGAACAACAAATTATCATTGTACGTCAAATACATACTGCCTTTATTGATCAAATAAGAAATGTGTTTTTGCAGTTTTCCGCTATTTTTAAAGCCTTCTTTCAATTTTGCGACAATCGTTTTTTCTTCCTCCGTCAACGTGTATGGGTCACTAGGATCAATTGTCGGGAATTGATTGCTGAGTAAAGGATATTCTTTTCCTTTGATAGTAATTGTGCCTTTTTCGTAATCGATCTGATTCAACAGCAAGCGATGCGACATTTGAAATTCTGGATGTCTTTCAATAATAGCTGCTTCCAGCTTGAACTGAATAATCGCAATAGCTTGATGAATCTTCGTATTTTGAATGATTTCTTCTTTTAGAATACTGTCTTCAGGGTGGATCTTAGGCGCAAAACAACTATCAGGATCTCCCGTATACGTTGCTTCAGCAAAATTAGACAAATAACGCAACGAGATCCCATAACTCTCTTCTAAAATATCCAGATTATTGTATCGAGCAGAAATCCGGATTACATTTGCCATACACACTTCTGAACCAGAAGCAGCTCCCATCCATAAGATATCATGGTTTCCCCATTGGATATCAACAGAATGATGACGGATCAACGTATCTATGATTTTATCAGGATAAGGACCCCGGTCATAAATATCCCCTACTACATGCAAATGATCAACGACTAGCCGCTGAATCAAGTAGGCCAAAGCCGCAACATATTCTTTTCCTCTATCTAATGAGATGATGCTGTCAATAATTTCACTATAATATTCATCTTTATTCGTAAATGTGCCGTCTTTGAACAATAATTCTTCTGTGATATAAGAGAATTCTTCCGGCATCGCTTTTCGCACTTTGGATTGTGTATATTTAGAACCGACAAAACGGCACAATTCAATCAAACGAGAAATAGTGATACGGTACCACTCATGTACTTCTTCTTGGGTTTCAAAAGACTCTACAATATCTTCCGTCTTTTCTTCCGGATAGTAGATAACCGTAGCTAGTGCATTCATTTCTTTTTGTGTTAGTCGATCCGTAAATATTTCTCCAATTTTTTCTTTGATATTGCCTGAACCATTTCTTAAGACATGTTGAAAGGCATCGTATTCTCCATGGATGTCACTGACAAAATGTTCTGTAGCTTTTGGCAAGTTCATGATAGCTTCTAAGTTGATGATTTCTGAAGTGGTTGCACCAATCGTTGGATATTCTTTAGCTAGCATCGTTAAATACTTATTTTTCATTTCCATCTCAACATCTCCTTCCTTAAAACCTATACCAATTAGTATAGCATGGTCAATTCTATTTCATGAAGGTAAAAATAAAAAAACTACCTGCGTAGTTTTTCAGCATCAATTCAAACGGACTCAGCAACTACAACTAAATGGATGATTTCAAAACGTCATGACAAGCATTATGTCCAAATCATGCTCTGTGTTCATTTATCGAGCAACCTTCTTTCACCTCTACCAATTCTGCTTTTAAAGGCGCCTTAAAGAGTGCTGATTTCAACCATTCTGTTTTTATTATTTTTACTACCCTACCATTTTTCTGAAAATAGTACAACATTGTGTTCTTTAAACCAAAAAGCACTCTTAAAAGATGTCGACTTTTAAGAGTGCTTTTTCGGTTATTCGTATTTTTGTTCAATCAACTGTTGAATGACTTCAACCGCATCATCAGCAGATTGCTCCGCTGATTTGTTTCCTGATACAGTGTCAAAAATCATATTTTTAGCATTATCCCACACCTCGGTTGTTTGAGGAATGTTTGGCATAGGATTGGCATTTTCATACTGCTCAACAACTGCTGCTTCAACTTCTGTACCTTCTTCCAACAATACTTTTCTTGTTTCTATATTAGCTGGTATTTGTTGGACCGTTTCATAAAATTCCACTTGGTTCTCATTAGTCGTGATGTATTCCAACCACGCTTGCGAAAGGTCGACATCTTTAGCATAATTGCTGATCACCCAACCTCTGCCTCCAGCAAATGGTTGATAGTTTTCATCGTTAGGCAATGTAGGAATCGTCGTTACTCCAAAATTCACTCCGCCTTCCTCATAGTTGGCTGCTCCCCATGGACCATTGATCACAGCAGCTGTCTTCTCGTCAATGAAAGATTGATCTACGAAATCGCCTACAGTTCCTTCATCCAGCATTCCTTGCGGCCATTTAGCATACCATTCTGTCAAATAGTTCAAAGCCTCGACAGACCCATCATTATTCAACCCAATATCGGATGGATCGGCCCGGTCATCTCCAAATATATATCCGCCATAGCCGGCAAACAGACCATAAGAATAATAGAAATCAAGCCAATTGGCTAAAAATCCGGTATTCGTTCCACTTTCAACTTCAAAACCGTATTGCTCGTCTTCCATCAAAGCTTCCAAATCTTCAAAAGAGGTTGGTTCAGTATCGAGTAAATCCTTATTGTAGTAAAGTACTAACGTTTCTAATAAGTAAGGCATACCATAAATCTGATCATCTACTGTTACTTGCTGAATGTCTCTGTCATTGAACCTTCCATCATCAGGAATCGTGACTGTTGCAAGATGTCCTTGCTGTGCCAATTGTCCAATACGGTCATATGGGATCATCATTACATCTGGACCGATATCTGCTGGACCATCCAACGGCAGCGCCTCAGCTTGCTCTAATTGCTCCCTGAATACGAACTCAACAGCCACTCCATGCTCTCCTTCAAAATCCCCTTTGATCGCTTCAAAATAATCTGAATAGTTTTCTTCAATCGATACGGTTAAAACTTCCTCGCCTGAATTTGTTCCATTACCTCTGGATGTATCTGATTCATTATTCCCGCATCCGACTGATACTGCCGCTCCTATAAACAAGATTCCTGTCAAAACTCTTTTGAAACTGCTCTGCATGCTGAACCATTCCCTTCTGTGTTCTTTCTTTCAGCATACATAAAAATGATACCGTTTTCAAAAAAGGCGGGCTGATGATTTTTAGGCCTCACCTGTTCAGCCCGAAGACTTCATCTCTCTTTCTTTTTTGACTAATAACTGAGCTAAGTCTTCAGAATATAAAGGTTCGATGTTCCCATACTGCTCAATGACGACTCTTTCTATTTCATCTACTTCTCCGTTAATGAAAAATATCTTATCTCGATTGTCGCTATTCTTGATAATGATTCTTTGGAGATCGATATCATAGGTGAGGGAATAACCAATAAAAATAATCACTTTCGCTTCCTCAATATCTTTTTTGAGTACCGTCGCCCATTGATTTTCTTCTAAAGACTCCAATGCGTAACTGACTTTTGTCAATTTCACTTCTTTATTCAGCGTGTCTTCTACCATATCTTCAATAAATCCGTTCAAATGAATCACGATTTCCCGTCTATCCTTTGTTTGATCCAACTTATTGCTCAATGTTACTGGAATTCTATAAACACCGTTTTCAATAGAAGCTTGCTCTGCTGCATCATCATAATTAGTGGTATAAATTCTTTTCCAATTATACTTCATAATGGTTTTATGCGTCTCGGTCACTTCTTTGATAGAATATTCATCTCTTAACAATTCCAATAAACGAGCTCTACCTTCTTTTTTCTGAAAATATTCTGAAATAACATTTAAACTCTTTTCAGGATCATATGCCATGTTCATTTCTTCAAATAATTTTTGGGACAGTTCTTTCGCATCTTTGACTTGCTCATGATTGCTGTTGACAGCTCCTTTAGAAAAGCCGGCACCTAAAAACAAAAGTGCTTCACCTTTTAAAACATATTCTAATGCTTGATCTAAGTTCATGTCATTCCTCCATAACTAATCTAAACCCCTATCTGTTAGTTGATTTATTCCATTATTTTAGAAGTTGAATACCAAAAATCCAACAGTTAAAAGATTTCTCTTTACCTGTTGGATTTTTCAAATCAAACTAACGAGCTTTCATCGCTCTATCGATTTCTCGTTTTTGGTCTTTTCGTTTCAAATCTTCTCGCTTATCGTATTTCTTCTTCCCTTTACCCAGACCGATCAACACTTTTGCGTAACCGTCTTTGATGTAAACTTTTAAAGGAATAAGAGTATAGCCGCTGGATTTTGTTTCTCCAACCAAACGAGCGATTTGTTTTTTATGCATCAATAATTTACGTGTTCTTACAGGATCATGATTGAAGACATTTCCTTGTTCGTATGGACTGATATGCACGTTTTGCAGGAAAATCTCTCCATTTCGAATAGTAGCATATCCATCTTTTAAGTTTATCCGACCAGCTCGAATCGATTTGATTTCTGTTCCTTTAAGGACGATTCCAGCTTCAATCGTATCGATAATAGAATAATCATGACTTGCTTTTCTATTTTGGGCAAGAACTTTACCGCTGCCTTTTGGCATAAGTCTTAGCCTCCTTCACTCATTTTTTTCTTTTTTTCTTCCCGGTCTTCTTAGCAACGTCTTTATAGAAAGGTTTAGCTTTTTTAGGTTTGCTTCCGGAATGTTTTTTCCCTTTTTCAGCAGAACCTTTGCCATCTTTCGTTGAAGAACCTCTTGAAGGGCGCTTGTCATTTCGTCCTTTTCGTTTGCCTTTTTTAAGAGAGTTTTCATCTGCTTTGACTTCTAAATTCGGATCTGGGATTAATTCAAAGTCGATTTCTCGCAACTCTGGATCAGCTTTTGTCACTTTTATTTTTACTTTTTGTCCAATTTTGTATACAACACCAGTACGTTCTCCAATCAGCATCAATTGTTCAGGAATGAAGTTGAAGTAATCATTTTTCATGTTAGAAATGTGTACTAATCCTTCAACTGTATTCGGCAATTCTACGAATAAACCAAATTTCACAACTGAACCAATTACACCTTCATAAACTTCTCCTACTTTATCTGCCATGAATTCGGCTTTTTTCATAGAATCTGTTTCGCGTTCTGCATCTACTGCTCGGCGTTCCATCTTCGAACTTTGCTCCGCAATATCTGTCAACAGACCTTCCCATTTTTGCTTTTCTTCTTGACCAGTACCATTTTGTTCATAAGCGCGAATCAAGCGATGTAAAATCAAATCTGGGTAACGACGGATTGGAGAAGTAAAGTGAGAATAGTATTGAGCACCTAGACCATAATGTCCTAAAGGTTCTACATCATACTTCGCTTGTTTCATACTCCGCAACATCATAGTAGAGATAACAGCTTCTTCAGGTTTGTCTTTCACTTGATTGATAACTTTTTGTAAAGCAACTGGAGTTACGTTCGAACTAGAACCTCTCATCGTAATCCCAAAAGCTGTCACAAACTCCATAAATCGCTGCATGCGATCACTATCCGGCTGCTCATGCACACGGTAGATCAATGGAACTTTCATATTTGAGTAATGTTCAGAAACTGTTTCATTGGCTGCCAACATAAAGGATTCAATCAAGCGTTCCCCAACGCCTCTTTCACGTACGACCACGTCTAATGGATGACCAGATTCGTCCACAACGATTTTAGCTTCCGTTGTATCAAAATCAATGGCACCTCTATGAATGCGGCGATTCTCAAGTATGTGGTGCAACTCTTCCATTAATTCGAACATATCTAATATATCAGCATGCTTCTCGCGTACTTCTGGATCTTTATCTGTCAACATCGCATTAACATCCGAATATGTCATACGGCGGTAAGAACGAATCACACTTTGAAAAATACGGTGGTCGACTATCTCTCCTTGTGGATTCAATTCCATTTCACAACTCATCGTCAAACGGTCTACATTTGGATGTAATGAACAAATACCGTTTGACAAGCGTTGCGGCAGCATAGGTATCACTCGATCTGTCAAGTAGACACTCGTTGCTCTTTCAAATGCATCTCCATCTAATGGACTGTCTTCTGTCACGTAGTAAGATACATCAGCGATGTGGACTCCTAAGTGGTAATTGCCATTTTCAAGTCGACGAACGGTTACCGCATCATCTAAGTCTTTAGCATCTGCGCTATCAATAGTTACAACGACCTCATCTCGTAAATCAATTCGGCCTTCTAAATCTTTATCCGTTATTTTATCTGGAACCTCATCAGCTTGTTTTAAAGCAGCTTCTGAGAATTCAGTTGGGATCCCATTATCATAGACGATCGATAAGATGTCTACACCTGGATCATTTTTATGTCCGATCACTTTTTTAACAATACCTTGCATACTTCTTGGATATTCGCGATCTGGGTAGTGCGTGATCTCAACAACAGCAACTGAACCATCAACCGGCTTGACTCCTTCAGCTTTAATAAAGACTCTGTAATCTGAGAGTTTCTTATCTCGCGGATCAATATAGCCGTATAATCCTGTCTCTTCGATACCTTCATCGTCATAAGCCCAGAACTCTCCCACTAACTGTGTCAAATTCCGTTCTAATATAGCGGTGATTTTCCCCTCAGGTCCTTTATCGTTCCAAGGTTCTGCTGGATGAGTCACATCTACCGTTACTTTATCCCCATCCAATGCAAATTGAGTCTTGTTTGGCGGGATATAAAGATCTTGTTCTTCATCTTCAATTGACACAAATCCAAATCCACGATCGCTGGCTCTAAAGATACCAGATAATACAGGATCTTCTTTCGGCAATTTCAATTTGCCGCTGCGTGTCAGAAAAACTAATCCTTCTCGTTCCATCTCTGCTACCGTTGTAACCAATTCTTTGAAATCTTTAGCGCTGGTTTTATTTAACCCTTCACTCAAATCTTTGATCTCAAAGGAGATAGTTTTGTTTTCATTCATATATACAAGAATAGCTTGTTTGAGTACTTCTTTGCTTGTCATAGTTTATCCCCCGTTCCACTGTAATTCAGTTAGGAAGTTCAATACATCTTTTTCCAATTCTTTGCGATCTGGTCCTACCGTCACCGAGTGAGGACTATTTTCATACCAATGTAACTCAACCTCCGCGTTAGCAAAAGCCTCTTTCAATTCATAAGCAATTTTGCTGTTGATCAATTCATCTTTACCACCTTGAGCAATAAAAACAGGCTTTTCAACTGTTCTATACTGAGGCGCCATGTCATCTACTAAGTTTCGGATACCAGCTAATTGCTTATCCAACTTTTCTTCCAATTCTGGAAGACGTTGCTGAACGGTCTCTTTTGAATCCCCGTTCTTATATTTTTTAGCGATCATAAAATCTAAAAATTCTTTTCTGACGTTAGTAGTATCATTATTGATAGCTGGTGAACTGAACGTCCCGCTAGCCAATAAGTCTTCATCCAACATCAATTTTGTGGCAACGATACCGCCCAATGACAATCCAAAAGCTGCTACTTCTTGGTGTCCTTCGTCTTTCAAAAACTGAAGAGCTTTTTTAGCATCATTTACCCAGTCTATAGGAGATACTTCTAAAATATCTTCCAAGTCATGGGTTCCATGTCCACTGAATGTCGGACTGTATACGGTATAATTTTCTCTTTCTAAAGCACGACCTAACATACGTACGTCATTAGGTGTACTGCTGTAGGCATGGAATAATAAAACGGCTTTTTTTCCAGATTTAAAATAAAATGATCTGTCTTTCATGTAATGCCTCCTGTTTTTCCCTGTTACTTATATTTTACTCGAAATTTTAGTATTTTCCTATCAATACACAATGAAAAGAACGGATATCAGTTACTTTATTATGTGTGTATATAAAAAAAGCCGCCCTAATGATTCGGCAGCTTTTTAAAGTATTTAATTTGCGGATAAATAAGCCAATACGATAGCTAATACGATGAACAACGTTCCTAAGACCGATGTAATACGCTGTAGCACAGCTTCAAAACCGCGTTTTTTTTGTTTTCCAAATAATTGTTCTGCTCCTCCACTTAAGGCACTGGAAGCACTGTTTGTTTTGCTTGGCTGCATGGCAACAATAATAATCAGTAACACAGATACGATCAATTCAGCAATTAAAAGTGTATTGTACAACTTCATTGCCCTCCCGTCTAGCTTTTCTTCTACCATTCACTTTAACATACCTCGTTCAAAATTACTAGAAGAGATTCATGTTTTTATCGTTCTATCAATCTTTTTTCCTCACACTTATTTTACCAAAACCATCGTTCCATACGGGCTTAAAGTCATTAGCGTATTTTCTGTTTTATTGTTGCTGTTCGTTAGAACGACTTTTGCATTGGAACATTCTTTGCTTAGCTCTATTTTTTCTTCATTTTCTGAAAAATTGCAGTAGACCCAGCCTTTTTGATCTGCCAACTTTCGTTCATAGACAACTAAATGATCTTTTGTTTCCTGCATCTGATAATCGCCTTGCGTGAAAAGTGGTGTTTTTTTCAAAGAAATCAACTGTTTATAAAAGTTCAAAATACTATTTGGATTTTCTTGCTGATCTTTCACGTTGTATATCTCTTCTTGATTGTAGAGAGTCCAAGGAGCCGCGTTTTTAGTGAACCCAACTTTCTTACTATCATCCCATTGCATGATTCCTCTAGATGTATCTCGTGATGTTAAGTTTAAGCTGTGCATGATTTTATCATGATTCCAACCTAGTTTTTCTGCTTCCTTATAAAAGGACAAAGCTTCTTGATCATTCATTTGTTCTGGGTCAGTATATTCGAAATTCAACATTCCGATTTCCTCTCCATAATAAATGATTGGTATTCCTTTTTGCAAATACAGCAAAGCAGCCGTCATCATTTGGCTGTTATCTCGGTATTCCTTTGTATTGCCGTATTTGTGCTGATGTCTGGGCTCATCATGGTTATTCCAATACAATATCGGTCCGCCAGTATATGGAGTTTTTTCTTGAAATTCATTTTGTATTTGTTTAAACTCCTTCAAATCAAGAGGAGCCCATTGCAATTCTTTCGGTAGTTTGTCCTCTATCTGACTGGTATCTTCAGGAAAATGAGTGAGCGTAATGATTTTATCCACTCGATCAGTTTCTGGTTTGGTATATTTCTTCGTGATATCAGCAGTCGCACTGGTGGCTTCTCCGATCACCAGAATATCTTCGTTTCTAGCTTTGATCCTCGTTTTTATTTCATTCAAGTACTCGATCAATCTTTCCCCGTACTCCACCATTTCTGTTCCAGGACCTTCCTTATCAGGATGATCCGGAAAACTTTTATCTACAGACATATAAATAAACGCATCACAGCGAAATCCATCGATCCCTTTCCCGATTAAATAATCTAAAATATTCAACATTTCTTCACGCAAATTGGGATTGTCCCAATTTAGATCTGCCATACTTTCCTTAAACAAATGCAAATAAAACTGATTGCCGTTTTCTTCTTTCGTCCAGACAGAATTGCCAAGTTCAGCTGTCCAATTCGTTGGATGAGGCTTTCCTTCTGGAGCATCTGCCCAGATGTAATAATCCCGATACGGGTTGTCTTTCCCCTTTATGGCTTCTTTGAACCATGGGTGTTCGGTAGAGGTATGGTGAAGAGGAAAATCATAGATCAATTTCATCCCACGTGTATGAACTTCATCAATCAATTTCTTACCATCACTTTGTTCCCCAAACAAAGGATCGATTTTTTTGTAATCTATGACATCATATCCGTTATCACCTTGAGGAGACAACGCCAACGGATTGATCCATAATGTATTCACACCTAAAGATTGTACATAATCTAATCGCTGCAAGATCCCTTCAATATCTCCTACACCGTCTTCATTCGTGTCTTGAAAACTTCTTGGATAAATTTGATAAATAATCGCTTCTTCCCACCATTTTTTATCAGACATATCTTCCCATTCTCCTCTCCTATCGTTTTTCACACATGATTTATTTAAATTCTATCAATCTTTTCCCTATCATGCATGCATTCTAACTCGTCTACTTTTATCTTATTGAATAAAAAAAAGCCATCATTTCTACTTTACTGCAGTAGAAATGATGGCTTTGAAATTTATTCAATATCATGAACTAAATTTTCTTTAGTTCATCTAAGAATTAAATTATTTGTTTTTTAGGTTGTAGAAAGCTTGTAAACCTTCGTATACAGCTAAGTCGCCTAATTGGTCTTCGATACGTAACAATTGGTTGTATTTAGCGATACGGTCAGTACGGCTTAATGAACCAGTTTTGATTTGACCAGCGTTTGTAGCTACTGAGATATCAGCAATTGTTGAATCTTCAGTTTCACCAGAACGGTGAGAGATTACAGCAGTGTAACCAGCTTTTTTAGCCATTTCGATAGCGTCAAATGTTTCTGTTAAAGTACCGATTTGGTTAACTTTGATCAAGATTGAGTTACCGATTTCTTGTTTGATACCTTTAGACAAGATTTCAGTGTTTGTAACGAACAAGTCGTCACCAACTAATTGAACTTTATCGCCTAAGCGTTCAGTCAATAGTTTCCAACCATCCCAGTCATTTTCGTCCATACCATCTTCAATAGAGATGATTGGGTATTTGTTAACTAATTCTTCCAAGTAGTCTACTTGTTCAGAAGCAGTACGTTTAGCTCCGTTTTCACCTTCGAATTTAGCGTAGTTGTAAACGCCGTCTTCGTAGAATTCTGAAGAAGCACAGTCGAATCCTAGGTATACATCTTTACCTGGTTCTAAACCAACTTTTTTGATTGCTTCAAGGATAGTTTCTACTCCATCTTCAGTACCTTCGAAACGAGGTGCGAATCCACCTTCATCTCCAACAGATGTTTCTAAACCACGAGATTTCAAGATTGATTTCAATGCGTGGAAGATTTCAGCTCCCCAACGTAATGCTTCTTTGAATGTTGGAGCTCCAACAGGTAAGATCATGAACTCTTGGAATGCGATTGGAGCATCAGAGTGAGATCCGCCGTTGATGATGTTCATCATTGGTGTTGGCAATACTTTAGTGTTGAATCCACCTAAATATTGGAATAAAGGTACATCTAGGTAGTCAGCAGCTGCACGAGCAACAGCAATAGAAACACCTAAAATAGCGTTAGCTCCTAATTTAGCTTTGTTTGGAGTACCATCTAAGTCGATCATAGCTTTATCGATAGCCATTTGATCACGCACATCGAATCCGATGATTGCTTCTGAGATAATGTTGTTTACGTTATCTACAGCTTTTTGAACACCTTTACCTAAATAACGGTCATTGTCTCCGTCACGTAGTTCAATTGCTTCATGTTCTCCAGTTGAAGCTCCTGAAGGAACCATTCCGCGACCAAAAGCGCCACTTTCTGTGTAAACTTCAACTTCAATAGTTGGGTTACCGCGTGAATCTAAAACTTCTCTTGCTAAAATATCTGTAATGTATGGCATTTGTTTTCTCTCCTTTGAGTTTATCAAATTGGAACTTGGACGCTTTGTTTGCCCAAATTCAGTTTAGTTAATTTTGATTAGCTTTGCAACTAGAAACATTTTGTCTCCTGTTGCTTTTTAGTTTTTAATAATCAATGATTCACCAGTCATTTCAGCTGGTTTTTCAATGTTTAGTAAATCTAACATTGTTGGTGCAACATCAGCAAGACGGCCGTCCTCACGTAATGTTACGCCTTTTTTCGTTACGATTACTGGTACTGGTACTGTTGTATGAGCTGTATGAGGCTCTCCAGTTGGCGTTGTCATTGTATCTGCATTTCCGTGATCAGCGAAAATAACAGCAGAACCGCCTTTTTCTATGATGGCATCAACGACACGTCCCAAGTTTTCATCTACTGCTTCAATAGCCTTGATAGTTGGTTCTAACATTCCGGAATGACCAACCATATCAGGGTTTGCAAAGTTTAAGATGATTGCATCATGTTTATCTGCTTTGATATCTGCAACTAATGCATCTGTAACTTCATACGCACTCATTTCTGGTTTTAAATCGTATGTTTCAACTTTAGGAGAAGGAATCAAGATTCGGCTTTCTCCTTCAAATTCCTCATTACGTCCACCATTCATAAAGAAAGTAACGTGAGGATATTTTTCAGTTTCAGCAATACGCAACTGTTGCAGTCCGTGTTGAGACAACACTTCTCCTAATACATTTTTCAATGCGATAGGCGGGAAAGCAACTTCTGCTTTGATGCTTGGATTGTAAAGTGTCATCGTCACTAATTTAATGTTATTAGGACGAGTTCCACGGTCAAAGAATTCCCACTCATCATTGGTTACAGCGTTTGATAATTGGATAGCACGGTCTGGACGGAAGTTAAAGAAGATGATAGCATCATTATCTTCAACAGTTGCCACAGGTTTTCCATTTTTAAGGATCACTGTAGGAGCAACAAACTCATCCATTTTGCCTACTGCATAGCTATTTTTTACTGCGTCAATCGCTGAGTCGGCAAAGTCGCCTTTACCATGGAAGATAGCATTGTACGCTTTTTCCACACGTTCCCAACGTTTGTCACGGTCCATAGCATAGAAACGACCTGAAATAGTTGCTATTTCACCCATGCCGATTTCTTTCATTTCTTTTTCTAATTGCTCAACGTAGCCTAATCCAGAATCAGGAGCAACATCACGACCATCCAAAAATGCATGAACATATACGTTTGGAACTCCTTTTTCTTTAGCTGTTTTGATCAAAGAGATCAAGTGATTGATATGACTGTGAACTCCACCGTCTGATAATAAACCAAACAAGTGAAGACTAGAATTCATTTCAACAGCTTGTTTCATCGTGCTGTTCAACACTTCGTTTTGTTGAAACTCACCTTCTGCAATAGCTTTGTCGATTCGAGTTAAACTCTGGTATACGATACGGCCAGCGCCGATATTTGTATGACCAACTTCTGAGTTCCCCATTTGTCCTTCTGGCAATCCAACATCTAACCCTGATGCTTTCAGAGTAGCATGTGGATAAGTTGCCATATAGCGATCAAAATTAGGTTTTTTCGCTTGAGCTACTGCATTACCCATAGTTTCTTTACGACAACCGAAACCATCTAAAATGATGATAGCTACTGGTGATTTACTCATTATTTATTAGCCTCCAATAGTGCTAGGAAAGAATCTGCTTCTAGACTTGCTCCTCCAACTAATGCTCCATCAACATCTGGTTGTTCCATTAACTCAGCAATGTTAGCTGGTTTAACACTTCCACCATATTGAATACGTACTGCATCAGCAGCTGAACGTGAGAATTCTTTTGCTACAGTTTCACGAATTACAGAGATTGTTTCGTTTGCTTCTTCGGAAGTAGCTGTTTTACCAGTACCGATCGCCCAGATTGGTTCATAAGCAATAACGATTTCGCTGACTTGGCCTTCAGTTAAGCCTTTCAAACCAGCTTTAACTTGGTCGCTAACTAATTCGTTAGTTTGTCCAGCTTCACGTTGTTCCAAAGTTTCTCCACAACAGAAGATAGGGATCATACCATTTTTGAAAATAGCATGTGCTTTTTTATTGATTTCTTCATCTGTTTCATGGAAGATTTCACGACGTTCAGAGTGACCGATGATAACATAGCTTACTCCAATATCGCTTAAAGCTTTAGGACTTACTTCTCCTGTAAATGCTCCTTCTTCTTCAAAGTAGCAGTTTTGAGCAGCGATTTTTAAATCTGTTCCTTCAGCAGCTTTTACTAAGTCTTGTAAGAATAGTGCTGGAGCTCCTACAACAGAGTCTACTACGTCAGAAGAAGGGATTTTGCCTTTAACTTCTTCTACAAATTCGCGTGCTTCAGAAGCAGTTTTATTCATTTTCCAGTTTCCAGCAATAATAGGTTTACGCATGATAAAACCTTCTTTCATTTATTTTATTTCGATAATAACTTTAAAGATTATTTATCAGAAATAGCTGCCAATCCTGGCAATTCTTTTCCTTCTAAATATTCTAATGAAGCTCCACCACCTGTTGAAATATGTGTAAATTGATCAGCATATCCCAATTGTTGAGCAGCTGCTGCAGAATCTCCACCACCGATAATAGTGATAGCATTTTCTAATTCAGCTAATGCCTTACATACACCAATTGTTCCATTCGCAAAGTTAGACATTTCAAACACGCCCATTGGACCGTTCCATACAACCGTTTGAGCGCCTTCTAAAGCTTCTTTGAACAGTTCAATTGTTTTAGGACCGATATCTAATCCCATTTGATCTTCAGGAACTGGTCCTTCATGAACTTCTGTCGGTACGTCATTGCTGAATTCTTTAGCCGTAACGTTATCGATTGGCAAGACTAATTTGTCTCCAGCTTTTGCAAGCAATTCTTTAGCTAATTCGATTTTGTCCTCTTCAACTAATGATTTACCAATTTGGATGCCTTGAGCTGCGTAGAAAGTATATGCCATACCTCCACCAATCAATACTTTATCTGCTTTTTCTAATAAGTTTTCAATAACACCAATCTTATCACTAACTTTAGCTCCACCTAAAATAGCCACAAATGGACGTTTAGGATTATCTACAGCACCACCGATAAATTTGATTTCATTGTCCATTAGGTAACCAGCAGCTGTTTCTAAGTGAGAAGCGATCCCAACGTTAGAAGCATGAGAACGGTGTGCTGTTCCGAATGCATCGTTAACAAATACATCACCTAAGCTTGCCCAGTATTTACCAAGTTCAGGATCGTTTTTGCTTTCTTTTTTACCATCTAAATCTTCAAAACGAGTGTTTTCAACCATTAGAACATCACCTGATTGCATAGCAGCAATAGCGTCTTCTAATTCTTTTCCGCGAGTTACAGGAACAAATGTTACTTCTTTTCCTAATAATTCACTTAAACGTTCTGCAACTGGTTTTAAAGATTTATCAGCTTTGTCTTCTTCAGTTTTGATTTTTCCTAAATGAGAGAAAAGAACCAATTTTCCGCCTTGTTCCAAAATGTAATTGATTGTTGGAAGTGCAGCTTGAATACGGTTATCGTTAGTGATTTTTCCGTCTTTCATAGGAACGTTAAAATCGGCACGTTCTAAGACAACTTTATCTTTTAAATCCATATCTGTAACAGCTTTTTTTGCCATATTAAAATCCTCCTCGATATCCTTTACTTACATGCTTTACCAATGAAAAAAGCGGAGAAGCGCGTCGCTTCCCCGCTTATCATTGTAATTTTATACTCCTAACAACTAATTGTTATTCGTTAAATTACAGTTTTGCAAAGTATTCTAAAGTACGAATCAATTGAGAAGTGTATGACATTTCGTTATCATACCAAGCAACAGTTTTAACAATTTGTTTGTCACCAACAGTGATAACTTTTGTTTGAGTTGCATCGTATAATGAACCATATGACATTCCTAAGATATCAGAAGAAACGATTGCATCTTCAGTATATCCGTAAGATTCGTTAGCTGCTGCTTTCATTGCTGCATCTACTTCTTCAGCAGTAACTTTAGTTTTTAATACAGATTGTAATTCAGTTAAAGAACCAGCAGCAACAGGAACACGTTGTGCAGCTCCATCTAATTTACCTTTTAATTCTGGTAATACTTCACCGATTGCTTTAGCAGCACCAGTTGTATTAGGGATAATGTTAGCTGCTGCAGCACGAGCACGACGGAAGTCGCCTTTTGGATGTGGAGCATCTAATGTATTTTGGTCACCTGTGTAAGCGTGGATAGTTGTCATTAATCCTAATTCAATACCAAATTTATCATTTAGTACTTGAGCCATAGGAGCTAAACAGTTAGTAGTACAAGAAGCACCTGAAATAACTGTTTCAGAACCGTCAAGAGTTTCGTGGTTTACATTGTAAACGATTGTTTTCATGTCACCAGTTGCTGGTGCAGAGATAACAACTTTTTTAGCTCCTGCTTTGATGTGTAATTCAGCTTTTTCTTGAGTAGTGAAGAAACCAGTACATTCTAATACGATTTCAACTCCAAGTTCTCCCCATGGAAGTTCTTCTGGGTTACGGTTGCTTAATACTTTAACGTCTTTACCGTTAACTGTAAATGCACCATCTTTAACTTCAACGTCTCCATTGAAACGTCCTTGAGTTGTATCATATTTTAATAAGTGAGCTAACATTTTTGGATCTGTTAAGTCGTTAACCGCAACCACTTCAATACCTTCTAATTCTTGAATACGACGGAATGCTAGACGACCAATACGTCCGAAACCATTAATACCTACTTTTACTGACATAACTAGATTTCCTCCTTTAGAAAATCGAAAATTTATTTATTTTAAAGGGTTATCCCTTTTAAAATCTGGTTAGCGGCACCTTCATCCGTGATCAACCACGTTTGAGACGGTGCGTTTTTCATATAAGCTTTGATCGCTTCTGCTTTCGATTCTCCGGCAGCTACAATGATTACACTAGGTATCGTTGTCAACTTGCTGGATTGCATACCGATGCGCGGGATTTTATACACCACTTCACCTTCTGCATTATAAAACTCTCCGAAAGACTCTGCAACCGCAGCGTTATCTTCAAGCAACGCGAGTATCTCATTATCAAGTCCTCGTCGCTGTGCCATATGATTTGCGTCTCCTATACTATAGATTACACAATTTGCTTTTTTTATCAAATCTAACGTTTTTTTTACGCTAGGTTCTTTTAACAAAAACCCATATGTTTCTTTCCCTACTTGCTCTGGTACGTACAACGCTTGATTCTTTCCGCCAGTTGCTTCGGCTAATTTAGCACTAATAGAGTTCGCTTGTATTTCAACAGACTCTCCTAAACCGCCTCGAGCCGGAACAAAAAACAATTCACGGTTTCTTGACAGATTTTCATCAAAGCGATTGGCTACTGCAGCCATAGTTGTCCCACCCATTACAGCAACGATATTCTTTCCATCTGGAAGCAAAAAATCCAATGTTTCATAAGTCGCTCTGCTTAAATCAGCAATGACTCTAGATTGTTTGTCCAAATTTCCGGGAACGATGATGCATTGCTCGATCTGGAAATAGGCAGCTAAGTTTTTCTCACGATTTCCCATGCCCAGCTGTTGTCCCATTAATTGGTCGAAAGAACGATAGACTTCTTCTCCCACGGGTGTCAGCAACATACCGGATTTAGTAGAGTGCACTAAATGTTGTTTTTTTAAAACATCCACTTCTGTTCGTAAGCTTCTTTCTGAAATACCCACTTTATCTGCTAAGATACGTCTTCCTATTGGTCCTAACAAATAGATGTTTCTTAAAATTTGGTGTCTCTCTTTCAGAGTGTCCATTACGTCAGGAGCCACTTTTTCTATCACAGACAGAACCTCTTCCATGAGCCACCTCTTTCTTACTGGGTCGTTTTTTGTCCACGTAAGCCGTTTAGCGACCCTCGTTGTCGAAAAAAACAAAGAGATTAAAATGGAAAAAGACAATTGATTTTAAATCATACGCTTATTTCTACATTTTCACAGTACCTTACAGCCTGTTTGATCTCTTACAGCATCTATTCTACCAATTCTAGCCGCAACATGCAACCTATTAATTCATTGGTTTCCATCGAACAAATGAGTTTGTTTTTTCATGTATGGCTAAACCTTGTCGAAAAGCATCACCGAGGGAGTTAAACTCTGCGTAAAAAGCCTATAAAAAACCAAACTCCCTCTTGCTTTTTGTCAAAGTTGTTACTAAACAACGATTAAAACAACCCTATTTATTTTTTTCGTATTCAGAATCGATTATACTCTTCAGCTCTTCTAATGAAATGTTTTCATCAAAAATATTGTCTCCAATAAAGACAGAAGGAACAAAAAAGACATTTGCTTCTTTAGTTTCATTGAGGATACCGTTGATCTCAATCTCGTTCGGTTGATGAGTCAATCCACGCTTTTCGACCGCGTACTCAGCAATCTCTTCATGACTTCCCAACATTCCCCACTCATTTTGATGCGCTAATAAGTAATCGATCTCCATCAAAGCTTCTTCTGGTTTTTTATAATCCAAGTGATGATGAAGGACATTCCCTCTTTTTAAACTTGGTTTCTCTTTATCGAAAAGTTTGATAACACGTTGAACTTTCCCTTCTTGTACATACTCATTTAATAGATCTTTGGTATCAAAGTACCACTTTTTACAATAAGGGCAAGCCAAGTTGATAAACTCAATCACCTTGACAGGCGCACTTTCGGCCCCAATTTTAAAACCATATGTTAAATTAACTTTATCTGCGTTCATATTACTCGTATCCATATCGTACCTCCTCTTAATGTTACTTATTAGTATACCTCCTAATTCTTCAAATGAAAACCAATGCCGTTCAAGACAACTCCCATCCTTATGCTATGAGTCTTATAGAAGAAAAAAGACTTCCTGCTTTGAGCAGGAAGTCTTTTGCAAAAATTATTTATTTGGTAATTCAGTGTTGTTTTCCATTACTTCATCGATCAAGCCATACTCTTTTGCATCTTGAGCTGACATGTAGTTATCACGGTCTGTGTCGCGTTCGATAACTTCGATCGGTTGTCCAGTTTTATCAGACAAAATTTTATTTAAGCGTTCACGCGTTTTCAAAATATGACGAGCAGCGATTTCGATTTCTGTTGCTTGTCCTTGCGCTCCACCTAATGGTTGGTGAATCATGATTTCTGCATTTGGTAAAGCAAAACGTTTGCCTTTTGTTCCAGCAGCTAACAAGAAACTTCCCATTGAAGCAGCCATTCCCATTGCGATCGTTTGAACATCCGCTTTGATAAAGTTCATTGTATCGTAAATAGCAAAACCTGCTGTTACACTACCACCTGGAGAGTTGATGTAAATGTAGATATCTTTTTCTGGATCTTGAGCATCTAAAAAGAGCAACTGTGCAATAACTGAATTTGCTACGTTGTCATCTATCGGGCCGCTCAACATGATAATACGGTCTTTTAATAAACGTGAATAAATATCATAAGCACGTTCTCCTCTTGATGATTGTTCAATAACTGTAGGTACTAAGTTCATGAAGTATTCCTCCTCTAATGTGTTTCCATAAGATTGTATCACACTCATTCTCAAGAATCATTTGAATAAGTTTCTATAAGTTTATTCTACTCCAATGGTCAATAAAGGTCAAACTGTTTTTGCTATTCTTGTAACATAAAAGCAAAAAAGCCAGTCACAACGCACTATAATCCCCTAAGTATAGATATTAATAAATTAAATTACTTCAGGAAGACTTTTTTTGCGTTTTAACAGTAAATAAACCATTAAAAATTCTGAAAATATATTTAATGTACACTGGGAAGGGATAATTTCTAAAAAGTGAAGTGAAGAATACGACACATTATTAGCGGACTCAACCTTTTGGGAATTAAATTAAAGGTTCGAAAAAATCAATAAAGAATTCAAAACGCTTTTATTCGAGAATATCTTAAAGCAAGAATAGCCATCAACCAATCAGCTTGAAAATATAATGTTCCTCATATGAAACTATCAGAAATTGGATAATAAAGTATACTGAAAGGGGAAAAAATTAGGAATTGTACTCCAGAAGATAAGGTGTATACAATGAAAAGTTAAAAATAATAAAAAAAAGAATACGAACTGAAAATACGGCTTTGAAGGCACGTAATGAATACATAGAGAATGCAACACTAAAAAAATTAAAAGAATTGGAAAGAGAGGTGATTTTACCCAGTCGAAGTATGTGTTACTCTCGATATATCTACAGATTTAATTTTCTCGTCTTAATCTTTTTTTATAAATAAGGACAAAAAAACTGCCATTTTTTCCAGTAACGGTCTTTTGTTCATTTCATACCAATCTGTACTGGAAATTTGAGATAATAAAGAAAAGTTAATTTTTTTCTTTATTATCTCTACTAAATCTAAAAATTTCAATTAAAGTGAGTGCAATAGCAGTGTATAGTGATCCACCAATAAAGTTTCTATTTACTATATATTCTATTGAAATACCAATAAAACTGGAAAAAGTCATTAATAGTATGATAAAAATATATGGGTGCTTTTTTTTTAGTTCTTTAACTTTATTGTACACAATTTCACCTCTGGCCTAAATAGCTATAGCTATTTTATTTTGTATTTAGTAGCAACATGCTTTCCGGTTACATTATATCCTTTGCTCATATAAAATCCTACCCAACCATTTTTTTGCAACTGCAGCTCCAGGAGCACTTCCGATTTTA
>NZ_JBHFIG010000014.1:0-1360 GCF_057334175.1 Desemzia sp. AGC72
TATCCTTAGAAAGGAGGTGATCCAGCCGCACCTTCCGATACGGCTACCTTGTTACGACTTCACCCCAATTATCTGTCCCACCTTAGGCGGCTGGCTCCCGAAGGTTACCTCACCGACTTTGGGTGTTACAAACTCTCGTGGTGTGACGGGCGGTGTGTACAAGGCCCGGGAACGTATTCACCGCGGCGTTCTGATCCGCGATTACTAGCGATTCCGGCTTCATGTAGGCGAATTGCAGCCTACAATCCGAACTGAGAATGGCTTTAAGAGATTAGCTTAACCTCGCGGTTTTGCGACTCGTTGTACCATCCATTGTAGCACGTGTGTAGCCCAGGTCATAAGGGGCATGATGATTTGACGTCATCCCCACCTTCCTCCGGTTTATCACCGGCAGTCTCACTAGAGTGCCCAACTGAATGCTGGCAACTAATAATAAGGGTTGCGCTCGTTGCGGGACTTAACCCAACATCTCACGACACGAGCTGACGACAACCATGCACCACCTGTCACTTTGTCCCCGAAGGGAAAGCTCTATCTCTAGAGTGGTCAAAGGATGTCAAGACCTGGTAAGGTTCTTCGCGTTGCTTCGAATTAAACCACATGCTCCACCGCTTGTGCGGGCCCCCGTCAATTCCTTTGAGTTTCAACCTTGCGGTCGTACTCCCCAGGCGGAGTGCTTAATGCGTTAGCTGCAGCACTGAAGGGCGGAAACCCTCCAACACTTAGCACTCATCGTTTACGGCATGGACTACCAGGGTATCTAATCCTGTTTGCTCCCCATGCTTTCGAGCCTCAGCGTCAGTTACAGACCAGAAAGTCGCCTTCGCCACTGGTGTTCCTCCATATATCTACGCATTTCACCGCTACACATGGAATTCCACTTTCCTCTTCTGCACTCAAGTTCTCCAGTTTCCAATGACCCTCCCTGGTTGAGCCAGGGGCTTTCACATCAGACTTAAAGAACCGCCTGCGCTCGCTTTACGCCCAATAAATCCGGACAACGCTTGCCATCTACGTATTACCGCGGCTGCTGGCACGTAGTTAGCCATGGCTTTCTGGTTAGATACCGTCAAGGGACGAGCAGTTACTCTCATCCTTGTTCTTCTCTAACAACAGAGTTTTACGATCCGAAAACCTTCTTCACTCACGCGGCGTTGCTCCGTCAGACTTTCGTCCATTGCGGAAGATTCCCTACTGCTGCCTCCCGTAGGAGTCTGGGCCGTGTCTCAGTCCCAGTGTGGCCGATCACCCTCTCAGGTCGGCTACGCATCATCGTCTTGGTGAGCCATTACCTCACCAACTAACTAATGCGCCGCGGGTCCATCTACAAGTGACAGCCGAAACCGTCTTTCTTCTTTCT
>NZ_JBHFIG010000015.1:0-12114 GCF_057334175.1 Desemzia sp. AGC72
TATTTATAATGATTTGATTCATTGATTACTCGACTCATGTCTCGAACATTAAAAACAGCTTTGATAATAATCGCGACTACTGCGCCTAATAAAGCGCCGATCGGACCAAAAATCAGTACACAAACAACAGTGGAAAGGAAAGTATATAAAGGACGTACGCCAATTTGTTTTCCTGTCAGATAAGGTTCAGCAAATTGTCGAACCAAGAGAATAATAGCGTAAAGCAATCCTAACTTCCATGCTATCTCTCCGTCACCCATCAGTGCTCGAATAATTGCCCAAGGCAGCATGATAATGCCGCTTCCCAATACAGGGATCATATCAACAATAGCAATTCCAAGTGCTTTTATTCCCCACCATTCGATTCCAATCACTACAAAACCAATACACAATAAAATGAATGTCAATAAGGAGAGTTTTAATTGAGCAATAATAAAGCCTTTAATGCCTTTACCAGTTGCATAAATTACTTCTCTTAAATAATAAGCCCATTTTTCCATCTACAAAACCCTTTCTCCTTTAGTTAAGTAAAAATAGTATAACATGCTGAGTTGAAAACAGGGTCGGTCTAAGGACTGGACTATTCAATTTCATAAATATTTCCTGGGAAATAATAGCTAGAAACAAGTAAATCAGTTGTGTTTGTCGATGTATTGACAAGCTAATTGGAAAATAATCAATATTAAGATAATAGCAATAAGAAACGTTACAACGTTGCTGCCGATATAGACTTCAAAAAGAATATAAGACAAGCCTAAAATTATAGAAACGCATGTAAGAAAAATGACTTCATTCATCTTTAGTTCTCCTTTTTATCTTTCTGGCGCAAATAGGTAAGAAGAGTGGCACTGCGACAAACGAAGATATCATCTTCATCTGTGACTCGAAGTTTAATAGTCGAATTGTTAGCTGATTTACTTATGCCAGTTCTTTTTAAACATGTTCCTTATGTTGCGCGATTGATTCTATTCCTACTACTTATCATACGGAAAGTATCCATCATTGGCTATAAGCCATTAGTTGCTTTTTAGCACTTAATGGTTGCGCAGTTATAAACTAATAAGTGCTAGTTGTTTTTTTAGCGGGAGAGTATACTAAAGAGTAGAAGGGAGGGTTTAAAGGTTGGATACAGCTAAACTTTAATTATTTGGACAATAGTTGAAAAATAATAATAGCTATAGTTTTTTTCTTTCTGTCGGTTCGATTAATAACCTGATGTTGTTGCGGCATTTCTTTATCTTAATAAGCAAAATGAAAACCCTATCACAGAGGTGAAAGAGTCGAATAAGATAGTTTTATTAGCAGAAAGTTTGATCAAACTTTAAAAACGGAGGGATTTAGTTGAAAAAAATACTCTTTATTTTAGGTTGTATGTCTTTTTTTAGTTTTATCATTACACCAAAGGTCTATGCTGGAGAGACGTTTTCTTTATCAGATAATAGTGTAGTTTATGATATAGATCAAGGTGGTTCGCAACAATTTGAAGTTGAAGATGATTTGGGACAGCCTTACATTATTACAATTGAAGAGGAACCACAATTCTTCATTATGGCCAGCAGCGTCAAGAATGGTACATACAAAATCACAAAAGAAAGACCCTTACAGTGGACAGCTAGTTACAAAATTGATGTAAGCAGTAATAAAATTACCAGAGCACATTCCGCGTCAGCAACAGCTATAACTGGAAGTTTTAAAAGTACTTCATTAAGAGTAGACAGTTCTACACAAGCCACTTATTATTTGAAGAGAACATTACTGCTTGTAGAGTCTTCAATAAATTTGAGAGCTAAATTATCTAATGGGAACATTGTTGTCACTTATTAATGATTACTCTCCAATGTATTCAACAGTTGTTGCTCCCCAACCTAAATAGTCGCCCAAAGCGCTATAGACAACAAATGAATTAACGAACAAACAACAAACACATGCTAAGTACACCAACTTATAAAGTGTGTTTGTTTTTTTGTTGCGCTTAATAAGTACTGGAGCAACGAGAAAGCCTAACGGGGCAATCAGGCAACCTACAAAAGCGAGGATAAGCAGCATAAGTCCTTCATCTTTTTCAGAATTTCCGCGAATAAAATCCAGTTTTTGGAAATTTTCTTCAATTTTAAGTTCATTTTCTGCTATTCTTTTTTTAAATTCTTGGTTCTCTTTCAGCAATTCATCAATAGAGACTTCGTAATACGTACTCAGTTTTACTAAGTTATCCAAATCAGGATAACTATTGCCATTTTCCCATTTAGAAATCGATTGTCTTGAAATATGTAAAAAATCCGCCACGTCACCTTGAGAGTATCCTTTATTGACTCTACTTTCTTTTAATCTTTCTCCTAACGCCATTTAATCTTTCTCCTAACGCCATTTAATCTCCTCCTTATTAACTGATTATCTTTATAATACTGAAAATGATTGTTATTGACTACTACTTCTCCATTATATTGATGAATATCTACCTACTAATTAAATAATAAAAAAATCAAGGGTTATTATTTTGCTTATTAATATATGAGGTATACAATAGCCGTATAAATTAAAGGAAAGGAGGGATATTATGACTGATTATGAAAAAAAGAAAGATCACGTTTTAAATAAATTGGTAGATGTCGTTGAAGAGTTGGACAAAAATATAGCAGCAATAGATGACTTGGATGAAGATAGCAAGAAACACAGATTAAAGAAATGGTACCACGAAAAAAAAGCTATTCATGAAATAAAAAAAATATTACATGATGTAGATAAATACGAAAAATATGATGAAAAAGAAATGGAAAAGTTTGAGAAAGAACTTGAAGAATATGATATTTAAAAATAAATTAAAATATTACTATGCCAAGTAACTTTATTGCAGTAAGATGATGGTGCAAATTACTTCTCAAAAATACGCTTCTTATACTAGAAATATTTTGTTCAGTATAAGAAGCGTATTCCTTTTGCTCTATTTTACACCATTGTTAAAAATTCAATAGTTTTTCTTCTAAGGTATTTACGTGTTAAGCTTTTTAAGCTATACTAAGTTAAGATATTGTGTGATTTTGAACAATTAAAGGTTCCTTAGCTCAGTTGGGAGAGCACTACCTCGACAAGGTAGGGGTCGCTGGTTCGAGCCCAGTAGGGACTATAACGATAAACGGCAACGGATTTTTCTTTAAAAATCGTTGCCGTTTTTTTGCTCTTTTTTATAGAAATAGGAAAAATATACTAGAAGTAATAGGAGGGGATTACGGTGAAAAAAATTATTTTGTGGGTATTAGTTCTATTTGGTGGTTTACTGTTATTAGCGGCATGCAGAGAACCTGCAGCCGGTATCAGAGAAGTTGAGAAAATCCCTGATGAGGTACAAGAAATTGTCAACCCTGATTATAGGCTGCAATTAATTTCTTTTGACGAGAACGCTTATTATGTTGTCTTTCATTCTAAAGGTATAGTGACTGCAGATACTGAAACGAAGGAAGATACTATAAACATCTTATTAGAAGTAGAAGAACAACAAGATGAAAAGGTGAAGCCGCATGTCTATAAATTGATATTAGCGCCTGAACATGAAGTTATTGATGTTCATATAAATGGAGAGTCTGTATATTTCGATGAAGCTACGGGGATAAATTAGTCTGAATTAATACTTTTGTCTATGCTAGCAACTAGTGGTTGCGTCTATGTAAACCATCAGGTGCTTACAGTTTTTGATAAACTAGACTACAGTATAAAAGAATTAGTTAAATGAATAATCTTTAACCTATCCTTTATAAGGAGAATTTTTAATGAACAGAAAATATCTATTCAAAGGATTATTTTTAGCTTTATTAATCCCTTTAACAATCAATTATTTTTTCAATACGCCGAAGTCTGAGGTAGAGATCAGTTCACTTTTTATTCTTATTGCAGCAGTGATCTATGCGCGTGATGAAATATCTTTATCTACTAACGATTCAGACAACAGAAATAAGTATCAAAAGTGGATAGACCGACTTTTTGCCGCCATTTTTATTGTTATTTCAATCGACACAGTTATTTCATTTCTGATTCATGGGATTTCTTGATTTGGAATAGTTCAAGTCTTCCGGATGAATTTTTTGAAAATACTTTCGATTATCCATATCCCTAAGAGTATCAAAGGCAATGTTTTCCCTACGTATTCAACACTTCTTTTTGGAATGTTGGTATAGATAGCCCAATAAAAGACAACTAATACCCAAGTAAATGTCACGGTGTACTTAAAAAAGTTAAATTTCATTTTTATGCTCCTCTAAATAACTTATCTATTCTTTTATTATGACATATGAAAGGAAACAATGATGAAAAAGTATCAGCTGTTTTTAGCATGGATGTTTATTTTACTAGCTGTCGTCATATTGATTGGTTTGCCTGAATTAATTTATCCCGCTATCAGTGAGGATGGAGTAGACACAAACCAGTATTTACTAGAAGTAATTATGCACCAAGTAAGATACGTTATTCTATCTATTTTCTCGTTTATTCTAGGAATAAAACTGTTACATAAAGATTAATTGACAATTGTTGGTACCCAAAACAGGCGACTGGGAAATAACTTCCAACTTTTTCATATTTACGAATATTGAATTCATAAACGTATTCAAAAAGGCAGCCCCGACATCCATTTCATGAATAAGGCTCGGATGGTCATCGACCACTCGAGCCTTATTCGTGAATGGATATGGGGCTAAGCTCCTTTTTTTCACACTCTCGTGTTTTTCAATTTGAACAGTATTTTATTTGACCACTAAAGCCATATCGCCATTACGCACATACTCGAATTTCTTCATTGCAAATGAAATAAAGAACGTGACGGCAAATGGGATCACAACGCCAGCTATCATATAGTTTAAAAAGCTGGTCAAACCTTGGTTGCCCAATACCGTGATCGGTGCGATGAATGAACAGAATCCTAATCCGCCTAGAGCACTTGCAGTGGTAAAGCCAAGTGCTGAAGTCGCTATCGGTGCGGCAACTGCACAAGCAATAGTGGGAGCTACTAGAATCATAGGGTTTTTGATGATGTTCGGCAATTGTACTTTTGGCGTACAAACAAATTGTGCCAAAAATCCTCCCAGGTCATTTTCGCGTAAAGAAACAAAAGAGAAAGCAACATACATACTAGTTGTTCCGATCAACATTGCTGCACTGGATACTGGGTCTAAGTTCAGTGCAATAGCGATGGCAGCTGAAGAGGCAGGCGACATCAAAACAAGTCCTCCAACGACAGCAATAACAGCTGACCCAATAATCGGGTAGCCAGCAACTGAAGCAGAAATGAAGTTGCTAAAGGCATTTAATAAGGGCGAGATCAAGAAGTTCAAATAGTATCCGCTTAAGCCGCCGACTAAAACGGCTGCTAAAGGAATAGCCATCATGTCTAACGGTGTTTTTCCAGAAATGCGTTTTCCAACAAATGTAGCAATGGTTGCGGCGATCAAACAGCCAATTGGTTCTCCAGAAGCAATCGAAACAAGGCCTTCTGCAGTTGTTTGTACAGCACCAGCCCCAATAGTTCCTGCCGCCATAGCGCTGAAGACTGTCAGTGTGTTCCCGCCAAGCATGATAGCAATACCGGCACCAATAGCCGGAGCCATCAACATTTTAGTAGCTGTTCCGATAATCACCAATACAGAGAGACCTGTCATATTGCCGATTGTTTCTAATAATAAGCCGATTCCGATAGTGACAAAAATAGCATTAGCTATTCCTGAAGATGCCTTGTACATACGATCAACTAAATATTTTTTCATACTTAATGCCCTCCGTTTTTCAGTGATTTCACAGTCATTTTTATTTCTTAGCGGGAAACAAAAAAAGAAGCAAGCCCTAGATCATAAGGGCTTGCTTCATTACTAAAGCTGAGCCCGTGTAACGCGAACAAGGACTCAACTAAATGAATAGTTCGAATCCCAGCTAAAGTAATAAAATAATAATGACTAAAAAAGAAAGGCTGAAAAACTCAGCAGAACTCATGTGTAGTGTAAATGTTCTTGTCATCATTCTCAACCTCTCCTTTTCGTCAGTATTTTTTTGACCGTGAAGATAGTGTAACTGCATATTATGAGAAAGTCAACCTGTTTATTCATCTAATTTTAATCTTTCTCATAATTAAATTAACACACTAAATGTTCTTTATCTTTTAGCAAAAAAATCTTTCAAAAGCATTGAAGTTCAAAGGAATTTGTTATACAGTTAAACAAGTAGTCCGTGAAACAAATTGTGTTTCACGATTGGAAAACAAGGAGTTGGAATGATGAATCCAGAAGAGTTTAGAAAAGCCCTTCAAGAAAAAGGGATTCCACTGACAGATAAAAAAATGGAACAGTTCGAGCAATATTTAGAACTGTTGCAAGAGTGGAACGAAAAAATCAACTTAACCGCTATTACGCAACGTGAAGAAGTCTATTTAAAACATTTTTATGATTCGATAACTGCTGGATTGTATGTGGATTTTACTAAAGGGGTCCAAAGCCTGTGTGATGTAGGTGCTGGTGCTGGATTTCCAAGCATCCCCCTAAAAATTGCTTTTCCAGAATTAGAAGTTACGATCGTTGATTCCTTGAATAAACGGATTCAGTTTTTGACTTTACTCGTTGATACATTGGGGTTAGAAAATGTTCATTTGTACCATGATCGTGCAGAGACATTTGGTCAAAATAAGAAATTTAGAGAAACATTTGATTACGTGACAGCAAGAGCTGTAGCGAGAATGAGTGTGTTGTCAGAACTTTGTTTGCCTTTAGTTAAAAAAGGCGGAACTTTTATTGCTATGAAAGCTGCAAGCAGCGAAGAAGAGATGAAAGACAGCAAAAAAGCGATTGCTGCTTTGGGTGGTAAATTTAAAGAAGAATTTTCTTTCGAATTGCCTAACGAAGCTGGAGAGCGACATATCTTGTTGATCGACAAGAAAAAAGAGACTCCGAATAAGTATCCGAGAAAACCAGGTACGCCGAACAAAAATCCTTTGTAATTTTTCAATATTGAATAAAGTTGGCAGCTTTTGAACAAGGATTGTCATTTTGGGATGGCAGCTATGTTTTAAGAAGTGCATTTGTTATAATAAAGCAGTTAGGTATATGGAGTATACCGAGTAGAAATTAAGGGGAGTTCAGCGGATTATGGCTTTGTCTGATTTGTTTGGTTCAGGAAAATCAAAAAAGAAAACAGAGAAAATTGAAGAACTATTTGCTGAAGAGCTGAATGATTCTTCAAAAGTTCAACAAATTCCGATAAATATGATTCACCCAAACCAGTTCCAACCCAGAAAACTATTTAATGATGAAAAATTACAAGAGCTTTCGCAGACAATAGAACAGCATGGATTGATCCAGCCTATCATATTGCGTAAATCAAGCGAAAGCCAGTATGAGATTATTGCGGGTGAACGTCGCTTTCGGGCAGTACAGCTATTAGGATGGCAAGAGGTATCTGCTATCGTAACAGAGATGACAGATAAAGAAACAGCTTCTGTAGCATTGATTGAAAATTTGCAAAGAGAAGAATTGACAGCGATTGAAGAAGCTCAAGCGTATCGTGATTTGATGGAAATGAATGAGATCACTCAAGACACCTTGGCAAAACGAATCGGAAAGAGCCAATCTTTTGTGGCGAACAAACTTCGGTTATTGAAATTATCCGAACCGGTAAAAACGGCTTTGTTGAAAAAAGAGATCACCGAACGTCATGGGCGCAGTTTATTGGCACTTGATGAGGAGAAACAAGCAGTATACTTAGGCCGTGTTATAGAAGGAAAATTAACAGTCAAAGAGTTGGAGCAACTGGTCAAAAAAGAAACAGCTGGAAACGAACTGCCTAAGAAACCTAGACGTAAAAGTGTTTCTAAGGATCTTCGTCTGGCAGTGAATACGATCAAAAAAACGATCTCTTTAGTACAGGAAACAGGCATGGAAATCAGAGCAACAGAAGAACATCTTGAAGATGTTTACCGGATAACGATTGAGATTCCTAGAGAAAAAAGAGAATAAAGAGCGACAAATGAAGAATCATTTGGAAGAAATGCGTAGAAAGAGAGATGCGCATGTCGTATCTCTCTTTTAGTATTGGAATGCTTTATCGAGTTTATAATATGGGGGAAATGAAATGGCGCGAGTGATATCAGTAGCAAATCAAAAAGGCGGCGTTGGGAAAACAACTACCACTGTTAATTTAGGAGCTGCTTTGGCGCATCAAGGGAAAAAAATATTATTGATTGACATTGATGCTCAAGGAAATGCGACAAGTGGTTTAGGAGTACGCAAGGCAGATGTTGAAAAAGATATATATGACGTTTTGGTCAATGAAACGCCAGTTGAGGAAGTAGTATTGCCTTCTTCAAGAGAAAACTTATGGGTCGTTCCTGCAACGATTCAATTAGCAGGAGCAGAGATCGAGTTGACGACTCAAATGGCTCGAGAGTCTCGATTAAAGAGTGCTCTACGCGACTTGCAAGATGATTACGACTATATTTTGATTGATTGCCCTCCTTCACTAGGACATTTGACGATCAATGCGTTTACAGCCAGTGATTCAATACTTATCCCAGTACAATGCGAATACTATGCCCTAGAAGGTCTTAGCCAATTGTTGAATACTGTCCGTTTGGTCCAAAAACACTTCAATCCTGATCTGCGTATCGAAGGCGTACTGCTGACAATGTTAGACGCACGTACCAATTTAGGGTATGAAGTGGTGGACGAAGTGAAAAAATATTTCCGCGAAAAAGTATATAAAACGATCATTCCGCGCAATATCCGATTATCAGAAGCGCCAAGCCATGGATTATCTATCATCGATTATGATCCACGTTCCAGAGGTGCAGAAGTTTATGTTGAACTAGCAAAGGAAGTGTTATCAGTTGGTGAATAAAAACAGTAAAGGTCTTGGTCGTGGAATTGATGCATTGTTCAGTGAATTTGCAGAATTTGATAAAGTAGATAAAAATGATGAGCGCGTACAAGATATTCCATTAGAAGAGATTCGTCCGAACCCTTACCAACCAAGACGCACTTTTGATGAAGAGGCGCTGAATGAATTGGCAGCTTCTATCCGCCAATCCGGTGTCTTCCAACCCATCATTTTGAGAGCATCTTCTGTCAAAGGATATGAGATCATTGCCGGAGAACGCCGATTCAGAGCTTCTAAGATTGCAGGGAAAGAGACTGTTCCGGCTATTGTAAGAGAATTTGATGAAGAGACAATGATGCAAGTTGCCGTTTTAGAGAATTTGCAGAGGGAAGATTTGTCTCCATTAGAAGAAGCTGAAGCATACAATATGTTGATGAAGAATCTAAAATTGACTCAAGAAGAAGTAGCTCAACGCTTAGGTAAAAGTCGCCCCTATATCGCTAATTATTTAAGATTGTTAGGCTTGCCTGAAGAAGTGAAGAAAATGCTTCAGACAAATGAAATTTCAATGGGACAAGCACGTACGTTATTAGGTTTGAAAGATAAGAAACAAATCATAAAAGTAGCTAAAAAAGTGATCAAAGAGAATTTGACTGTCCGTCAAATAGAGCACTTAGTTTCACAAATGAATGAAGCTAAACCGAAACAACAAAGCAAAGACCCTGTAAAGAAACCTTATTACATTCGTGAAAGCGAAGAACGATTGATGGATAAATTTGGGACAAATGTTATTATCAATGAGAAGAAAAACAAAGGTAAGATTGAAATTGAATATCTTTCCCCAGAAGATTTAACAAGAATTTTAGATATTCTTGAAATTCAATTTGATGAGGAATAAGTCGATTCTGACATGATAAAGAAATTTATGAATGGAAGTGGCTTTGATGTATGATTTAAATGATGTTGTAGAAATGAAAAAACCGCATCCTTGCGGAGAAAACCGCTGGCAAATCATTCGAATGGGAATGGATATTCGTATCAAGTGTACCAAATGTGGTCACATGGTCATGATGCCCAGAAGAGATTTTGAACGCAAAATGAAAAAAGTTCTCGAAACTGCCGAGAAGAATGATGTAAGCAGTGAATCTTAATTAAAGAAAGCGAGCAGATAGTATGGCATTAACAGCAGGAATTGTAGGATTGCCCAACGTTGGTAAATCGACGTTATTTAACGCAATCACAAAAGCAGGAGCAGAAGCAGCGAACTACCCATTTGCTACGATCGACCCTAACGTAGGAGTTGTAGAAGTTCCGGATTACCGTTTAAACCGTTTAGCTGAACTAGTTGACCCTAAACGAGTGGTTCCAACGACATTTGAGTTTACAGATATCGCAGGGATCGTTAAAGGAGCCAGCAAAGGTGAAGGTCTAGGAAATAAATTTTTAGCGAACATCCGTGAAGTGGATGCCATTTGCCAAGTCGTTCGTTGTTTTGATGACGACAATATTACTCACGTAAGCGGCAAAGTTGATCCTATCGATGATATTGAAACGATCAACTTGGAATTGGTATTGGCTGACTTAGAGTCCGTTGACAAGCGTTATAAACGTATTGCCAAATTAGCGAAAACAAAAGATAAAGAAGCTATTGCTGAATTAGCTGTATTAGATAAAATCAAACCTGTTTTAGAAGCAGGGAAATCAGCTCGTTCAGTAGAGTTTACTGATGACGAATTGCCGATTGTTAAAGGGTTGTTCTTACTGACAACTAAACCTGTTTTATACGTAGCTAACGTTGCTGAAGAAGATATCACTAATGCAGATGATAACGAATATGTAAAATTGGTTCGTGAATACGCAGCTAAAGAAAATGCAGAAGTAATCACTATTTGTGCACGTGCAGAAGAAGAGATTGCTGAATTGGATGACGATGAAAAGGCTATGTTCTTAGAAGACTTGGGAATCGAAGAAGCAGGGTTGGACAAATTGATTCGTGCAGCCTATGATTTGCTTGGTTTAGGAACTTACTTTACAGCTGGTGTCCAAGAAGTGCGCGCATGGACTTTCAAAAAAGGAATGAAAGCACCTCAAGCAGCTGGAGTTATCCATACTGACTTTGAACGTGGATTCATTCGTGCTGAAACGATTGCGTACAGCGACTTTGATGAACTAGGCAGTGAGAAAGCAGCTAAAGAAGCAGGTAAAATGCGTTCGGAAGGAAAAGAATATGTTGTTCAAGACGGCGACGTTATGCTTTTCAGATTCAACGTGTAGATTAATTAGGGGGCTTTAGATCGGTGAAAAAGAATGATGAAAAGAAATTAAACACTGAACAGCAACAAATGGATAATCTAGTAGCATTAAAAGAAGAAAACGACACGCTGTTTTCTCAACTGACAAACAAAAATGAAGAATACATGGTCAAATTAGACAAGCGTTTAACAGAAGCGAACTATCCAGATGATGAGAAAACAAGAGTCTTCAACGATATGCTGAAAGAAATCGTTTCTCAACAATCTGCAGGTGTAACGGCTCGTAAGTTATACGGAACAGTTACTGAAAAATCGGTTGAAATCGTAGAAGGACCACAACAAGAAACTGAAGGACAAGTACAACGTTCTGAAAACTGGAAGCTTTACGTAGATGGAGCTTTGATGTTGGGCGGAATGTTTGCTTTGATCACTGGATTGTCTGCCTTGTTTGGAAATGAAAGCAACTCTACAGGTATGGGGATCATTACGTTATTGTTGAACTTCATGGTAGGTGGGTTTGTTATTCTGGCAATCACCAAAAATGCACCCGTCCAAGGTGTCAAAGGAAGCTTACTGCGCTACATTCTAGTTTCTGTAGTCGCTATGTTTGGATGGATCATCGTTATGACAGGATCAATGGCGATCATTCCGCAATCCATCAACGTATTGATGCCACCAGCCGTCAATTTAGTCATCGGTGCCGCAGCATTCGCAGGAAAATGGTACTTCAAACGCAAATACAAAGTAAAAGGAACATTATTTTAAAAGAGCGCGAAAAAAGCGGTAAGCTTACCGTGAAAAATCCGGGTGTGACTGATAGATGTTTTATATCTAACAGTCACACCCGGATTTTGGTAGTGTAAGCTGCTTTTTGCAGCGCGTCTAAAAAGAGCGTGGAGTAAACCGTTAAGGCTTCCGTAGAGTTCACTTTCTCCTTTTAGTTGGGGATTTTTCCCAACTAAAGGAGAAATGAAATCATAGGAAGACTGGTTTAAGCAACGCGTTTAAAAGAGCGCGAAAA
>NZ_JBHFIG010000016.1:0-134489 GCF_057334175.1 Desemzia sp. AGC72
TGTACCTGAATCATCCATTGCATTTATTTCACGTTCTGATTTTAATGTGACCACGTAAATTCCTCATTTCTTTACACCAATAATTAGATGTATGCATATAGTTATTGTAACAAAGAATAACTTTTAAATAAACACATGAAATTCTATAAATTCGTGTGTCAATATTTTTGTCCAGTCAAAAGACTGACTCTCTTTTTTGTGAAAAATATAACCCCTTTTGGAAAGGGGGTTATTCAACTATTAGTAAATTCAATTAATAACGACTAAATCATGGCAATTTAGCGAGAAATCTACCGCCACATTGTGAACATTGGATGGGTGAATTAGCGCGTAGTTTATTTTTATCAGCTACGATGATGTTTCCACAGTTCGGACATTCTCCCGTAACTTCATTTTCCGGGGGACCAAAAATTAATGTTCCTCCTTCACCGAAGCCGATGGAATTACCAGTGAACTCATTATCTCCCTGTTGTGTAATTCCATTCACGCTAATAGTACCTTCTGAATCTCTAAAATTTGTACCTTGTAAATAATTGGACGAATGGTTTGTAGCACGTAAATGGGTACGTGGCGAGTTAATTTCAACATCTTTCAAGCGATTATGACTGTTATTATTTGCATAAACTGATGTAAAATCTGCATTTATGATTTGATTAATTATAGTTTGTGTACTCCAGTTTTCTGTCTCAACCATGAATTCAGATGGAAATTCACGGTGTGCTTGTTCAATAATTAAATCAAGCTTTTCCTCCAATTCTGATACAGCAGAAACTGTAGCAGCCATTGACTGAATCTTTTCTATATCGTTCTCGCTTAAAGCTATGCGTTTATTAGTTTCATAAATACTCTCTCTTAATTCAGTCATTAATATATTTAGATTATGATCAGAAAAGAGCTTATTAACTATTTGAGCAGCTTGTTGATAACCAGGAACAGGAACGAATGTAGCTAAAAAAGTAAGGTAATCTAAATCCTTAATAACTTTTTGATTCTTAGGTAACTCTTTGAAATAGGCTTTGATTTGGGTAATTTTTTCTTCTATCACTATTCAATCTCTCCTTTGATATTCTTTGCTAATACTAATATTGCTAGAAAAATAAGCACCAATCTATGAATAAATTATTTCTCCAACTTTAAAGTTGGCTTATCGGCTTTTAATTTTCTATTAATATAGATTTGTTTTATCACTTACTAATAATAAATATATCGTTTTATTTTTAAAAATATGAAATTACATAAAGTCGTATATGTAATTACATATATTACAATAAAAAGAGGGCTATGAATAAGTTCGTGCAAAAAGATAATTTAGTAAAAGGGAATAAGATATTCTTTTGTATACCCCCAAAACGTTATTTTTGGATGTTAAAGAGTAAATTGTCCCACCCATAAACTTCTTCCGCCAATTTACTATGACTAATTTCAAAACAAGTCACATCAACATACTTGGCCCCTAACCGTTGATAAAAGAGTTTAGCAGAATTGTCCTTTAGCACTTTAACCATCACATGCTGTATCCCACGTGCTTTCAGTTCATCGAATAATTTAGAAACCAACTCTTTTCCTATGCCTCTTCCATGAAACTCCTCTAAAATATAGAGCGCATACACCTCCCCTTCATACGCTGGAAATTCTTCTATCTCCCGATTTTTTCCACCTATAATATATCCGACCACTTCTTCGTCTTCTTTTGCTGCATACACAATGACTTGTTCATCATCTAAAGCTTTTTGAAAAGACTTTTCTCTTAAATCATAACTCATACTATCCAGATATGTGTCAGGGACAATGTTTTTGTAGGTTACCCTCCATGAATCCACATTTACTTTAGCCATACCTTTAATGTCATCATAAGTTGCTTTTCTAATCAACACAAAATCCTCCCTCTCATAAATTGTAGTTATTAAATAGTTTAAACTATCTGAGTCAAAGGTTTAGTATTTCTAAAATTCATTACTTGAATAAAGTATAACACACGAAATTTTAATCGTTTGCAAAGCTTTGTGTGTTTGATTCACATCCGAAACCCTTTCATTGTTGCTAATTTTTTTGCAAAGAATAACGAAACAATTAGTTAATGATACCAAAAAAGCCGATTACTCATTATGAGAAATCGGCTTTTTGTTTATGCTTTAGCGTGAAGCTTTTGGTGGTTGACACACATCACATTTGCGTTGGTGGTTATTTTTAAATTTCTTAAAAGTCTTTTCAAATTTATTGCCGCATGCACATTCAAATTCTAACTTTTGAGAAAAGCCTTGGTATTCTGTCGTCAATAACTTGCTGTCTGAATTGGTTTCCACAAACTTTTTGATTTCACCGATCGTCCATCGTTTTTGCATTCTCTTACACCTCCATATGTATCACTAGCGGAGGCTTTTTCGGCATCCGTTCTTATTACTGTCGTAGTGATCTTAAGCTACTCATTATAACACGATTTTCAGGATTTAAACAGCACGAATAGTCTCTTGAAGAGGTGTTCCATTAATAAGTTTCCTTCTCTGCCACGAAATTCCGCAAAGCTTCCAGCTCAACCGGAGTAACTGACCGTTCATTGTTGTACAGCTTCTCTAAATCATCTTCTATCATGCCTAATTCGCTTGAAAGGTCTTCGTCTGACAACCCTTCACTTTCTTGGATATCTCTGATCGTTGTGATTAGCAAGATCGTTTCAATATCCTCATCTGATAAAGCTCCTTCTTGCGACTGATCGTAGTTGATCAATTCTTTAATGGAGTCTTTTCCAAGAAACTTGCCGATACCTTCTGCTAATTCCTGCACTTGGCGCAAAATAAAATCTTTGTCTTCTAGTCCCACTTACATCCATCTCCTCAATCACTCAATTGCTTTTCGTATTTACTCTGTCAGTATACCTTATTTTATTTCCATTTACTTCGCTCCAAAGAATGTATCCGAGACGATTCTCTTTCCATGTATACCTTTTTCTTTATAATGTTTTTTGACGGACTTCAATACAGCAGGCGATCCAGAATTAAAGTAATAAGCTGTATTGCCGTATTGATCGACAATTTCATCCAACTTTGCAGTGGTTTCTTCTCGCGAGGTCATTTTGTACAAATGGATCATCGGGTTATTTTGGACAATTTTTCCGATCTCTTCACCAAAGAGATAATACCCTGAGGAGGAATAAACGACTTCAATCGGGCGGCGAGTATCGAATTCCAGCTGCTTCAATAAGGCACGAAATGGCGTTATCCCAACTCCGCTCGCGAACATTACGATGGGAGACGTTTCATCTTTCACTTTCATCCAGCCAAATGGACCTCGCAACGTGATTTTTTCCCCTGGCTGCATACTCAGCAATGCCTTTTTGAAGCTGCTGGTTTCTTTTCCCGTTCGTGTCCCGAGCAACAAAAATCCTTCTTCTGGTATCGAAGCCACGGAAAACAAACGGTACTTCCTGCCTTCGATCGATTTGTTCGGCAGCGTATAAACACCATGCTCCCCCGGGATCCACGTCAAACCGGCATCATTTTTGATTTTTATGACATAGTAATCGCCATAAGGATTTTCAATACTTTCAATCGGAAGCTCGCCTTGTCTGACCACGCCTTTTACATCGTTGAAGTCCATCCTCTTTCCTCCTCAATGAATCACATGAATACTTAGTATGTAAGCAACTCTTACACGAATTGTAGGCGCTGCTCTTATGTGCTGTCAACGGATAACTCTGGATGCTTTGCGCAAATGCACTACGAAAAAAAGCACCTGAACTCCTTTTTAAGGGAGCCAGATGCTTTAAGTATCAAAGAGCGAATCGTTTGATTACTCTCCAACTACGCGAACTTGTTCGCTGCTGTCGATGAATTCTTTTGGATTTGGTTCTGCTTCGATTGAACCAAATGGCATTTGAGCGATCATTTCGTATGATGCTGGTAAGTTGAACATTTCTTTCACTGATTTGTCAAAGCCTTGTTCAAAGCCAATGTTCATATGTTGCAAGCTTCCGCCTAAACCTAATTCAGTCAATGCTAACCAGATACCGTATTGAGCATTTGCACTGTGGTGTTGTTTATAAACAGTTGCGCGTTCGTTTTCGCCTAGTGCTCCTGTAACTGCATCGCGGTCTTCGAAGAATAATACAGTACCAACGCCAGCTTTAGCGCCTTGCATTACTCCTGACATCATTTCCCACATGTCGCCTTCCATAACGTCTTTTTGAACGTCTAAAATGTGGTCCCATAACTTAACGTTGTCTTCTCCAAATACAACTACTAAACGAGTTGTTTGGCTGTTGAAAGCCGTTGGGATTTGTTGCGCTACTTCGCGAATGCGGTCAGCAATCTCTTTGTTTGATAATTCAGTGTTTGTTCCGATAGCGTAAGCTGTACGGCGTTCTTTGATTAAATCTGTAAATTGTGTCATGTGTAAATCTCCTTTAAAAGTTTATTTGCTTGTTTAGCACTTATTAATAGTAAGTTTAACAAACAAAAAGAAGTAAGTCAACGGAATTATCTCGGTTTAGGAATAATTTTTTTGTTTTATTTTACATATCACATACAAACCAACTTCTCCTATCTTATAGTCCAAGAATTGGCTCTAGGAGTAATACATGATCTCAATTTCAAACTGAAAAATAACTAAGTTTATGTGATAATAAATTCTTCCTCAAAGTAAAAATGAACAATCTAGTAGTTGTCTTATTAGACATCTACTAGACTGTTCCTCTTATTCTAAACTTTTAATGCTTTTTATCCTGATGATCTTTCAAAGTTTTTCCAGCATTTGATTTCTGTTTTTTAGTACTACTCTTACTACCTAATTTTCTACCAGCATCTCCTAATTTTCCGCCGCTATGTTTTGCCATAAAATCCTCCTATTAATACTTAATAAGCATTATTTTTTATTTTCTGTTGCCTCAATAATTAATGTCAGCTCTTGATCAGAAAGGATATTGCCATTTCTGTTAATCGAGTTTTCCGTGTGTTGTTCAAAGAATTGGTCTAATAAGCCAGGATTAGCAAGTGTTTGATCCATGATATATTTTTTTGTTTTACCACGCTTCTTACCATATACTTTATCAATTTCTGCCTTTCTTAAAGTTTCATAAGAAGGTGGCTTCACTTTAATAATGTTTCCATTCTTGTCTCTTTTTACTTCACAAAGATTGGATATCGCTTCTCTATGTTTAGCTTGTCTCCATATAAAAATCACTTTATTTAAGTAACTATTCGCAGAAAAACCAAACTTTTTTGAAACTATTTGCTTCGGCACTAATATAATAGGTTTACCCTTTTTGTCCTTTATATATCTATTCTTTAAAGTCTGCCAGCTTTTAGTAGAAGCGTCCCAATATTTACCATAGTTTATCTCATCGTTCTCAATTGGTATATTGTAAAGAATAGCTTGTTCTAATGTATATTCAACTAGCTCCTTCTTCAGTATACTAATAATTAAATCAGACATTCTATCTTCTGCAAAATTTGATACAAATAAAACTAAACTAATAGGATTAGAAAGAACCTTATTTTCCAATACTTTTGAAGCAAGTACTGTATCAAAAAGCTTAGTTAAAGCTCTTTCAGACGTACCCTTCCCTTTGTTTACTCTAGAATAACCTAAATGAACAGAGTTTGTTTCTCCGGATTGATTAAACAACTTTATTGCATATTTTTTCTTATTTGTTGCGTATAAATCTAAAACGGTTTCAAAAAAGCTATACACATTATTAATGACTTTGTTCGAGAGTGCAGTATCCATTAATTCCCCGAGTAAAGTTGGATTTAAAAAAAGAAGTGCATCACTTTCTAGGTTGACATCAAGAAAATCAACTTCTTCTTGTTTTAATTTAAGATTGAATCTTTCTGTTACTTTTTCCACTCATTCGCCCCTTTACATAATTATTGATAGAGACTCGACGTGGCATTCTGCACATACCTTTATGTATTCCGTAGATTATTGTATTACTCTTAATTTATATAAATACTTCACACATGCGTTAATTTGTGTTAATATTTTATGCGTATAAAAATTAAATTTGGATCCTACAATAAATTTGGATTTACGTCCAACATAGTTTAGGGTGCATAACACCAACAATAGATTTCCCGATCTATTGTTTTTTTTCGTTCTCTTCACCATATATAGTATCACAAACATTTGTTCCTTTCAACTTAAAAACGCATTTAAACCCCTTTTAAAGGATTTCAACCCCTTTAAACACCTGACCACTAATTTCAAACAAAGACTCTTAAATCGCCGTTTTTTTGACAATAGGCAATTTTATTGTTATTTTTCGGAAAAAGAAATACATATTCTGTTTTTTTTGACAATTGATAATAAAATACTACATATAGTGTTGTTCTATTTTCTCTATTTTTAAAGTCTACCCTATCCCGCTGCAACTTTTAATTTCACTTTTATATTTAGCCCTTTGAAGTTTTCCATACTATACCCAATTTTCTTTTATTCGTTGATCCCATTTTTTATTTTTAACAACTAATGATTAAGTTAGCATATCTGGTGGGCCATATTAAAAATATTTTTTCCGATATCTACTATTTCTTGTTAATGTTATTGCACTACCTAAATCGATTGTTACCAATAACTTCACTCATAATACATAATAGTATGAACGCTATGTTAAAATAAAAATATGAATAAAAAGAAGGATGTGAGTATGTTGAAGGAAATTACTGTTGTAGGCGCTATTTTAATAGAAAACGGGAAAATCCTATGTGCACAAAGAGGCGAAGGTAAATCGTTAGCTTATCTTTGGGAGTTTCCAGGTGGGAAAATAGAATCTGGAGAATCCCCTCAAGAAGCCTTGATACGAGAACTTCAGGAAGAACTCCTTATTGAAGTGGATGTACAACCTGATGTGTTTGAACAAACCAGTTACGAATATGACTTTGGTTTAGTCCACTTAACCACTTTCATTTGCTTCTTGAAAAAAGGGACGCCACAGTTGACTGAACACATTGCTGTGAAATGGTTAGAACCTAAAGAATTGAACCAATTAGAATGGGCACCAGCAGATATACCAGCTGTTGAGAAATTAATGGAAATGGGAATAGTAGAATGACAGATACGTTAGAGCGTTCATTAAAAAAAGCCTTTATAGATCAAAAAACTGAAGGATCTTTATATGATCCTCAAATCATCATCAATGACACGAAGAAAAAGCAATATATGCTGAATGTACTACAAAATGAATTGGATACCTGTGAAGAATTCTTTTTCTCAGTTGCTTTCTTAACTCAAAGCGGTCTAGCAGCACTAAAAACACAATTAGCGGACCTTCATCTTCGTGGAATCAAAGGGAAAATTTTGACTTCTATCTACTTAGCTTTTAATCAGCCTGCTGTCTTTGAAGACTTAATGAAAATTCCTAATGTAGAAGTCCGCATTTCCCAAAAGAAAGGTTTTCACTCCAAAGGCTATTTATTTAAGCAATCAGGGTATCATTCCTTCATTATCGGGAGTTCTAATTTGACTATGAGCGCTTTAAAGGTCAATTACGAGTGGAACGTGCGTTTAACTTCTTATGACCACGGTCAAATGATTCAAGAGATTCAATTACATATGGAACAAGAATGGCAAGCGGCTCTAATACTCAATGATGACTGGATTCACAACTATAAACAGACTTACCAACCAGTAACCTACTACAAAGAAATTAACACAATCCAAGATACAACTCTTATTGACGAGCCAAATTCCTATATCGTGCCAAATAGTATGCAACAAACAGCCCTATTGAATCTTAAAGAACTACGAGCTACAGGCGCTAAAAAAGGATTAGTCATTTCGGCTACAGGAACGGGGAAAACGTACTTATCCGCTTTTGATGTCTTACAAGCTAAGCCTAAACGGGTTTTATTTATTGTCCATAGAGAGCAAATCCTAAATAAAGCTAAAAGTGATTTCCAAAAGATCCTTGGCGGAAAAAACGAAGACTACGGTATTCTTTCTGGAAACAAAAAAGAAATAAATGCCACTTATTTATTTGCTACAATCCAAACCATTTCTAAAGATCTAGTCTTGCAACAATTTGCTAAGGACCATTTTGATTACATCTTAATTGATGAAGTCCATAAAGCTGGCGCTCCTTCGTATCATCGAGTAATGGATTATTTTAAACCAGACTTTCTATTAGGCATGACAGCAACACCTGAGCGAACCGATGGATTCAATATTTTTGAATTATTCGACTACAATATTGCTTATGAAATTCGTCTTCAAGAAGCATTAGAAGAAGATATGCTTTCTCCTTTCCACTATTTCGGAGTAACCGATTATGTAAAAGATGGAGAACTGATTTCTGAGTCGACAGATCTGAAGTATTTGATTGAAGAAGAACGAGTTACTTATTTGTTAGAAAAACTTGATTATTATGGATGTTCTGGCAATATTCCTAAAGGGTTGGTTTTTTGTAGCCGCAAAGAAGAAGCAAAAACGTTGTCTGCTTTGTTCCAACAAAAAGGACATCCTAGTTCTTATTTAACTGGAGAACACTCGCTAGAAGAACGAGAAAGACAAGTCGAACGGTTAGAAGATGGCGAGATTGAGTATATTTTTACTGTAGATGTGTTTAATGAGGGAATTGATATTCCTAAAATCAACCAAGTGATCATGCTTCGGAACACTCAATCGAGTATTATCTTTGTCCAACAATTGGGACGTGGGTTACGAAAAGATCCTTCGAAAGAATTTGTCACGGTCATTGATTTTATTGGTAACTATAAAAATAACTATATGATTCCAATGGCTTTGTCTGGTGATGTGTCTAGAGACAAGAATAATTTGCGTAAAGACACTTTTGATACAAATTTTATTTCTGGGGTTTCTTCTATCAACTTTGAAAAAATTGCCAAACAACAGATCTTTTCTTCTATCAATCAAGCTTCTATGGACAGCATGAATGAATTAAGAAAATCATTCCAATTGCTTTATAATCGCCTTGGTCGTGTACCATACTTGAAAGATTTTGAAGAACAACATACGATTGATCCTTTGCTAGTTGCTAATAAGAAAAATAGTTATTACGATTTTCTAGTCAACATCAAACAAAACGAAGGGACTATTTCTGAAGTAGAAAATCGATTTTTGCTGATTGCTTCAAGAGAATTATTGCCAGGAAAGAGAAAACAAGAGTTGGTTTTGTTAGAACGATTGATGAGATATCCAGCACAAAGTATCTCATTAATAGGGATCAAAGAGTTATTTACAGAGCATGGAATTCTAGCAGATGAAGAAACAGTCCATTCTGTCCTCAACACTCTAGATTTAAGCTTTTACACTGGTTCTGTGGCTGCTCTGTATAAGCAACAAGCCTTTATCGAGCGAGTAGAAACTGAAGTATCATTGTCGCCTTCATTTAAAGAAGCGATGGAAAACGACTATTTTACACATTTAATGACCGATATTCTTGAAACAGGATTGTTGAAATCTACAGAATATTCCTCTACCGAACCTTTAACGCGCTATCAAAAATACAAACGAAAAGATGTTTTGCGTTTGTTGAATTGGGAAAAACAAATGGTGGATCAAAATGTTGGTGGATATACATCAAGTAAAGGCGAATTTGTTATTTTCGTCACTCTGAAAAAAGGAGAAACCTTCTCAGGTGCTCAAATGGCTTACGAAGATGAGTTGATCGATTATTCCACGATGAAGTGGTTCACGAAGTCTCCTAGAACCATGTCTTCCCCTGAAGTACAAAAGTTAATGGAAGCTGAAAAATGGCACATTCGTGTATTTGCGAAGAAGTCAGACAACGAAGGTACCGAATTTTATTATTTAGGAGAAGTAAAACCTGTAAAAGATTCTATCATCGAATTAGAAAAACCACTGCAAAACGGCGAAAAGAAAAAGGTTGTAGAGATGTTTTTGAAGTTTTTAGAACCGATTGATGTGAATCTTTATCAGTATTTGGAGGCTGTTCAGGGGTAAAGTATACATGAGCAAACACAAAGCTTATTATTGTAAGAATTATAAGAGTATATAGTATTGAGTTAAAATATAAGATAATTATAATTTTCATTCTATTGGTATAAAAATAGACTCACACCCCCTGATAGTATGTAGTAAATGATACTTTTACTACATACTATCAGGGGGTATAATAATATAATTATCTAACCTTTAACAATATATCTTTTAATTTCTGTAATTGTATACTTTTCCAAATATTTATATACTCTTATAATTTCAATTCGCTATTTAGTGGAACAACTTCTTCATTTAGCTTTTTTTGCCATGCCGATTTGATTTCTTGGGAGTATTTAAGTGGTTTAGCGTTTGGATGCTGATCCCTATAAGTTTCAAACTTTTTACTATTGATAATGCTTCCCATATTTGGGATGGTCTCCATACCGCTTTCATACTGCATGGCAGAATACTTTAATTCATTAGAAGAAACACACCACGTGTTAGAAAACACTTCTATTATATTAGTTTCCATATTCTTAAAATGATCTATTCTAATTTTGTTAATGTCATCTATTGATAAATTTTGTCTTTGTTCCAAAACGTTTATCAGACTATTGTATGCTTCTATCACAATAGTTTTTTTATTTTCTGTAGTTAGAACATTTTTTATTTCCTCATAACTTTTTTTATTATTCATATATTCAAATAATAAAATATCAATTTCAGAATAATTAGGTTGTATCTTTTCAGTATCATCCAGTAAAATATTTGAATTATTGTTTTTATTCAAAACTTCATTTTCAAATTCGTGCGAAACAGATAGCTGCTTCTCAACAAACGATATAAAAGACTCTTCATTTGTTGAATTACCAACTAAACTAGATAACTCAATATACCAGTTTTTGAATTCTATAAACTTCTCTTCAACTATTTCCTCTTTAGGATCAAGAAAGTTTGGAATAGTGTCTTCTATAATTCTCTTTGTAGCCACTAAAAAAGATTCATTTTGGTCTTTTTTATAATCTCTATAGTAATCAAGAATAGAAACACTTGTTTCATCAATAGTTATTTTTATTTTTTTTGAGAAAATATCTAGAAGAACATCTACGTCTATATCATTAAACGAGGTAATACTATCTGGGCTATTTAATTGAAGTAATCTAAAGTTTGGAAATCCTAATAAGTTTTCGTTATTTTTCATTAAAGATGAAAATTGTAAAAACTCCTTTGGATAGCCAACGATCATTATTTCTTTAATTTTATTACCTACAGTTATATTAGGGAAATCAGTTTTAGAACAATCTATGTAAAGAATTTCTAAATTTTCTAAATGCGCCTTAACTTGAAATGGATCTGATAACACTAACACAAGCTCAATTAAACTTGCAGATTTTTCTAGCACTTCATTATCGATAGTAATATTTGTATTCATTTCAAAAGTAAATTTTACAATGTTAGTGTCTCTATTGTTGGTGTGGAACATAAACGGTCGTCTTGTATGTTCAGGATTAAAAACGCAGTCTTTTATTTCTAGTTTTAATAGTGATTCGCAAACAGAAATATCTAACTCTGTTTTTCCGTTATTCAATAATGTACAAGAATTTAAATCTGTATGAGTTAAATTCTTCCCCTCATATAATAGTGCTTCCAGAAAATCTATGTCTATTTCACTTTTTTCAAATGAAATTTTTTCAACATTAGATAAAATTTCCATAAATACCTTAGAAGTCTTTAACTCTTCAATATCTTCTTCTAAAACATCCAAAAAATGAAGTTTCTTGATTTTAATAAATACGTGGCTTTTATTAAGCTTTTTTATTAGACTCATTATTACTTTAATATTTTCAGCCGTAATTCTTAGCTCGGTGATATTTTTAAATAAAAAGTGTTGTGCTGTTATTGATAAGTTCCTAAAAATATCCATTTGGGGGAATTTATTATTTATACAAGATTCGATACTTGTATATTCTTCAAAATTATGAATAATTACATCATTTTCAAATAATATTTCTACAAATGGAATGAGCACAATTTTTTCAACTATTGAGGAATCCATTTCTCTAATGATTTCTTCAATCTTTTCAGTATAATCTTGTTCATAATAGAAAATAAATACTTTATTTGCTTTATTTAATATTGTTTTTAAGAAGGTAAAATCACTACCTTGTAATGAATGACCGATGATATAAGCATCAAAAGATTTTTTCGACTTATCATCTAATTCGTTCATTATATTTCTCCGAGTAGAACTCAAGTCATTATTTTCTTTTATCCTAAATAACTTATCATTTAATAATGATTGGGAGTAGCGTAATTTTTTTGTATCTTCTCTATCTGTAAAACCGCCGCCAAAAAGGATATTATCTTTTTCGATACTTCCATGAATATGTGCTATCCTTTCCTTCGTTCTTTTAATTCGTACTTTTGCCAATTTTCTTTCTTCATCAGCTCCGTTATTAAAAAGATCTTCGCAAAGATCTTCAAGTGTGTTTGTATAATTAAAGTTAATAAAATAGGCTTTTTCATCCTCAAGAAGTGTCTTCAGGAACGGGTTAATATTTCGAGAAAATTTTTTAAATTCTAGATCGTACTGAGAAATAGTATTTTGTTGAATCCAACGTTTATATTCCTCAGATATATAATCATAAAAATCAACTTCTAACTTTTTTATAGCATCATTTATTGATGTAATTTCAAAAGAATCTTGAAGCTCTGCATGTTGAGTGCGATTATTTACTTTCTTTATAGTCTGTTCGTATAAACCCTCAAAATCTGACCAGTTCAAATAAAAATTTTCGTATTTTCTTAAAAAAAGACGGTTATATTCGTACAACTCTAAATCTTCTGACAACTGATGTTTCACTTTTATATACTCAATAAAATCTTGATATGAGCTTTTGATTCCAACACTCATATCAAAACCATTGCCAATAATAACAACTTTGTCATCTTTGATTAATATATCATTTTCTGTAGAAGCTTTTTGTATGTTCCATTCATTCAATTCAATTCCACCTACCTCAACTCATCATCCAGCGGCACAATACGTTCATCCAAAACTTCACGCCAAGCTCTTTTCACGGCTTGTGGGTACTTGAAGGCTTTTACCTCTGGGTGTAGTTTCTTATATTCTTCGTAATCTTTACTTTCAATAATACCTTTGATATTTGGAATGGGATCCACACCAATCTTATACTGAATGGCTGAGGAATGGAGCTGTCCTTCAGAGACAAACCACTCTCTTGCAAAGTCCTCAATCACTTGGTCTCTGGCCTGTGTAAAAAATTGGCGCTTAATAACAAAAATGTCTTCATTTTCATCCACTTCTCCATTATCCATAGCATTTAAAATGGCTCGATAAACTTCTTTAACGTATTCTGCTTTGTTTAATTTCTGTAGTGCTTTTTCGATTTCTTCTCGTGCATCAAAATTATTCGCAGCATAAGTGCCCAGCAATTGATCAATATAGGTAGAGTCAATGTCATACAACTTCATATTGTTATCTGTATAAAATTCTATACCAGAAAAATCAACATCCTCATCTGTTTCATCTTTCTCTTGTTCTATAAGTGACCCTTTTACCGTCTCATACACTCCAGATTGTTCCTCTAAGAGAAACACTTGATTTTGCAGTGTTTTTGACTTCTCCATATCATCATTATAAGTGTCATAGGTTATTAGTGCTTCATACGCTTTATTTAATTCCTGGAATGCTTTAACGTATTCCACACGGGTTTCTAGTGGCGTATGCTCATCTAGTTTTCCAGGTACAATGGTAAACTGCTGAATTTTCTGATGAGCTTTTTTAAATCGTCTTTTTGATTCTTCATATGTCGGGTAAATTAACTCTGACTCTTCTTTTGCTTCGGAGTATAACTTGGTAGCCTCAGCTACATTTTTTTCCATCGTATGTGGCTTACGGAAAGTGACAATCAATCCTTTTGTTTTCTCTGGATACGTTCGGTTGGTACGAGAAAAGGCTTGAATCAGTCCAGCATATTCTAAATTTCGATCCACAAATAACGTCTGTATCGTCGGGGCATCAAAACCTGTCAACAAGCGGTCCACTACAATCACTAAATCTACTTGGCGCCCAAATTGTTTAAATTCCGCTTTTTTACGAGCCAAGCGATTATTGATATCTCCGTTATAGCGTTCAATATCTGCTAAGGTCCATGCCGTATTGTAGTATTCATTGTACTCCCGAATGATTTCCTGCATCTCTTCCTGTTGCTCTTTGGCATTGCTCTTATTTTCATCCAAAGAATAGGTAATTGCGATTCTCGGAAAATCAGGATCCTCCATCGTGCGTCCCTCGCGGATCGGATGATTAGGAAACTCTTGCTGTAGCCAGTCTTTATCCTTCGTCATTTCTTTAATGGCTTTGTAGTACCGTTTTGCCATATCAATCGAACTGGTGGTTAGAATCGCTGACTTGGTCGGTCGACCATTCGTAAAATCAAACTTTGTATACGCATTATCCGGACGAAATATCTTGTGGATGACCTTTTGTATATGTTGATCATCTTGGTACGTCCCATTTTCGATATATTCTTCTTTTTTTATCGGCTCCATCTGATCAATAACTTGATTGACTTGTTCAGCTGTGTAACTAGCATATTTTTCAACTTCTTGGAGCTTACGATGAATTTGATTGTCTAATGAGGTTGGTTCAATAGTATTCTCATGTTCTACTTGAAATCCCAAAACAGATCCATCTTCCAATGCATTCTTGATTGTGTACGTATGTAAGACTTCTCCGTATTGATCATGAGTTGTTCTTGCTAACTGACCTTTTGCTTGTTTCTTATTCATCTCAAAAATGGGGGTCCCGGTAAAGCCAAACCATGTAGAGTTGGGAAAAAAGATTTTAATTTCTTCCATATTCTCTGCACTTAAGGCACGGTGACATTCATCCACAATAAAGACCATGTGCTGCCCCATTAACTTTTGATAACGATTAGTCCCTTTTTGCTCTTCTTGCTTTTTGGCATATTTCAGTGCTGCATCTAATTTTTGACGAGTAGTGACAATCACTACGTTGGAATTAGCATCTGCAAGTAGTGTCTTACTTAGTTCTTGAGCGCTTCCCGTACCCACAATTAAACTATTAGATTTGGCATCACCTGAAGAAATCCCTGTATTAAACTCAGAAGCAAATTTAGTGAATTCACTGGTAGTTTGATTATCTAAATCTTTCCTGTCTACTAACATGATGGTTCGATCAATACCGGATTTTCTTGCTAAAAGCTTCGTGGAGACAAAACTAGTTAATGTCTTGCCTGATCCTGTTGCATGCCAAACATATCCTGACTGGTGTTTGTTGGCTGCGGTAAATAGTGCTTCAATGGCATGAACTTGGTACGGATGCAAAACCATCAATGTTTTATTGTCTTGATCTTCACTCATAATTGTGTAATTAGCAACAAGTCGATGAGCATCTGGAATATTCATGACTTGTTTACAGAACTCATACAGATTCTCGACTTTCTTATTGTCTTTTGTCCGCCAGCTGAACAAAAACTTGCGATGCATATTTTTGGGCATGGCATTGGCAAAGTAACGGGTCGTTTGTTCATTGGAGACTACGAACAACTGCAGGGTTGAAAAGATATTATTACGGAACATTCCTTCTTCAGCATACTTTTTGATTTGATTAAATGCTTGATAGACACCATCTTTGGCCGTCACTTGTTTCAACTCGATTTGAACAATAGGCAGTCCGTTAATGAGTAGTGTAACATCAAACCGTCTGTCTCTACCTTCTGCACTACTTTTTTGCTTCGCAATTTGATTCACCACTTCATAGGTAGAAATTCCGCCACCGATATCTTGGTTGGAATAAAGAATCAAAGATACCGACCCCAAGGTAGTATCCTCTCGTTCTATCGTAATACGAGCAATCCCATTTTCTCCTTTTAACCATTTAGCGGCATCAAAAGGCGTCTGTGTCCGTAACAGAAGTTCTGTCTTAATGGTGTCAAATTCTTTATCGGTTAAGGGATGTTCCCCAATCTCCGATAAATTATTATGAGTGATTTTCTCACGAAGATTTTGCCAAAGATTTGCTTCTGATTTCAAATCCGGTCGATAGGTCCATTGATTATGACCTTCTCCTAGAACCTCAATTAAGTGATTTTCAACTTCAGCCTCTCCCCGATGGGCAATCTTATTCACTTCCTGCACCTCCTAAACAAACATTTTCTGTAAGAATGCTTTTTTGGTATTTTGTAAAAGTTCTAGCTCACGCTGATGAAGAGCGATAGTGTCATCTAACTGACCTAAAAAATTAGATATTGATACTTGCTCTTGAGTAGATGGAACTCTAAAGATAAATGAACGTATTTTACTCAATGATAAAAACTTCTGTGTTCCACCTGCCATTTCATTTTCAATATATTTATCAAAAATAGGAGATTTCAGTAGTTGAATTAGAAACCGATTTAATACATTTTTTTGCTCCTTAATCAAAGCAACATTCTTAATAGCAAAATTGTCCCTGTTTATTAAAACAGGATTACCAATTGTTCCAATCATACCAAATAAAATATCACCTTTATCGACTTTAGATCTTTGATTTATTGCTTCAAAATCTTTGTGAGAGATAAAAGAAACATCTGTCATGTCCAATCCATAATGTTTTAAGTTTTTAGAAGTAATTAATGGGTAGCCACTATCAAAATATTTAGGAGAAGAATGTGTTCCATCACGAACGTCACTTTCTTTTCCCAACTTACGCTGTTCCCAATCTTCAGTAAAGCCAGGAAAGCGAATTTCAGGAAATTTTTCTCCTTCTTTCGGAAACATCTTTCCTAAAAAGCTTTTTTTTGTTTGTGTCAGAGCGTCTAGCACTTGCAGATGAAGAGCGATAGTGTCATCTAATTGCTTCAAAAAAACACTTACTTTTCTTTGTTCTTCTTTATTGCTCGGAATATTAATCAATAATTTTTTTACTATCCCTCCTGATAAGTTACCTTGTCCACCTTGTAAGTAAGTACTTATAATCGTCTGTTTCTGTTTTCTCAACCATTGTGATATAAAATAAGAACTATCGTTAAAAACAGGTTTCATAGCTAGTATTGCTTGATTAATTGCACCATCTATTTTAGAAATCCCAACTTCTCCACTAGTTGCTCCGTATAAAGCATATAAAATATCTCCTTTATTCACGAGTTTTGCAGAAGAATTTTTCATAGCTTCTTCAGTTATAAAAAGTTCTGTGGTATTAGAATTAATTTCACCAGAGCGAATAAAAGGGATCGAACCATTATAGTAATCTCTATTATTTATAGGTGGAGTTCCACCAGAAAAACTTAGGGTAATGTCTCCCAACTTATGCTGTTCCCAATCCTCAGTAAAGCCTGAAAAACGTATTTCTGGTTGTTTGTTATTTTTCATAGTTAAACACCTCTAAAGCACCTTGAATCCATTCCGCATCTTCTGGATTAAACTGTAAGGAAGAAATTGTGTCGAACAAAATGGCTTCTAATTCTTGCTTTTCTTGACGAATTTCTTTGATTTCAATTCCAATAGTTGCCATATCAATCGGTTCTTCTTCTTCAAAGGTATCAACATACCGCGGAATATTTAAATTAAAGTCATTTTGTTTAATTTCATCAAAACTTGCGATGTATGCGTATTTCTCAACATCTTTTCTTTCTTTATACGTTAAAACAACTTTTTCAATATTTTCTTTTGACAGTTTATTTTGATTTTTCCCTTTTATAAAATCATTGCTTGCATCAATAAAGAGCACATCCCGACTCGTACGATTTTTCTTCAAGATGATTACTGTTGTAGGAATTGACGTTCCAAAGAATAGATTCACAGGCATCCCAATGACCGCATAGATACTCCCATCCTCTAATAACTTTTTACGAATTACACCTTCAGCTGCTCCACGGAATAATACACCATGCGGCAAGACGATTGCCATTGTCCCTGTATCTTTCAAATGGTAATAGCCATGCAACAGAAAAGCGAAATCAGCTTTTGATTTAGGAGCTAGTTTCCCATAGCGATTAAATCGAGAATCATCCAGGAATGTGTCATCTGCTGACCATTTGGCAGAGTACGGTGGATTCATGACGACAGAATCAAAGGTATACGGCTCATCTGTAGGCCAATCTTTATTCAGTGTATCTCCATTTCGCAGACGCATATCTTCTGCATCTACCCCATGCAAAATCAAGTTCATTTTTGCAAGATTATAGGTAGTCGTGTTCAATTCTTGACCATGATATTTTACATTATCTGGATAGTTAAGGTAGTTTCGTACATTTAACATCAATGAACCTGAACCCATAGTAGGGTCAAATACGCTAAACAGTTTTTTATCTTCTTGGCTGATCGCTACAATTTGCGCCATCATATCGGAAACCATATGTGGAGTGTAAAATTCCCCAGCTTTTTTCCCTGCTTCCGAAGCAAATTGACTGATTAGAAACTCGTAGGCATCTCCAATAACGTCCCCTTCATGTCCAATCACATTAATATCATTTAATTTTTTTAAAACTTCTGTGATGGTGACATTACGTTGTTGATCATCTGATCCTAACTTCTTTGATTGCAAATCCACATCGTCAAATAAACCATTAAACTGAGCGTACTTCGTTGATAACTGAATAAACCCTTTATTTAACTCAGTTAAATAGAATGTATTTTGTTTGGCTTGATTGGCCAAGACGTTAAATAAGTATGCTGGTTCTACATCGTATCCTAATGTATCTACTAGTGTCGCAATTAAATCACTTTTCGTTTCTTCATCTGATAATAGTTCTTGATACAGTTCAGTTTGTTTATCCGCTGTACCGTATTCTTCCAGAGGTTCATCAGCTAATTCCACTACCTGTTGTAATAACTTATCTGAAAGATATTTATAGAAAATCAATCCCAATAAATAATTCTTGTATTCTGATGCATCCATTTTGCTGCGAAGATTGTCAGCAGCGCTGAATAAGCGTTTGTTTAGTTCTGTTCCCATAATTTAATTCCTCTTTCGTTTACATATTTACCTTTTTTATAATTAGGTATCCTTCTATTGGTTCCAACAAAAAGGATATTTTACACTCCCTAAATTTTTCGTTACTAATAAATTATACCATTAATAATCGCATTTTCCTTAGTTCGATTACAACCCTCTTTTGAATATTCAATAAATAGAACTGTAGATATTGAATCAACTAACCTTCTAAAAAAGAACTACAATATTCAATTCGATGTCTTTTTGACCGACCACTTTAAAGTCACGATGCTCATAAAACTGATAAGTGGAACCTGAATCAGTATACAGATAGATTTCTTTCCCCACTTCTTGCCTCTCCAATTCATTTAACAATTTTGTTCCAATGCCTTTTCCCTTTATATCGGGATTCACTGCGAAGAAATTCAGTTTTCCTTCTGGATGGTGTGTTTGCTTATAAGCAGCCAGCATATCTTTATTGGCTTTCTCATATGCATTCGAAGCATCTTTATATCCTAATTTGATGACAAACTCAGCGATTCTCACAAATGAGCGATAAAAGCGATTAGCAAATACTTTAGGTGCGTCATCCATATCTGCCAGCAGCACGCCAATCAACTCATCACCAAGGTATGCTCCAAGAGCAATCGTTGCACGTGAAATCTCTAGATACCAAAAGTATTTACTGTACAAATACAGTTCAACAACGTTTCCGGTATACCACTCAAGATGCATGCCTTGAACAGCAAACTTTCTCGCTGCGTTAAAATCTTTTTTCTGTAACGGTCTGATGTCGATTTCCATTCAACTTCCACCCTTACCACTTTTTTGTTTAAGGTCAGTATACCATTTCAAGCGCTATCATTGATGGACTTGACAATTGATTCGATTTTTAGACACAAAAAAGAACAGCTTAAAAACTGTTCTTTTTACCCTGAATCCAATTGTAGCTATTTTATATTCCTTCAAAGGCTGCTTCACTAGATTCGTTGATAATGCTCAAACCTGCCATATGCCCTTGGCTAGCAGAAACAATCAATTGAGAGGGTCCTGTGATTTCTCCTGCAGCGTAAATGCCTTTTACATTTGTCCGTCCTAAAGAATCTGTAACAACGAATCCCGCTTCAGTTAATTCAATATCTAATGAGTCGATAAATGAAAAGTGTTTATCTAATAGTGTCGTACAGAAACCACCGGATCTTTCAATTTTCTCTCCACTTTCAAATACAACACCTTGAAGCTCTCCATCTGTACCATCCAATTCAACAATTCGTTCTTCTATTAAGCGAATCTGATTTTTTTCTAGCAGTTTTTTCTGATCAGCGTCAAATACATCATTTCCGTTAGCAGCTATAATCAAATCATCTGTCCAATTTTTCAATAACTTGGCAGAGTGCAACCCCACACTCGATTCTGTGATCAATATCAATGGTTTATCTTTCATTTCCCATCCATCACAAAAAGGGCAAGAAAAAATGCTGCTTCCATAATAGTCTTCAATCCCTTGAACATCTGGAAGCTTTTCTTTCAATCCTGTAGCTAAGACGACATTTTTAGTAGTGATGTTTTCGTCTGACTCGACAGTTATTTCAAAAGAATCTTCCTCTGCTTTTTCAACTGAAAGGACTTTATCCGTCTTAATAGAAATGGTTGGGTATTTGAGCAAATCTTTTCTGCCCTTATCTCTGAAAACTTCAGGTTTGATTCCATCTTGTGTCAAGAATGCATGAGAAGCGTGCGTTACAGCATTCCTTGGCTTTTCTTCATCAATCAGCAGGACTTGCTTTTTGCCTCTTCCTACCACTAAAGCAGCGCTCATTCCGGCTGGACCTCCACCAATCACAACAACATCTATCATCTTGTTCCCTCCTATGACCTCTATTGAAACTCATCATATTTATCATTAAAGCAAAAAAGTCAGCTGAATACTAATTTCCTACTTTCAGTTACTTCGTGTTCCCTTCAATCCTTCTTTTAAAATATTTCTACGCACAAAAAAAGAATAGCCAGCAGCTATTCTTTTTCGCATAGATTATTTGTTAAAGATCTTTGGACCTTTACGCATGTTTTTCATATCATTCTTTGGTTCGGTCGTTTGCTTAGATTTCCCGCCTGCTTGTTTCTTTTTGATCAATTCTAACATTTTTTCTTTTGAATTCATTTTTCCACCACCTCATTGGTGTAACACTAAATACTCTCAGTGAGATAAGAGGAGCGGCAACTACATGAATGGAGATTTTTGAAAATGACTAACTCATTCTAAAAATTGTACTATTCTACATTCAATATGATTTCCCATATCCTTTGCCCAACTTTACAATATCCGGTTTACATTCTTCCCTAAATCATACAGGATAAACCGCGATGTGACAAATAAAATTTGACTATTAAATAGAAAAATCGTCTAAATTATGTACTTGTCTGTTACAAAGATAACGCTAAAGAATAGAATCAATCATTAGCTGTTTCGGTCCCTTTTATAACGAGGATTTTTGCTAAGAATATGAAACAAGTGAAGTCGAAATAAAAATATCTCTATTTCGAAGTAAAATGTTATGACTTCAAAATAAATTTTGTTATAATCAAAAAGCAAAAAAACTTACTATAAATTAGTTATGTTTAGATAAACATACATTAGGAGATAACCACATGACTGACTATCTTAAACGACCCGTTAGCACGCAAGTATTAAATGAGAATTCCGTCCTCTCTGCTTTAGAAATGAGCTTAGCAATCATTGAATTCGATCCTTACGGAAACGTCCTCTGGGCGAACAATAATTTTGCACAGGCGATGGGATACAACACAACAGAATTAACTGACATGCATCACCGTCAATTCTGCAATCCTGAATTTGTACAAAGTTTGGAATACGAAAATTTTTGGAAGAGTTTCAGGAATGGACAATCGTTTCAACAGAAAGTCCAACGAATAACGAAACAAGGGGATCCAATTTGGCTTGAAGCAACTTATACTCCTGTTTTTGATGAAAACGGAAAGATTCAAGCCGTTATAAAAGTAGCTACCGATATTACGGCTCGAGAAAATGGCAGCGCTGAAGTAACCCATAATTTACAGCAAATGGCAGAAAATTTAAAAGAGCGAGCTGATAAAGGATCCAACCGCAGCGATGAAGTTGTAGCAGCGATGAATAAAATTATTGAACAAACTAGTAAAAATGTCAGTACTTTAAAGATGCTTAACGAGCGGACCGAAGACATTCGTGGCATAGTCAAAACGATTAAGGACATTGCCACACAAACAAATCTATTAGCTTTGAATGCTGCCATCCAAGCAGCCCATGCCGGACAATACGGTCGCGCCTTTAATGTTATAGCAGATGAAATTCGTAAACTAGCTAATCAATCTAAAGAATCCATTTTAGAAGTGCAAGCTAATGTCAAAAACATTACTGAACAAGTACAAAATATCAGTGTAGGTACAGTACACTCGGAAAAACTGATTTTTGATAGTCAAACACACATTGAACACACAGTCCACGATTTTTCAGCGGTCGGTGAAGCAGCCGGCCAGCTTGAGACTCAAGCAAAATCGTTGGTGGATCAGCTGCAAGGAAAAGAGAACAAAGCTCTGTCCATCGTTGTTGAAATCTAATTCATTACTTTTAATAGTAGGCTAAATAACTTTCATTCAGTTTACTTTTATTTAAGACTTTTGCTACTCTGCATATAAAAAGAACCCTCTTGATATGGTGTTGCTTGGACATCATATCAAGAGAGGTCTTTTTCGATTTTTCCAATACATAATTAAAAGTCCAAATCATCATCTTCCTGTTTAGGATCTTTTTTAAACAGCAAAGACAATAAATTTCCTATTAAAATGACTACTATCACTGCAAAAATAAGCTTCGCTAAGAAGAAAATCATTTTATCACCTACTCGTTCGTATCTACAATGGCTTGACCCGTTTGTACTTCAACCCAACCATGTTCCAAGCGGGCTTCTACTTCTTTTAATTTGATCAATTCTTCTGTGATCGATTCAGATAATTTTTTATTGGCTTCTGCCTCAGCTTCTGCAGCTTTTACTTTTTGATACGCTAAACTATCTGCTTTTGTTTTTGCTGTATCAGCTTCTAAGAGAGCTTTTTCTTTTTCTTGACCGGCTTTGATAATCTCATCAATGGATTTTTGCGTTTCTGCATCTACATCCGGAACTCCAAAGGCAACATCTTCTACTAAGAATCCTTTAGGCTCAACAGCTTTAGTGAAATCTTCTAAAATCGATTGCTGAACTTCTGTCGATTTCGATCCCGTCACATCCAATAAGCTGTATCTGGCAACAATACTACGCGATGATTTCAGCAATTGTGCTTTCAACCAGTTCGCTTCAATATCTTCTACGCTGATACTCCCAAATTCTTTAAACACATCAGAAACTTTTTTTGAATCTACTTTATACGCATATGTAATTGATACATGGGTAGCTTTTCCATCTTCTGTAGCCAAATTCAATTTTTCTGCTTTAACCGTCTGTAATCGAATTGGGTATTGAGTTACTTTATCCAATCCGACAAATTTAACCCCTTGGCTTAGTGTTTGGTCTCTGACTCCGCCGTTCATGGAATAACGAACCCCTACATAACCATTTTCAATTTTCTCAAAAAACACTAAAAATCCGCCTACCAATAGGATGATGACTAAAAGACCAATCATTAACCCTTTGATTTTCTTGATGCTGTTCTTATCGTATATTTTCTCGTTCAATTCTATGTCCTCTTTTCTTTTTTCAAATGAATCATTAATCAAATAACTATAATTTACACTTAACTCCTTACAAAATATCCCCCCGAGTGACTGTCTACTGCAATGCACAAAAAGAAACACAGGCTTTTCTGCTGTAAGCCTGTGTATTCTTTTCGACATACTTTTTCTTTTACGAGTTGACTCTATGTACACATCTCTTCTCATAAAAAATCATCTTAGTTATTATACCAAAGAAAGGAATAAAAACGGTAGATTCTTTAAATATTTAAGCTTAATTACAGTAGTTACTTTAGTTTGCTTGATTTATTAAATTATTTTTTTAATATCTAATATGTAATTTTACAATCTTCATTGAATCAGACATAATAAAACATGAATTAACAAAATATTTTACATTCCCAAGGCGTCTTTTCTCCATAGTTTTAACCGTTAAAATATCTTAGCATATCCATTATTCTAAATACATTGTTCATTCAGGAGGACTTTATGAAAAACTTCGTTACACAAACATGGTTATTAGAGAATCATTCAAATGATAACTTAATCTTACTTGATGCCCGTGCAGAATTAAATGATCCGAAAGCCGGATATAACCAATATAAAAAAGGACATCTCAAAAGAGCTCAATTCGTCTCTTTAGAAGATACAATGACTGGAGAAGTCAGCGAGCATGGTGGTCGGCATCCTTTACCAGATATGGAAGTATTTATTAATGACATAAAGCAGTTGGGTATTTCTGATTCTTCCACAGTAATCATTTATGATGATGGGGATCTTGCAATGGCAGGCCGATTGTGGTGGTTGTTAAAATACGCTGGTAAAGATAAGGTATTCTTATTAGAAGGCGGTATAAAACATTGGGTCGATAATGGGCTAGAAATTACTACCGTTATTGCCAAGCCGCAATCTTCTGGGGCTTTAAGCTTGAATTTGAATGAATCCATGATCGCAGAATTCTCTGAAGTAAAGGCTGCTGTCGGCTTAGAACAAACAGCTATAATCGATTCCAGAGCGTACGAACGGTATTCTGGACAAGTGGAGCCCTTAGATAAATTGCCAGGACACATTCCCAGTGCTTTAAACTATCCTTGGACGGATTTGGTTGATGAAGGCACTATAGCAGACAACCAAAAGATAAACGAAAAGTTCAAATCTCTGGAGAAATATGAGGATATTATCGTACACTGCGGTTCCGGGATAACAGGGACAGTAAATATGTTGTTTATGGAAGAAGCTGGATTGAAGCCGAGGTTGTATCCAGGTGGCTACAGTGACTGGGTCAGTTACGAAAACAATCCAGTGGTAAAAGACTAAAAATCAGGAAAAAACATTGTTTTACATTCCTTTATTCATAAAGTACCGGTTAGTTCAATATGACTACACCAATCTAAGAACGTCAATTTTTTCGCACAAAAAAAGGAACTGTCTAAATGGCAGTTCCTTTTGATGTATCTAACATAAATTTAGCTTTTTGAGCATTGAGAATCTTTACCGGCTTTCTTAAGATCTAGTTCAATTGTTCCCACTTTGACTATACTTTAAAAACAAGTGCGCTGATATAAATTACAAATTCATGCACTTATTGCCATGATAAGAACATTGCATATCCATTCTTTTAAACTATCCGGTCTAATGTGTTTCCACAGTTTTCAAAAAATTATTTATCGTTTCCATTCCTCTCACTTGGATTCTTTTCAGATAAATCAAATGAAAAGAATGAATTACATTAAAATCGCTTAAAGGTATTTTTTTCAATATCCCTTTATTGAGTTCCTCTTCAACAGCCATCTGATAAATAAAACTGACTCCTAAATTTTTTTCGACCATTTTTTTAGCAGCACCAATGCTCCCAATCGTCATAACTTTCGAAAAGCTGTCTAAGTGGATTCCTTTACTTTTTATAGCTGTTTCGAAAATCAGGCGTGATCCCGATCCTTCTTCACGGACTAGAAGAGGTGTAGAAAATAAGTCATTAATGCTCTGTTCTTGTTTCCACAAAGAACTTTTTTCTGAACAGACAGCGATAAACGGTTCTTCAGCGATTTTCTGGAATTCAAATGCAGACTGATTGAATTCTCCTTCTACGAGCGCAAAATCAATTTTTCCATGCTCCATCAATTCGATTAAACGCTGGGTATTGTCTGTTACCATCGAGATATCATGTGCTGGATATTGATTTAAATACGACTCAATGAGTCCAGGCATCATGTATTCCCCAATCGTCAAGGAAGCCCCAAATGTAAGGGTAGTGTGTTCTGCAGTAGAAGTTAACTGCTCCTGCACCTTAGCGATCTCTCTTTGGAGCAAATAAAGGTCTTTTTGCAGCTGCTTTCCCTTAGCCGTTAATGATAATCGTCTCTTTTCATAATGAATCAGTTCAACTCCTAACTCCTGCTGCAAAGACTGAATATGTTGGGTGACAGCCGGCTGGGTGATGTGCAATCTTTTAGCTGTGGTCGTGTAATTCATTTCTTCTGTCAAAGTAAGGAACGTTTGATAACGATAATCTAACATCTAACGCCACTCCTTAATAATAATTTCTTATAAATATATAATAAATGATTATTTTATTTTATACAAGATTCGGTATATCATAATACTATAAATATTTGGAGGAGGTCTAATATGCTCGCAAAATTTAAAAAAAACTATTCTATTTTGCCCGGTCTACTAATCAGTGTTTTGATATCATTAATCAGCCAGTATCTATCTGCCCTTCTGCCAAATTTAGGAGCAGCACTGATCGCAATTTTTTTAGGAATTTTGTTAGGAAATACTTTTTTAAACAAGCCTTATTTTAAAAGAGGAACTAAATTTTCTGAAAAATCCCTCTTAGAGTGGTCGATCGTGTTAAATGGAATAATCTTAGATTTTCAAATCATCAAGCAAGTTGGTTTTACTGGATTTATTTTTGTTATTCTTCAAATGGTTTTGACGATTTTATTTGCTTATTGGATCGGTCGAACTATGAAGTTCAATAAAAAGATGTCTTTGTTGATGGGGGCCGGCAATGCAGTCTGCGGCTCTTCTGCTATTGGTACTGTCTCTCCGATAATTGGTGCCGATAAGAAAGATAAAGCCATGTCCATCACTATAGTTAATGTAACAGGAACCATATTGATGGTCTCACTGCCTATTCTCGCTTCTGTTCTGTACCACAACGAAGTCGTTCAAACATCAGCTTTGATTGGAGGTACGATCCAATCCATAGGACAAGTCGTTGCTTCAGCTAAATTGGTGAGTATGGACGTCACTAATCTGTCTATAGTATTCAAACTTATGAGAGTACTCCTTATCATCGGAGTAGCCTTATCTTTCAGTAAACTAAACACTAAAGAGGAAGAACCGCTATTTTCTAAATCAGCAGTTGAACCAACATCTGCTTATTTGAAAAAAAATACAAACCTATTGACTATTCCTTGGTTTATTGTAGGATTCTTCATTTTATTCTTGCTTAGAAGTTTTCTACCCTTACCTTCTTTCATGATCCACAGTTCCGAAGTTATCAGTAATCAATTTGAGATTACAGCTTTAGCTGCAATTGGTCTTCAGGTCAAGTTCTCTGATATCTTGAAAGAAGGGCCTCGTACCATGTTATATGGCTTACTGATCGGCTGCTTCCAAATCATTTTAGCAATTGCTTTGATTTTTTGGCTGTTCTAGTTTAGGTAACAATATTTCAAAATAAGCAGCGACTGATATCAGTCGCTGCTTGTTTCTTTTGATCAGCTTTAACATCTTTTTTTTTAATCCACTTTATCTACCACCCTATTGATGTGAAAATAAACACTCTCAGCGAATGAAATAACAAAGATAATTAACATAATAATGCAATTATTTTTCATGACTGATTACCTTAAAAGATCCGCCAGTACATTTGGGGAAATTGTTTTTCCTAAGTATTCTTATTTTAAAAGTATACTCAATCATTTTTAGGCATAAAAAATAGGATGAAACTATTCTCTTTTTGATATCAACTAAACCCCATCAAAATATCCAATTAAATTATTTTTTTAATATCTCAATATGTAATTTTATATTCTTCATTGAATCATACATAATAAAACATGAAGCAACAAAACATTTTTCACTCTCTAAACGTCTTTTCTCTATGGCTTTAATTATTAAAATATCTTAGCATATCTATTATTTTTATTTTTCTAAATACATTGTTCATTCAGGAGGATTTTATGAAAAATTTCGTTACACAAACATGGTTACTAGAGAATTATTCAAATAATAACTTAATCATACTTGATGCCCGCGCAGAATTAAATGATCCGAAAGCCGGATATAACCAATATAAAAAAGGACATCTCAAAAGAGCTCAATTCGTCTCTTTAGAAGATACCATGACTGGAAAAGTCAGCGAGCATGGTGGTCGGCATCCTTTACCAGATATGGAAGTGTTTATTAATGACATGAAGCAGCTGGGTATTTCTGATTCTTCTACAGTAATCATTTATGATAATGGGGATCTAGCAATGGCAGGCAGATTGTGGTGGTTGTTAAAATACGCTGGTAAAGATAAGGTATTCTTATTAGAAGGCGGTATAAAACATTGGGTCGATAATGGGTTAGAAATGACTACAGTTATTGCGGAGCCGCAATCTTCTGGGGCTTTAAGTTTGAATTTAAATGAATCCATGATTGCAGGATTTTCTGAAGTAAAGGCTGCTGTCGGCTTAGAACAAACAGCTATAATCGATTCCAGAGCATATGAACGGTACTCTGGACAAGTCGAGCCATTAGATAAATTGCCTGGGCACATTCCCAGTGCTTTAAACTATCCTTGGATGGATTTGGTTGATGAAGGCACTATAGCAGACAACCAAAAGATAAACGAAAAGTTCAAATCTCTGGAGAAATATGAAGATATTATCGTTCACTGCGGTTCCGGGATAACTGGAACAGTAAATATGTTGTTTATGGAAGAAGCTGGATTGAAGCCGAGGTTATATCCAGGAGGCTACAGTGACTGGGTTAGTTACGAAAACAATCCAGTGGTAAAAGACTAAAAATCAGGAAAAACCATTGTTTTACATTTCTATATTAATAAAGTAGATAAATTACAGGTGTTTGAGTTTGTCCAAAACAGAACTAAGGTAGAGCGGATATCACCAAAACTTCAGCAGTTCTTGCGACTGCAGCAAACTAAGACCATCAACTTTTGTACGCACACAAAAAAAAGGAACTGCCATATAGGCAATTCCTTTTTGATGTATAGATAACGGAAATTAACGTTTTGAGCAACACTCTCTCCGTTCGTCTTGTACTACATCCGTACATCGCTTCGCTCTTACGGCTGCAGCAAATTGAGAGCGCCAGTTTGCTGTACAAAAAAAGAGAACTGCCATATAGGCAATTCTCTTTTGATAACATATATAATAGTCTTAACGTTTTGAAAACTGGCTAGCTTTACGAGCTTTCTTAAGACCTGGTTTTTTACGTTCTTTCATACGTGGGTCACGTGTTAATAGACCTGCTGATTTTAATGGAGAACGGAAAGAAGGGTCAACTTCTAACAACGCGCGTGCGATACCGTGACGAGCTGCTCCAGCTTGTCCAGCGTATCCACCACCATTAACGTTGATCAAGATATCGTAGCTTCCTGTAGTTTCAGTTACTTCTAAAGGTTGTTTTACGATAACGTGTAAGCTTTCGTATGGAAGATATTCTGCAATATCTTTGTTATTGAACGTGATTTTACCTGTACCTGGTACTAGGCGTACACGTGCAGTTGAGTTTTTACGACGTCCTGTTGCGCTATATTGTACTTGTGCCAATGAAATTCCCTCCTTAAATTAAGTTTGTGATGTCTAATGTTTTTGGTTGTTGTGCTTGGTGTGTGTGTTCTGAACCACCATAAACGTGTAATTTCATGCCTTGTTTGCGGCCTAAAGTATTTTTAGGAAGCATTCCTTTTACAGACAATTCAATTAATTTACGAGAGTCTTTAGCACGTAGGTCACCAGCAGAGATTTGTTTCAATCCACCTGGGTTTCCATCGATGTTACGAGAATAGATTTTGTCAGTTGCTTTTTTACCAGTTAATTTGACTTTATCAGCATTGATTACAATTACAAAGTCCCCTGTATCTACATGAGGAGTAAAAGTTGGTTTATTTTTTCCGCGTAAGAAAGTTGCAACTACGGTAGATAGACGTCCTAATGGAATATCAGTAGCATCTATTACATACCAGTTACGTTCTACTTCGCTTGGTTTAGCCATATAAGTTGTACGCACGTTAATTTCCTCCATATTCTTCTGTTTGTTTGAATGCATAATAAGTTTCCGGGGCTCATCATGGGGCAAACAATACCATATAATATCTTACCTTTTTTTCAATCCTTTGTCAATAAAACACCAAATAAAATCCGGCGAATCAACATTTTTTTTTCACATCGCTACTTTTAGTTCACATTTAACGATTGCCTATATCAGCAGCAGCTTGTCTTCTAAGAAGCCGGCACTGTTTCATTGAGCAGCAAGTTGTTTTGCTCCAGATCAATGAGTTTCAAGTAGCTTTTTTCCTTTACAAAAATACTTTTATAGACTTGCTTGCCATCCTTAGTAAAGATCAAGATTCGAGTACCGGGATTATCTGAAATCACATGACCAGTCAAATCTGTTAGTTCAATTTCCTGTTGGATCGTTGCTATTTCAGGGTAATCCATTGTGTTGTTATCAATCACTTCAGCTTGGTCTATTTCTTCTTCTGCTACACTTTCTTCATCTGCCTCGTCAGCTTCTTCTTCAAGTGCACTTTCTTCTGTTTCGCTTTCTTCTTCTAGTATGCTTTCTGTTTCAGTACTTTCTGCCTCCGTACTTTCATTGCTGACTACTTCTGTAGAAGTCTCCATTTCGCTAGTGTCTGATTGTTCTGTGCTGCATCCCGCCAGTAAAAATAATGAAAAAAATAATGTTAATAATTTCATATTCATTCTCCTTCTCGACATTTTTTAGTTTTGTGTTGTTTCTTCGGTCTGTTCAAAGACAGTTCCTTTAGTCGCTTCTCGTTTATCATAGTATGTCTGCATCAAATACAATCCATGCGCAGCGGCAGTTGGACCAGCTTGATTGCGGTCTTTAGCTTCTATGATTCGTTTCATGTCCGTTGCAGGGCGCAAGCCGTTAGCAATTTGCAAAAGTGTGCCTACCAATATCCGGACCATGTTGTATAAAAAACCGTTCCCTCTAAAAGTAAAAATGATTTCGCCATTCAGTGCATCGTGTTCAACTTTTGCCTCATAAACGGTACGGACCTTGTCATCTTTGCCGCTGTTACTGGAACAAAAGCTCGTAAAGTCTTTTTCCCCTACAATATCAGCCAAAGCCGTTTCTAGTGCCTCCATATCGATTCTATAAGGATGGTGCAACACATAGAGCCGTTTAAACGGAGTCATGACTTCATTGATGTCTACTCGATACTGGTATTTTTTCCCAGCAGAAGAGTATTGCGCATGAAAATTTTCGTCTACAACTTCCACATGGTAAACAGCGATTTCATCTGTCGTCAAACTGTTCAATGCGCGCTTCATGTTTTCAGGCGGCAAATGGAATGGATAATCAAAATGGATGACTTGTGCTTTGGCATGGACTCCTGAATCCGTACGGCCAGCACTGCGTAATCTGATTTTTTGTCCTTTTGTCATGATTTCGAGCGCTGCCTCGATCTCTCCTTGGACTGTTCTTCCATTAGGTTGAACCTGGAAGCCGACGAACTGGCTTCCATCGTACTGCAATGTGACTTTATAACGATAGCTTTTCATTAGTTGTCTCCTTACTTTGCCCTTGTTTCATTTTATATTTTGATTTCTGCTTCAAAACGCAGCCTGTCATCTGTTGTTTTTTACTGATCTTTAAAAGAAAAAGACGCCTCACACAACGCTTCGTTGGAAGTGACTGTGATGAGGCATCTTTAAATTCAAACGACTTAAGTTCTTAATAAGACCAATGCGCCAGTCATCAATACGAATACAATCATTACAAGCGTATCAGACCCACTCCAGTCCAATTTACGGAACTTGGTACGTCCTTCTCCGCCGCTGTATCCTCTAGCTTCCATAGCGGTCGCCAGCTCTTCAGCCCGGTTGAATGAACTCACAAACAGCGGAATCAGCAATGGTACAATAGATTTCATTTGTTGGAAGACATTTCCTTCTCCGAAATCTACTCCACGTGCTCGCTGCGCATTCATGATCTTCTCTGTCTCATCCATCAATGTAGGAACGAAACGAAGCGCAATAGAGAGCATCAATGCAATCTCATAAACAGGAACCTTCAAAGCTGTCAAAGGACGCATAAGATACTCTAATGCATCTGTCAGCGATAATGGCATTGTCGTCAGCGTCAAGAGTGTCGACATGAAGATGATCAACACGAAACGGCAGAAAATGAATATCCCGTTCATCAACCCTTGAGAGGTCACCATCAAGATGCCCCACTGGAAGTAAACTTCTCCTCCTCCAGTAAACAAAACTTGGAGAACAACAGTAAATAAGATCAGCCAAATCATTGGTTTTATTCCATTAATGAAGAAACTCATTTTGATTTCTGACAATAATACAGCTGTTAAGACAAATATGAATAAGGTCAGATAGGTTTGCCAGTTATTTGCTAAGAAAATAACAAAAATAAAGAAAATTGTACTCAATAGTTTCGCTCTTGGGTCTAAACGGTGAATCCAAGAATTACCTGGAATGTAACGTCCAAAGATTAATTTCTCCATCATTTGGCATCACCGCCTTCAACTGGATTTAAACCAGCAGCAGTTTGTCTATTCAGCTCAGCGACCAATTTGTCTGCTAATTCTTCTGTCGTCAACGGAATCTCGCCTAATTGAAGACCCATCCGTTCTTCTAAACGACTAGCAAATGATACTGTTGCCGGAACATCCAATTGTTTGCTTTCCAGCCAAGCTTCGTCTTTGAAGATCTCACGCGGAGCACCTTCTTTAACGACAGTCCCATTTTCAAGGATGATCATATGGTTGGCATAATTCGCTACGTCTTCCATTTGATGAGTTACCAGAACGATCGTGATGCCCTGCTCTTTATACAAGCTGTAGAACATCTCCATCATCTCGGTACGTCCTTTAGGATCTAATCCAGCTGTTGGTTCGTCTAAGACCAGTACTTCCGGTTCCATCGCCAATACACCAGCAATTGCCACACGGCGCATTTGTCCGCCTGACAGATCAAATGGAGAACGTTCCATGTAGGTTTCGTCTAGACCGACTAACGGCAACATGCGCTTCGCGATTTCGACTCCCTCTTCTTCTGTAGCGCCAAAGTTCTTCGGACCGAAAGCAATGTCTTTTGCGATCGTTTCTTCGAACAATTGAGCTTCAGGGAATTGGAACACGATTCCGACTTTTTTACGGATACCTTTTAAATTTTTATTGTTTGTCGTTGAAATGATTTCCCGATCGCCGATGATTACTTTGCCCTCAGTGGGTTTGTTCAAGGCGTTCAAGTGACGAAGGATCGTCGACTTTCCGCTTCCTGTATGCCCAACGAGTGCTGTGTAGCTGCCTTGTTTGATATCAAAGTCGATATCGTATAAAGCACGGCTTTCGAATGGTGAGCCTTTTTGGTATGTGTACCCTACTTTTTCGAAAGTAATGTCCATAACCATTCCACCATCCCTTCTTCAGTTAAATACGTTTCGGGAACTGTAATGCCTCTTTCTTCTAAAGCCGCTTTCAGCTTTTCAGGAAAAGGAATGTCCAACCCCATATCGATCAGCTGGTCCCCGTTAGAGAAAATCTCTTGCGGAGTTCCTTCTTTCACTAATTTACCAGCTTGCATCACTAAGATCCGACTAGCATTAGCTGCTTCATCGATGTCATGAGTGATCGAAATTACGGTCAAATTTTCTTTTTCTTTGATGCGTTGGACAGTCTCAATAACTTCTTGGCGTCCTTTTGGATCCAGCATGCTTGTTGCTTCATCTAAAAGGATGATCTTAGGAGCAATCGCTACAACTCCGGCAATGGCTACACGCTGCTTTTGTCCGCCAGAAAGACGAGCCGGTTCTCTCTCTTTGAAATCCAGCATTTTCACTTGGGCTAATGCGGATTCTACTCGCTGGATCATTTCATCTCTTGGGACCGCTTGGTTTTCCAACCCGAAAGCGACATCGTCTTGAACGGTAGATCCAACAAACTGGTTGTCAGGGTTCTGGAACACCATTCCCACTTTTTCACGGATGCTCCAGATGTTTTCTTCCGTCAGCGGCAACTGATCTATAAAGACTTTTCCGCTGTCAGGAGCAATCAGACCGTTGATCGTTTTCGCCAACGTTGATTTTCCAGAACCGTTAGGACCAATGATCGCTATCCATTCGCCTTCTTCGATCTCTAAAGAAACCCCATTCAAAGCAGGTCTTAGGTCAGTTTCGTTATAAGTATATACTAGATTATTTAATGTAATGATTTTATTCATGGCTAACTCCCCGCGTATTCTTTTAGGCTGCAAATCAGTTCTAAAACTCATTTGTGGTGAAGATGCATCTATAGAGACTAGTCGTGCTTTTATCCCGCTTTTATCCCAGCTTAACGGCAGTCTGTCATCTCTCATAGCCCATTACGCTATTCTACGTTACATTATACTATACAGACCTATTCATTTTATAGAGTATCTGAGAAATTCGTTCATTTAGTCTTTTTATTTTAAAGTAACTGAAAAATAAGGCTAACCCTATTTTCCAGCTGCTTTAAAATAAAAAAAATCACTTTTATTGATGAATGTACCCCTCTTAGAGAACTGATTCTCTAAGAGAAGTTTAGAGCTAGACTAGAAAGACGGATCTTCCATCATCATAACACTCCGTTTCATACATCTAAAAAGTGAACGTCATTTATTACCATATTATTTAACCATCTGTCTAAACGCGAACGTTTTTGACAAATGGCTAAATCTGAAGTACTCAATAGTTGAATTAAACTAATTCAATAACAACCATTGGAGCACCATCACCGCGACGGTTTTCAGTTTTTAAAATACGAGTGTATCCACCTTGACGTTCAGTATAACGTGGTGCAATGTCCCCGAATAATTTTTGTAAAGCTGATTGTACGACGATTGCATCTTCTTCTTCTTTAACAGAAGCAACTTCGTTACGAACGAAAGCAGCTGCTTGACGACGAGCATGCAAATCTCCGCGTTTTCCTAAAGTAATCATTTTCTCAGTAGTTTTGCGAACTTCTTTAGCGCGAGCTTCAGTAGTTACAATACGTTCGTTGATGATTAAGTCAGAAGTTAAGTCACGTAACATAGCTTTACGTTGAGAGCTTGTACGTCCTAATTTACGGTAACCCATTGTATATTATCCTCCCTTGATACAGTACGACTAGTCATCGTGGCGTAAGCTTAAATCTAGTTCATTCAATTTGAATTTAACTTCTTCAAGTGATTTACGTCCAAGATTACGTACCTTAATCATTTCAGCTTCTGATTTGTCAGTTAATTCCTGTACGGTATTAATTCCAGCACGTTTCAAACAGTTGTATGAACGTACAGACAAATCAAGTTCTTCTATTGTCATTTCAAGTTTTTTCTCTTTTTGAGTCTCTTCTTTTTCCACCATGATTTCCACTTTACGTGTTTCATCCGTTAGATTTACGAAGATATTCAAATGCTCTGTAAGAATACGTGCAGCTAAACTAACTGCTTCTTCAGGGCTAATTGAACCGTCTGTCCATACATCAAGTGTCAGTTTATCAAAAGTATCCTTTTGACCAACACGAGTATTTTCGACTTGGTAGTTCACACGACTAACTGGGGTGTAAATTGAATCGACTGGCAAAACACCAATTGGCATATCGTCTTTTTTATTGTGTTCAGCTCTTGCATAACCTCTACCTTTTTTAGCTGTCATACGAACATGGAAATGTCCGCCTTCAGATACAGTACAGATATACAAGTCAGGGTTTAAGATTTCAACATCACTATCGAAAATGATGTCTGCTGCCGTTACCACTGCTGGGCCTTTCACATCGATTTCAATCGTCTTGTCCTCTTCAGAGTATAATTTGAGTGCCAACTTTTTAATATTTAAGATGATTGCTGTAACATCCTCAACAACACCATCAATAGTAGAAAATTCATGTAAAACACTGTCAATTTGAATATTTGTTACAGCTGCTCCCGGAAGAGAAGACAATAATATACGACGCAAGGAATTTCCTAACGTAGTTCCATACCCGCGCTCAAGTGGTTCTACAACGAATTTACCAAACTTGGCATCATCGCTGATCTCAATCGTTTCAATTCTTGGCTTTTCAATTTCGATCATTCTGCTATTTACCCCTTTCAAAACGTTAAGTTCATGTTATCGAGTGCAAACCTACAAAAAATGAAGCGGCTCTCAATTAAACACGACGGCGTTTTGGAGGGCGGCATCCATTATGAGGAACAGGAGTTACGTCACGAATTGCTGTAACTTCTAAACCTGTTGCTTGCAACGAACGAATTGCTGCTTCACGACCTGAACCAGGACCTTTAACTGCAACTTCGACTGTTTTCATTCCATTTTCCATGCTTACTTTAGCTGCTGCTTCAGCTGCTAATTGAGCTGCAAATGGAGTTGATTTTTTTGATCCGCGGAAACCTAGTGATCCAGCTGATGACCATGAAATTGCGTTACCATGAGTATCAGTAATCATTACAATAGTATTGTTGAATGTTGAACGGATATGAGCTACTCCAGTTTCAATATTCTTTTTCACACGACGCTTACGTTGAACTTTTCTTGCCATTAAGGTTTACCTCCTTACTTCTTAATTATTTTTTCTTACCTGCAATTGCCTTAGCTGGGCCTTTACGAGTACGTGCATTATTTTTCGTGTTTTGTCCACGAACTGGTAATCCACGACGGTGACGCATGCCTCGGTATGAACCAATATCAATTAAACGTTTGATATTTTGGCTTACTTCACGACGAAGATCTCCCTCTAATTTCAATTTGTCCACTTCCACACGGATAGCGTCTAATTGATCATTGGTTAGATCGCGTACGCGAACATCTTCTGATACACCAGCTGCTTCTAAAATATCGCTAGCTGTTTTTTTACCGATTCCATATATATAAGTTAGAGAAATTACTACACGTTTGTCACGTGGAATATCTACACCTGCAATACGAGCCATTACAATTACACCTCCTATAGTTTTATATTATCCTTGACGTTGTTTATGTTTTGGATTTTCACAAATGACCATTACCCGACCATTACGGCGGATAACTTTACATTTATCACACATTTTTTTAACTGATGGTCTTACTTTCATGAACTAACCCTCCTATTTTAGTGACGGAGTGCAATTATTTAAAGCGGTAAGTTATACGTCCACGTGATAAATCATATGGAGATAACTCAACTGTAACTTTATCTCCTGGTAATATACGAATGTAATTCATACGAATCTTACCGGAAACATGCGCCAATACAATATGGCCATTTTCAAGTTCAACTTTAAAACTTGCATTTGGCAAAGTTTCAACGACTGTTCCTTCAATTTCTATGACATCGTCTTTCGCCACGCCTAGTACCTCCTTTAGTTTTTTCGCTTCTAACACGCGATAAACAGTGAGCGCGATCTTGCCCCCACTTGTTTTCATCTTAACTTATAGATTATAACACAACAAAAAAGCATTTTAAAGTCAATACCTTTAATATTATAGCATAACCCAAATTCTTCTACAAGTTTCTGAAAAATCATTTATTGACTTTTCGAACAAATGTGAAGTTTATTTGCTTAAGAAAACAAATAAAAGAAAGGATGGATTTTGTAATAAATGGTAAAGATTATTTGCTTTGATCAATGACTGCTTTAATTGCAGCAAAAACATCTTTCACATCATCTTCGCCGTTTACGGTGTACAAAACCCCACGCTCTTTGTAGAAGTTCAAAAGAGGTTCTGTTAATTCAACGTTTACGTTTATACGATTCTCGACTGTTTCAGGTTTGTCATCTTCTCTTTGATAGAACTCATGCCCTCCGCAACGATCACACGTACCTTCAACTTGTGTCGGTTTATTCAGTTTGTGATATGTTGCTCCACAATTACTGCACATAAAACGACCAGTAAGTCTTTGCATTAAAATGTCTTTGTTCACTTCAATGTAAAAAACAGCATCGATTGGTTTGTTTAAGTTGTTGGTGATTTCTTCTAACGCTTCCGCTTGATTCAATGTACGAGGGAAACCATCTAAAAGAAATCCTCTTTCAGTGTCGGATTCAGCCAAACGTTCATTGACGATTCCATTAGTTACTTCATCTGGGACTAAGTTTCCAGAATCCATAAAGGTTTTTGCTTTTAATCCTAATTCGGTTTGGTTTTCAACTGCAGCCCGGAACATATCTCCTGTTGAAATATGAGGTATTTGATAAGCATCTACAATTTGTTCTGCTTGCGTCCCTTTTCCTGCACCAGGAAGCCCCATTAAAATGAGATTCATCATTTTTCCTCCTTAAATGTAAGAATTAGTGCTGAGGAAAATCCTCAACACGTTCTTCTTATTGGATAAAGCCGCGATAACTTCTTTTGGCAGTTTGTCCTTCCAGTTGTCTCATTGATTCAAGAGCCACACCTACTACGATAAGTAAGCTGGTTCCTCCAAGAGCTACTGAAGAAGGTAAATTCCACAAGTTAGATGCTAGGATCGGTACCAAAGCAATAAAGCCAAGATACAGTGCACCTAATGTACTTAAACGGACAAGAACTTTCGATAAATAATCTTGAGTTGCTTTTCCGGGACGTACGCTTGCGATATAACCACCCTGCTTTTGCAAGTTTTCAGAAACTTTCTCCGGATTAACTTGGATGAAGGCGTAGAAGTATGTGAACACAACGATCAAGACCGTATAGATCACAGCTCCTATTGGTTCTTCCAAATTGAAAATTTGATTAAGCACTTGATACCAAGTCTCATTTCCAGAACTTTGACTAAAGAAACCTAAAATGGTTTGAGGAGTCATGATAAAGGAACTCGCAAAGATAACTGGAATAACTCCAGCTGAATTTACTTTTAATGGTATATGGGCGCTTTGGTCATTAGACGAAACACGTTTAGAGTACTGAACTGAAATTTTACGTCTAGCATTTTCCATATAAATCACTGCAATTACTAAAAGGATAAACCCAACAGCAATTAAAACAGAGAATAGGATTGCTTCTGTCATTTCAGAACCCGCATTTCGAATTTGAGTGTTGTAAAAATTGTAAAGGTCTGAAGGAACACGGGCAATGATACCTGAGAAGATGATCATTGAAGTGCCGTTCCCAAAACCATTAACAGTAATGAGCTCAGCCAACCATAAAACCATCATTGTTCCTGCAGTAAGAATAAGTGCAATTGACAGATATGTTGTTACACTTGGATTATTAACCAACCCCAAGTTTGTTAGGGCATTGAATCCATAGGATATACCAACCGCTTGAACAAACGCTAAAAAGATCGTCAAGTAACGAGTTACTTGGTTCAGCTTGCGTCGTCCAACTTCCCCTTGATCGGCCCATTCTGCAAATTTAGGAATGATATCCATTTGCAGCAATTGGACAACGATAGAGGCGGTGATATACGGAGAAACACCAAGCGCAAATATAGAATAGCTGCTAAGTGCTCCACCACCAAAGGTATTCAATAAGCTAAATAGTCCAGATGTAGATAAATCTCCCAACGCGCTTGCATTCACGCCAGGAACCGTAATATGGGTTCCTAAACGAAAGAGAATTAAGATTCCTAGAGTGAAGAAGATTCTTCCTCTAATGTCCTTATCTTTAAATGCATCTTTTAGGACCTTTAACATTAAATCACCTCAACTGAACCGCCAGCAGCTTCGATTGCTTCTTTAGCTGCTTGGGAGAATTTATTTGCTTTAACAGTCAATTTGCGTTCAATTGTTCCGTTACCTAGCACTTTAATTCCTGATTTTTCGTCTTTGATGACTCCTGTTTCTACTAGTAAAGCTGGTGATACTTCAGTTCCGTCTTCAAAGCGGTTTAGTGTATCAAGATTAACAACAGCATATTCTTTGCGGTTGATATTCGTGAATCCACGTTTTGGCAATGTACGGAATAAAGGTGTTTGTCCACCTTCAAATCCTAAACGAACGCCACCACCTGAACGTGCTTTTTGTCCTTTTTGACCACGACCTGAAGTTTTACCGTTACCAGAAGAAGTTCCGCGTCCTACACGGTTGCGTACTTTACGAGAACCCTCTGCAGGTTGTAATTCATGAAGTTTCATTATTTGGGCACCTCCTTCAATTTGAATCTTACGAAAGTTTACATTAATTAAACTTCTTTAACGTCCACTAAATGTGAAATTGTGTTAACCATACCTTTGATTGCTTCATTAGCAGGTTTAACTACAGTGCTGTTAGTTCTTTTAAGACCTAAAGCTTTAACTGTATCACGTTGGTTTTGAGGACGTCCGATAACGCTACGTTTTAAAGTAATTTCTAAATTAGCCATTTCTTATTGTCCTCCTTTTATCCGATAATTTCTTCTACAGATTTACCGCGAAGTTTTGCAACTTCTTCAACGCGTTTTAATTGAGTCAATCCTTCGATTGTTGCACGTACCATATTGATTGGAGTGCTTGAACCTAATGATTTACTTGTTACGTCAGCAATACCAGCTAATTCCATTACGGCACGAACTGGACCACCAGCAGAAACTCCAGAACCTTCAATTGCAGGTTTGATTAAAACATTTCCACCGCTGTAACGGCCAATAACTTCATGAGGTACTGTTGAACCAGATCTTGGCACTTCAATAAGGTTTTTCTTAGCACTTTCAATTGCTTTACGGATAGCTTCAGGTACTTCTTGAGCTTTACCAGTACCAAATCCTACGTGTCCATTTTTGTCTCCGACAACAACTAATGCAGCAAAACGTAAACGACGTCCACCTTTAACTACTTTAGTTACACGGTTGATTGTAACAACACGATCTTCTAATTCCATTGTATTTGGATCGATGTATACCATGTGTGGTTTTCCTCCTTTTCTTAAAAGTCTAGTCCATTTTCGCGAGCAGCTTCAGCTAAAGCTTGAACACGGCCATGGTATAGGTATCCACCACGGTCAAAGACTACTTCTTTAATACCTTTTTCAACAGCGCGGCTAGCAATTAATGCTCCGACAGCTGATGCTTGTTCTGTTTTTGATTCGCCTGAAACTTCTTTATCTAATGTAGATGCACTTGCGAGCGTGACACCCGCTACGTCGTCAATTACTTGAGCGTAGATATTCTTATTTGAACGGAAAACATTCAAACGTGGGCACTCAGCAGTACCAGAAATTTTAGCACGTACGCGTCCATGTCTTTTTAGACGGACTTTGTTTTTGTCTGGTTTTGAAATCACAATTGTCACCTCTTTATTTTATTTGTAACGATTTAGGCTGCCAGGTTATTTACCTGTCTTACCTTCTTTACGACGAACGATTTCGTCAGTGTAACGAATACCTTTACCTTTGTAAGGCTCAGGAGGACGAACTGCGCGAATGTTAGCTGCTAGTTCTCCAACGTGTTCTTTGTTGATTCCTTTAACAATAATCTTAGTGTTTGAAGGAACTTCAACAGTTACGCCTTCTCTAGCTTCAAATTCAACTGGATGAGAAAGACCAACGTTCAATACAAGTTTATTACCTTGTAATTGAGCACGGTATCCAACCCCAATCAAATCTAAAGTTTTTTCAAATCCTTCAGTAACTCCAACAACCATGTTGTTAACGATGGCACGTGTAGTTCCGTGGATTGTACGGTGAGATTTGCTGTCATCTGGACGGTCGAAAGAAATTTCGTTGTCAGAGACAGTCATTGTGATAACTGGGCTTTTAGAGAAGTTTAGTTCTCCTTTAGGACCTTTAACAGTTACCACACCATCGTTTTGAGTAACTTCTACTCCAGCAGGAATAGTAATAACTTTATTTCCAATACGGCTCATAGCAGGGCACCTCCTTATTTAATCTTAACTATTACCAAACGTAAGCGAGTATTTCGCCACCGATATTTTTTGCTCTTGCTTCTTTGTCTGTAACGACGCCTTCTGAAGTTGATACGATCGCGATACCAAGTCCGTTAAGAACTTTAGGTACATCGCCAGCTTTAGCGTAAACACGCAAACCTGGTTTAGAGATACGTTTCAATCCAGTAATAACACGTTCGTTGTTTTGTCCATATTTTAAGAAAACACGGATAACGCCTTGTTTGTCGTCTTCAACAAATTCAACATTTTTTACAAAACCTTCACGTTTTAAAATGTTAGCAATATCTTTTTTAGATTTTGAAGCAGGTACTTCTAACGATTCGTGTCTAGCTGAGTTAGCGTTACGAACACGAGTTAGAAAATCTGCAATTGGATCAGTCATGACCATGATTTTTTAGCCTCCTTTTTGCGAGTTTCGTTTTACCAGCTTGCTTTCTTCATACCAGGAATTTCACCTTTATAGGCTAGTTCGCGTAAGCAAATACGGCAAAGTTTGAATTTGCGGTAAACTGAATGTGGACGACCACAACGTTCACAACGAGTGTATGCTTGAGTTGAGAATTTAGCAGGGCGTTTACTTTTAGCAATCATTGATTTTTTAGCCACTATCTTCGCCTCCTATATTATTTTTGGAATGGCATTCCAAGTTGTGTTAATAATTCACGAGATTCTTCGTCAGTGTTAGCAGTAGTTACAATAACAATATCCATTCCGCGAACTTTATCAACCATATCGTACTCAACCTCAGGGAAGATAAGTTGTTCTTTAACTCCTAGCGTGTAGTTACCACGTCCGTCGAAAGCTTTATTGCTCACACCGCGGAAGTCACGTACACGAGGAAGTGAAACAGAAACCAATTTGTCTAAGAAATCGTACATTCTGTCTCCACGTAATGTTACTTTAGTACCAATCGGCATACCTTCACGTAAACGGAAGCCAGCGATTGATTTTTTTGCTTTTGTGATTACTGGTTTTTGACCAGAAATTACTGTCAATTCATTAACAGCTTTGTCTAAGTTTTTAGTGTTAGATACAGCATCACCTACACCCATGTTGATAACGATCTTGTCAACTTTTGGAGTTTGCATGATTGATGTGTAGTTAAATTTTTCCATCATAGATGGTGTAATCTCTTTTTGATATTTTTCTTTAAGGCGGTTCATGAAGTTAGTCCCTCCTTCCTTAATATATTAGTTTAAAACTTCACCGGATTTTTTAGAAATACGTACTTTTTTACCATCTTCAACTTTGTAGCCAACGCGAGTTGGTTCACCTGTTGAAGCATCGATCAACATAACATTTGACACATGAACTGGAGCTTCGATTTCTAAGATCCCGCCATTTGGTTCAAATGATGATGGTTTTTGGTGTTTTTTCATAATGTTTACACCTTCAACGGTAACACGATTTTTCTTAGGAAATACAGCAGTAACTACGCCTTCTTTTCCTTTATCTTTACCAGTGATAACTTTAACTTTATCTCCTGTTTTAATAAACATATTTTTCTCGCACCTCCTTCGTGGATGGTTGGGTATTAAAGAACTTCTGGAGCCAATGAAACGATCTTCATGTAGTTGCTGTCGCGTAATTCACGAGCAACAGGTCCAAAGATACGAGTTCCTCTTGGGCTCTTGTCATCACGGATGATAACACAAGCATTTTCATCAAATTTGATATAAGAACCGTCTGCACGACGAGCTCCTGTTTTTGTACGTACAATAACAGCTTTTACAACTTCACCTTTTTTGACAACGCCACCTGGTGTTGCATGTTTAACAGTACAAACAATTACATCACCAATGTTAGCAGTCTTACGGCCAGAACCACCTAGTACTTTAATAGTAAGTACTTCACGTGCTCCAGAGTTGTCAGCTACTTTTAAACGACTTTCTGATTGGATCACTTTCGTATCCTCCTTTCGGAATTAGAAACTTCATTTTTTTCAATTAGAGATTTTAATTAAATAATGATTGACTCTTCTACGATTTCAACCAAACGGAAATGTTTAGTTGCTGATAGTGGACGAGTTTCCATGATTTTAACGATATCGCCTAATTTTGCACTGTTGTTTTCATCATGTGCTTTATATTTTTTAGAGTATTTCATACGTTTACCGTATACTGGATGACGTTTTTGAGTATCAATTTGAACTACGATAGTTTTGTCCATTTTGTCAGAAACTACGCGTCCTTGATAAACTTTACGTTGATTACGTTCTTCAGTCATTCGTTAGCGACCTCCTTTATCGATCAACTATTTTTGTAATTCAGCTTGACGCAACGCAGTTTTAATGCGCGCGATAGATTTGCGAACTTCGCTCAATCTTGAAGTATTCTCTAACTGGCCAGTAGCCAATTGGAATCTTAGATTGAATAATTCTTCTTTGAATTCTTTTTCTTTTTCAATCATTTCTGAAGTGGATAATTCTTTAAGTTCATTAGCCTTCATTAGATTCACCACCAATTTCTTCACGTTTTACGAATTTCGTTTTGACTGGTAATTTGTGTGATGCTAAACGTAAAGCTTCACGAGCTACTTCTTCAGATACGCCGCCAACTTCAAACATGATTTTTCCACGTTTAACTGGTGAAACCCATCCTTCAGGAGCACCTTTACCAGAACCCATACGAACTCCGATAGCTTTAGATGTGTATGATTTGTGAGGGAAAATTTTAATCCATACTTTCCCGCCACGTTTCATGTAACGAGTCATAGCAATACGAGCAGCTTCAATTTGACGGTTTGTGATCCAGTGTGATTCTGTAGCTTGTAATCCGAATTGGCCATAAGCGATTTCTTTACCGCCTTTAGCTTCTCCACGCATTTTTCCTCTAAATTCACGACGGAATTTTACACGTTTAGGTACTAACATGTTATTTCCCTCCTTTCTCTGCATTCTTTTTAGCTGGTAATACTTCTCCACGGTAGATCCAAACTTTAACGCCTAGTTTACCGTAAGTAGTGTCAGCTTCTTCCCAAGCGTAATCGATGTCTGCACGCAATGTGTGCAATGGAACAGTTCCTTCAGAATGTGTCTCGCTACGAGCCATATCTGCACCGTTCAAACGACCAGAAACTTGAGTTTTGATACCTTTAGCTCCAGCACGCATTGTGCGTTGGATAGCTTGTTTTTGAGCACGGCGGAAGGCTACACGACTTTCTAGTTGACGTGCGATTCCTTCTCCAACTAATTTCGCATCTAAATCAGGTTTTTTGATTTCCACGATGTTGATGTGAACACGTTTGCCTGATAATTCGTTTAATTTCTTACGTAAAGCATCTACTTCAGATCCACCTTTACCGATAACCATTCCTGGTTTAGCAGTGTGAATTGAGATATTTACACGATTAGCAGCACGTTCAATTTCTACTAATGAAATTGATGCATCGCTAAGGTTTTTGAAGATGTATTCGCGGATAGCGATATCTTCATGCAAGTAAGCTCCGAATTCTTTTTCTGCATACCATTTAGAATCCCAGTCGCGGATGATACCTACACGCAAGCCTTTTGGATTAATTTTTTGACCCACAGATTAGCCCTCCTTTTTTTCTGATACCACAATAGTAATGTGGCTTGTACGTTTCATGATTGGTGAAGCTGATCCTTTAGCACGTGGACGGAAACGTTTCATCGTTGGTCCTTCGTCTACAAAAGCTTCGCTTACTACCAAGTTTTCAATGTTTAAATCATAGTTATGTTCTGCATTAGCAATAGCAGATTTTAATACTTTTTCAACTACTGGTGAAGCGCCGCGCGGAGTAAATTTCAAGATTGAAATTGCTTCTCCTACACTTTTACCTCTAATAAGATCGACAACTAAACGAACCTTACGAGCGGCAATGCGAACACTTTTAGCAGTTGATTTAGCTGCTGTAATTTGTTCTGACATGAGTAATCCTCCCCTCAAATATTAACGATTCGTTTTCTTGTCATCCGCAGTATGACCACGGTAAGTTCTTGTTGGTGCAAATTCACCTAATTTGTGTCCGACCATGTCTTCTTGTACATAAACAGGAACATGCTTCCGTCCATCGTATACTGCAATTGTGTGTCCAATAAAGTTCGGGAAAATTGTTGAACGACGAGACCAAGTTTTGATAACTGATTTCTTCTCGCTAGCACTCATTGCTTCTACCTTTTTCATTAAGTGTTCATCGACGAAAGGTCCTTTTTTAAGACTACGACCCATAGTTGAACCTCCTTCCAGTTATGCAGCAAATTGGTTTTCCAATTCGCCTAGATTATTTTGTTTTACGACGACGTACGATTCGTTTGTTAGATCTAGCTTTTTTGTTACGTGTTTTCAATCCTAATGCAGGTTTACCCCATGGAGTTAATGGACCAGCATGTCCGATTGGAGCTTTACCTTCACCACCACCGTGTGGGTGATCGTTAGGGTTCATTACAGATCCACGAACAGTTGGGCGTTTACCCATCCAACGTGAACGTCCAGCTTTACCAATGTTGATCAATTCGTGTTGTTCGTTACCAACTTCACCGATTGTAGCACGGCAAGTAGATAAGATTTGACGAACTTCGCCTGATCCTAAACGAACTAATACGTATTTACCTTCTTTACCCAAAACTTGAGCGCTTGTTCCTGCAGAACGAACTAATTGTCCACCTCTGCCTGGTTTCAACTCAATATTGTGGATAACAGTACCAACTGGAATACTTGATAGAGGTAAAGTATTACCTACTTTAATATCAGCATTTTCTCCTGAAAGAATATGTTGTCCTACTTCAATTCCTTTTGGTGCAAGAATGTAAGTTTTGATCCCATCTGTATAGTGTACTAATGCAATATTAGCAGAACGGTTTGGATCATACTCAACAGTTTTTACGATACCGACAACATCGTCTTTATTACGTTTGAAGTCGATAACACGGTAGCTGCGTTTGTGCCCGCCACCTTGGTGACGTACAGTGATTTTACCAGCGTTGTTACGACCAGCCTTTTTTTTGTTAGGTTCTAATAAAGTCTTTTCAGGTGTTGTTGATGTAATCTCTGAAAAGTCAGAACCTGTCATATTACGGCGGCCGTTAGTGGTAGGTTTGTACTTTTTAATCGCCACGTGATTTCCCTCCTATTTGATAGTATGTTGAATTATTCAGCTTCGAAAAATTCGATATCTTTTGAGTCTGCAGTTAAAGTTACTACAGCTTTACGACGTTTTTTAGTGTATCCAGAATATTTACCCATACGTTTCAATTTTCCACGTACGTTCATAACATTCACGTTTTTAACTTTTACGCCAAAGATTTCTTCAATTGCTTGTTTGATGTGAGTTTTGTTTGCGCGAACGTCAACTTCAAAAGTGTATTTTTTGCTGTCTTCAGCAAGCATAGCTTTTTCAGTGATCATTGGACGCAAGATTACTTCGCGTGCTTCCATTATTGAAGAGCCTCCTCTACTTTAGTTAGAGCAGTTTGTGTAAAAATCAATTTTTCATGAGATACAACATCTAAAACTGAAACGTTACTTGGAGATACTACTGTTACTCCTGTAAGGTTACGAGCTGATAATGCTGTAAAATCATTTCCGTCTTCTACAACTACTAATACTTTTGTATCAACGTTTAAATTGTTTAACACTTGTGCAAATTCTTTCGTTTTTGGTGCATCGAAGTTCAATGCATCTACAACGATTACGTTTTCGTCTGCTACTTTAGAAGAAAGAACAGATTTGATTGCTAAACGACGAACTTTTTTAGGAAGTTTGTAGCTGTAAGAACGAGGTGTAGGTCCAAAGACAACACCACCGCCACGCCATTGTGGTGAACGGATAGATCCTTGACGAGCACGTCCAGTACCTTTTTGTCTCCATGGTTTACGGCCACCGCCTCTTACTGCACTACGGTTTTTAACTTTATGTGTTCCTTGTCTTAATGAAGCACGTTGCATGATGATTGCATCAAAAACAACATTTTCATTTGGTTCAATTCCGAAAATAGCATCGTTTAATGTAACTTCGCCATTTTGAGAACCGTCTTGTTTAAATAAGACTAATTTTGCCATTCCTTTGCTCCTCCTTTCTTCGATCTTTATTTAACTGCTTTAAGAGCAGTTCTGATTTGGATTAAGGATTTTTTAGCTCCAGGTACATTACCTTTAATTAAGATAACATTTTTCTCAGCGTCAACACGTACAATTTCAAGGTTTTGAATTGTTACACGGTTTCCACCCATACGACCTGGTAATAATTTACGTTTGAATACACGGTTAGGATCAACGGGACCCATAGAACCAGGACGACGGTGGTAACGAGATCCGTGAGACATTGGTCCACGAGATTGGCCATGGCGTTTAATAACACCTTGGAATCCTTTACCTTTTGTTGTCCCCGTTACATCAACGATGTCTCCGGCTTCAAATACTTCTACAGTTACTTCTTTTCCTACTTCGTATTCCCCTAGCTCAACATCGTCGAATTCACGTATGAAGCGCTTAGGAGTAGCATTTGCTTTTGCTACATGACCTTTAGCAGGTTTGTTTGACAATACTTCGCGTTTATCTTGGTAACCAAGTTGAACTGCTTCGTAGCCATCGTTTTCCATTGTTTTAAGTTGTAAAACAACGTTTGGAGTAGCTTCGATTACTGTTACAGGAATTAATTCCCCAGCTTCAGTAAACACTTGTGTCATACCTACTTTTTTTCCTAAGATTCCTTTGGTCATGAGTACACCTCCATTATTTTTAGTTTGTATTATAATTTAATTTCGATATCTACGCCTGATGGTAGATCAAGTTTTGTTAATGCATCAACAGTTTTAGGTGTTGGGTTAACAATGTCGATCACACGTTTGTGTGTACGCATTTCAAATTGTTCACGAGAATCTTTGTATTTGTGAGTCGCACGAATCACAGTATATAGACTTCTCTCAGTTGGTAATGGAATCGGACCAGACACACTAGCACCAGTTCTCTTTGCTGTTTCTACAATTTTGTCCGCTGATTGATCCAAGATACGGTGTTCGTATGCTTTCAAACGGATACGGATTTTTTGTTTTGCCATAATTTTCCCTCCTTCGCCTATTCTTATAAGGTAGACATTGCTCCACGAAAATTTTCCGACACACTCGCCGTGGCAAAGCGGCCGGGTGTATCGCAACCTCCCGTTTCTTAGCCATCGATTCCGAAATGAAATCGGGGTCTGTGCTTCTCTCTTTTAAATCAGCACCTTAAATAGTATAACCGAAATGCAATACTTAATCAAGCACATTCCAGTGGTTTTTTAAGTTTTCTGAAAAGTTTTTTCTTACACCTAATAAAAAACTACTATCTTATTTGTCAGCAATGTTAAGATAGTAGCTTATTTAAAAAAGTTTGTCTACCGATACTAATTTTTATTTACTAATAGCTTTATAGATTTGGACATATGTTGTCACACTTTGACGATCCAACCCTCTGGAGCTTCGATATCACCAAACTGGATACCGATCAATTCATCATATAATTTTTTCGTCACCGGCCCTACTTCTGTATCGCTATAGAACACATGGAACGTATCTCCATATTGAATACCGCCGATTGGAGAGATGACGGCAGCTGTTCCGCAAGCACCCGCTTCTTTAAATTGATCTAACCGATCGATATAGACATCTCCTTGCTCTACAGTAAGTCCTAAACGATGTTCTGCCAGATACAGTAAAGAGTACTTAGTGATACTCGGCAAGATAGATGGCGAATCAGGTGTGATGAATTTATCGTCTTTTGTGATGCCAAAGAAATTCGCCGCCCCTACTTCTTCTATTTTAGTATGAGTAATCGGGTCTAAATAAATAGCGTCACTGAATGCTCTTTTATGCGCCTCTGCTCCTGGCAGAAGACTTCCTGCATAATTGCCTCCGACTTTTGCAGCTCCGGTACCTCTGCCGGCTGCTCGATCATAATCCGAAACCAAAAAGTTTGTCGGTGTTAGTCCACCTTTGAAATATGGACCAACCGGCATACAAAATACAGAGAAAATATATTCTGAAGCAGGTTTCACACCAATATTATCGCCAACCCCTATCAAAAATGGTCGAATGTATAATGTCCCCCCAGTTCCGTATGGCGGCAAATAATGCTCATTAGCTTTCACTACTTGTTTGACTGCATCTACGAATACATCAGTCGGCACTTCTGGCATCAGCAAACGGCGACAGCTTCTTTGCATACGTTTGGCATTTTCTTCCGGTCTGAACAAATTGATGTCCCCATCTTTTGTTCGATAAGCTTTTAACCCTTCGAAACAAGATTGTCCATAATGCAGCGCTGTTGATCCTTCACTGATATGTAATTGATTGTCTTCAGTCAATAAACCTTTATCCCAGTTGCCATCTTTCCAATGAGATAGGTAGCGTAAATCCGTTTTGATGTAATTGAATCCTAAATTTTCCCAGTCGATCGAAACTTCTTTCCCCATTTGAATCCCCCTTAATAAATTTGTTACTTAGTGTAACACAATAAATAAAAGAAAAAAGAGATTACTTTTAGATTTAGTTATTTTTCATAGAATATTGGAGGCAGTTTCGTAAATTTCCGGCCATGAAGGATCAAAATTTCTACGCCATGGTCGAAGCGAACTGCTACATCGGCCATGAGCTGAACACTTTTTATTCTAATGGCCGAGGCAAATTTATTTTCGGCCATCAGCGTTCTCAGATTTCGCTTCATGGCCGATTCACTACGCGACACTCGAAAAATCCAAAACCTGAACCAACTACCTATACACTGATAAAGCAATTAACATTTTAAAAAGTCCTTCTCCTTCTTTATATAGTAGATTCCCGCTCAATTTGTTCAGTTATGAGGATGCTCTTGGGTAATTTTCTTTTCTTGCTGTTTTTGGCCATGAGCGTTCAACTTTACTTCACCATGACCGAAGTGAACAGCTGTCTTGCCCATGAGCAGAGTAACTTCTGTTCTGATGACCAACTTTCTTAACTTTTCGGCCATCAGTCCCTTCTCCTCTCACTTCACGGCTGATTCATCCCTCATTTCAACACTCCAGATCCAAAACCTTGACCAAAAAACGATTCACACTTAAAAAACACAAAAAAAGAAGCTCTCCTAATTAAAGGAGAGCTTCTTTTGAATCTTACTTGCGTAAGAAAGTTGTCTTTAGTTGATTAAGCTTCGATTGAAGCAACAACGCCAGCTCCAACAGTACGTCCACCTTCACGGATAGTGAATTTAGTACCTTGGTCTAAAGCGATAGGTGCGATCAATTCAACGCTGATTGTAACGTTGTCTCCAGGCATAACCATTTCAGTACCTTCTGGTAACTCGATAACACCAGTTACGTCAGTTGTACGGAAGTAAAATTGTGGGCGGTAGTTACCGAAGAATGGAGTGTGACGTCCACCTTCTTCTTTAGATAAGATATAAACTTCGCCTGTAAATTTAGTATGTGGAGTAATTGAACCTGGTTTAGCCAATACTTGACCACGTTGGATATCTTCACGAGAAACCCCACGTAGCAAAGCACCGATGTTGTCTCCAGCTTCAGCGTAGTCTAACAATTTACGGAACATTTCAACTCCAGTAACAGTTGATTTAACTGTGTCATGAAGACCGATGATTTCAACTTCATCCCCAACTTTAACAACACCAGCTTCAACACGGCCTGTAGCAACAGTACCACGTCCAGTAATTGAGAATACATCCTCAACTGGCATCATGAATGGTTTTTCAGTATCACGTTCTGGGTTTGGAATGTAAGAATCAACAGCAGCCATTAAGTCCATGATTTTGTCTTCGTATTCAGCTTCGCCTTCAAGAGCTTTAAGAGCTGAACCAGCGATAACAGGAGTGTCATCACCAGGGAATTCGTATTCTGATAATAAGTCACGAACTTCCATTTCTACTAATTCTAGTAATTCTTCGTCATCAACCATGTCAACTTTGTTTAAGAAAACAACGATGTATGGAACACCAACTTGGCGAGACAATAGAATGTGCTCACGAGTTTGTGGCATTGGGCCGTCAGCAGCAGAAACTACCAAGATAGCTCCGTCCATTTGAGCAGCACCAGTGATCATGTTTTTAACGTAGTCCGCGTGACCTGGGCAGTCAACGTGAGCGTAGTGACGAGCGTCTGTTTCATATTCAACGTGAGAAGTAGAAATAGTGATTCCACGTTCGCGTTCTTCTGGAGCTCCATCGATTGAAGCATAGTCAGTTGCAGTACTTGCAAACCCTCTTTTAGCTAATACAGTTGTAATTGCAGCAGTTAACGTAGTTTTACCGTGGTCAACGTGTCCAATTGTACCAATATTAACATGGGGTTTTGTACGTTCGAATTTTTCTTTTGCCATTTTATTAATTTCCTCCTCATATTGAGTTGCTATTTTAATCGAATTCAGTTGCCTGCATTTGCCCAAGCCATAGACATGAGCAAATGGCAAACTAACCCAATTCTTTAGTAAAAATTATAACGATTTTAGTAGAGAAAAGCAATACTTAACAGTTTTCAGCTAGATAATATATTATTCAGCTGCAGAACCATTTTTCTTGATGATTTCTTCAGAAATTGATTTTGGTACAGCTTCGTAGTGGTCAAATTGCATTGTAAAAGTACCGCGACCTTGTGTAGATGAACGTAACGCTGTTGCGTATCCGAACATTTCTGCAAGAGGAACAATACCTCTAACGATAGTAGTGTTTCCACGTACTTCCGAACCTTCAATACGTCCACGACGAGCGCTGATGTGTCCCATGATATCTCCTAGATATTCTTCAGGAATAGTAACATCCACTTCCATCATAGGCTCTAAAATTACAGGACCAGCTTTCTTCGCAGCATTTTTCAATGCCATTGAAGCAGCTACCTTAAATGCAGTCTCATTCGAGTCAACATCATGGTAAGATCCATCATATAATTTAGCTTTAACGTCTACTAAAGGATATCCAGCAAGAACACCGTTGTCTAGAGAAGCCTCTAAACCAGCTTTAACTGCAGGGATATATTCACGAGGAACAGATCCACCAACAATAGCGTCTTCGAATTCAAATCCTTTACCTTCTTCGTTAGGACCAAATTCAATCCATACGTGTCCGTATTGACCTTTACCACCTGATTGACGTACGAATTTACCTTCAGCTTCAGTAGCTTTAGTAAATGTTTCACGGTAAGAAACTTGAGGCGCTCCTACAGTTGCAGCAACGTTAAATTCACGTTTCATACGGTCAACGATGATATCTAAGTGCAACTCACCCATACCAGCGATAATAACTTCGCCAGTTTCGTGGTCAGTTTCAGCACGGAAAGTTGGATCTTCTTCAGCTAATTTTTGAAGAGCGACACCCATTTTATCTTGGTCAGCTTTTGAGTTTGGCTCAATAGCAACTTGGATAACTGGTTCTGGGAAGTCCATTGATTCTAAAATTACTTGTTCTTTTTCATCAGATAAAGTATCACCTGTAGTTGTATCTTTCAATCCAACTGCAGCAGCAATATCACCTGAGAATACTTCAGGAATCTCGCTACGAGAGTTCGCATGCATTTGCAAGATACGACCTACACGTTCACGTTTTCCTTTAGTTGCATTCATAACATATGAACCTGATTGTAAAGTACCAGAGTACACACGGAAGAATGTTAAACGACCAACATAAGGGTCAGTTGCAACTTTAAATGCAAGAGCAGCAAATGGTTCGCTGTCATCAGCATGATGTTCAATGATTTCATCTGGGTTATCCACTGAATGCCCTTGAATTGGAGGAACATCAAGTGGTGATGGCAAGTAATCAACAACAGCGTTCAATAATAATTGAACCCCTTTGTTTTTAAATGCAGTACCACAAAGAACAGGGTAGAATTCTACTTTAACTGTTGCAGTACGGATAGCTGATTTAATCTCTTCTACAGAGAATTCTTCACCTTCAAGATATTTCATCATGAACTCTTCATCTGTTTCAGCAAGCGCTTCTAACAAGTTAGTGCGCCACTCGTCAGCAAGTTCTTTTTTGTCTTCAGGAATTTCGATTTCTTCAACGTCAGTACCCAAATCATTTGTATAATTGAAGGCTTTCATTTCAACTAAATCGATAATACCAGTGAAGTCGTCTTCAGCTCCGATTGGTAACTGAATAGGATGTGCATTGGCTTGCAAACGGTCGTGGATAGTGTTTACAGAGTACAAGAAGTCTGCACCTGTTTTATCCATTTTGTTTACAAAAACAATACGTGGAACACCGTAAGTTGTTGCTTGACGCCAAACTGTTTCAGTTTGAGGCTCAACACCTGATTGAGCATCAAGTAAAGCAACAGCACCATCTAATACACGTAATGAACGTTCAACTTCAACAGTGAAGTCCACGTGACCTGGTGTATCAATGATGTTAACACGGTGACCATCCCAAGCAGCAGTTGTTGCAGCAGAAGTGATCGTGATTCCGCGTTCTTGTTCCTGTTCCATCCAGTCCATTTGTGAAGCTCCCTCATGGGTTTCACCAATTTTGTGGATACGGCCAGTGTAATAAAGGATACGCTCAGTCGTTGTTGTTTTACCAGCATCGATATGGGCCATGATTCCGATATTACGAGTTTTTTCTAGAGAAAATTCTCTTTTTGCCATCTTGAATATACACCTCTTTTTTTGTTAATTTTTAAATCTGTTTATTTCTCAAAGCCGCTATAGAGCAGCTTTGAAAAACAGAAAGCAGAATCTTACCAACGGTAATGAGCAAATGCTTTATTTGCTTCTGCCATTTTATGTGTATCTTCGCGTTTCTTAACTGCTGAACCAGTGTTGTTTGCAGCATCCATGATCTCACGTGCTAAACGAAGATCCATAGTATCTTCTCCACGTAGACGAGAATAGCTTACTAACCAACGTAGTGCAAGCGCTGAACGACGTTCTGGACGAACTTCGATAGGCACTTGGTAGTTAGAACCCCCAACACGGCGAGCTTTAACTTCAAGAACTGGCATAATATTTTTCATTGCTTCTTCAAAGACTTCCATTGGATCATTTCCAGTAGATTCTTTGATTGTATCAAATGCGTTATAAAGAATAGTTGCAGCTTTACCACGTTTTCCATCAACCATTAAACGGTTGATCAAACGAGTAACCAATTTTGAATTGTAAATTGGATCTGGCAACACTTCACGTTTTGCGATAGGACCTTTACGAGGCATTCAAATTCCTCCTTTCAAATATGTTTAGTTTTTTGTGTTTTTTAACACGAGATTTATTTAGGTTTTTTAGTACCGTATTTAGAACGACCTTGTTTACGATCAGTAACACCAGCTGTATCTAAAGCACCACGAACGATGTGGTAACGTACCCCTGGCAAGTCTTTAACACGGCCTCCACGAAGAAGTACCACACTATGTTCTTGTAAGTTGTGACCTTCACCTGGAATGTATGCTGTAACTTCGATCAAGTTAGATAAACGAACACGAGCATATTTACGTAAAGCAGAGTTAGGTTTTTTAGGAGTCATAGTTCCTACACGAGTACATACACCACGTTTTTGTGGAGAGAATACAGTAGTTTGTTTTTTCTGTTTACTGTTATACCCTTTGTTTAAAGCAGGAGACTCAGACTTTTCAATTTTTGATTTACGAGGTTTGCGGACCAATTGGTTAATTGTTGGCATTTTTTGTTTCCTCCCTTCCGGTTATTAAAATCTAATCCCACACATCCAGGCGTTTCTTTTATTTCTAAAAAAATATACGCTGCGTGACGCAACTTCTGGACAATATGGATATACGCCTTTGCAACAGTCAGAACGACTGGTTTACAGGAATCTGCGTACAAAAGCACCTTATGAATAATACCACGTCTATTTTTTTTTGTCAACAAACCCTAAAAGTTTTTTCTTCTTTTTTTTCTTAAAATTTTAAAACAGTTTTGTCCGCTTTATTCGTATAGTAATAGTGACAAAAAACGAAGGCAGGAGATACATATGCAAGTAGTCTATCTATTGATTTTATGCGTTTACGGATTTGTATGGGGCTCTTTTTTAACGGTAGTCGGCTTACGTGTCCCTTTGAACCAGCCATTGCTTTTTAACCGTTCAGCTTGCCCTAATTGTCATCATGTATTAGCTGGTAAGGAATTGATCCCGGTCTTCTCTATTTTGCATCAAAAGGGTAAATGCCGTCACTGCCATCAGCACATTTCTCTTCTTTACCCTACTATTGAACTGGTGTCAGCCGCTTCATTTTGTCTTATATATTTGTATGCTGACCATCATATATTTGACTTAGCTACTTTAGTTATCTTGCTCACGTTCGGAATCGTTTTTTCTGTTTCTGATCTTACTTATCAAATTCTGCCCGACCGAATCATGCTATGGTTTGCAGTTGCCGTTTTTGGTGCACATCTTCTTAATGGCATGGAAGACATTTTATTCTATTCGGCAACCGGTATCATGTTCTTTCTTTTGTTCTATCTTTTCTATCAACGTCTTCCAAACAGTATTGGCGGAGGCGACGTGAAATGTTACGGCATTTTGGGTTTTCTTTTAGGATACCAGACCTGTGTGTTAGCCCTGTTGTTAGCTTGTCTGCTGGTTTTTGCAGTGCAGGTTCCGTTACTGCTTGTTAAAAAAACTAATCCGCAGCAAGCCATCCCTTTTGCTCCTTTTATTTTCACTGGTGCTTTTCTTGCTTACTTAGTAGGTCCGGCTTTCTATGAGTGGCTGCATTTGTTTTTGTTCATCCAATAGACAAAAAACAAAGAGAGGTTATCCCTCTCTTTGTTTAAATACACTGCCCAACTTTAGTCTTCCATAAAATAAGTAGTATGAACGAATTTCACTTCCATAAACTCTTCTACTCCATATCTGCCGTTTTCGCGACCTAATCCTGAGTATTTCACACCGCCGAAAGGAGCTTCAGACTGAGATACCCCAGTATTATTTACACCTACCATCCCGTATTCCAATGCTGTGCTGACTTTTTCAGCAATACGCATATCTTTTGTAAATACATAAGAAGCTAATCCAAATACTGAATCGTTTGCCTGCTCAATGACTTCTTCTTCGTTCGTAAAGCCAATTAAAGGAATCACTGGACCAAATGTCTCATTATAGAATATATCCATTTCTGTTGTCACTTTGTCCAATACAGTTGGTTGATAGAAGAAACCTTTTTCGTATTCTCCTTCATTTAATCGTCCACCACCGATCAACACCTCAGCACCCTTTTCTTTTGCATCTGCAATTTGTGCATCAATGGTTTCTCTGGCATCATCATTGATAAGAGGTCCAACCATGACATCTTCCAATCCATTTCCGACAGTTATTTTGCCAACAGCTTCTACTAATTTTTCAGTAAATTCTTTTTTTATTGCCTCTTCAACAAAAATCCGATTAGGTGCAGTACAAGCTTGCCCATTATTTCTGAACTTCATGGCTACAAGTGTATCAACTGTTTGCTGGATAGGAGCATCCTTGAAGACGATAAAAGGAGCATGTCCGCCTAATTCCAGAGACATTTTTTTCAGTGTCTTGCCCGACTGTTCATACAGCATTTGACCGACTTCAGTAGAACCGGTAAACGTTAATTTACGTACATCTTTACTTTCTGCAAAAACTTCTCCGATGTCGCTTGCACGTCCCATCACTAAATTGACTACACCTTTTGGCAGTCCAGCTTTTTCAAATAGTTCAAACAAAGCAATTGCCGATAATGGAGTATTTCCAGCCGGCTTCAATACGATGGTACATCCAGCAGCGATTGCTGGAGAAATTTTACGCACGATCATATTGGATGGGAAGTTCCATGGTGTGATGGCTCCAACTACTCCAATAGGTTGCTTTTTCACTTCATATTTATGGTTGTTCGGCGCAGGTATCGTTTCCCCATAAACGCGTCGAGCTTCTTCAGCATTCCAATGCAGATTGTCTACATTGGTTTTGATTTCGCCTTTTGCTTCTTTAAACGGCTTTCCTTGTTCCAACGTCATGATCAACGCCAAACGATCTGTATTTTCTTCTACCAAATCTGCCATTTTGTGCATGATGGCTACTCGTTCCTTCAATTCCCTTCCTGACCAGATCGGAAAAGCTTTTTTCGCTGCTTCTATAGCTTGGTGTACTTCTTCTTTCCCGCCTTGAGAAACTCGCACTAATTCTTCTCCTGTAGCAGGGTTGATCACTGCACGTTTCTCTCTCGATCCATCAACCCAGTTTCCGTCAATAAATAATTTAGTCTGAATATTTGGTAATATTTGTTTTTCTGTCAAATAAATCCGCCTCCTGATTGAAGTTTTTCTATACGTTCCGTAACACGAAAACAACGTTCGTTACATATGCTTTCTTCTCTATTATTACTATATCTAATAAAAATCTCAACTGATTTTATTTACTCTTCTTAAACTAATAAAATTCACGGCCCTAAACATCAATAAAGTCTGCAGTGAAATCCTTCTGCAGACTTTATTGATTAACCTATCATCACTATATTCCTTTGATTCGTTGTTGAGCAATTGTCAGTAGTGCTGCAGGGATTCTATAAGGCGAACAAGAAACATAATCGACCCCTTCCTTCAATAAAAATTGGATCGATTCTGAATCCCCACCTACTTCACCACAAATACCGATAGAAACTTTTTTGCTTGTTGCTTTGATTTTTTGAATAGCTTCATGTAAGAGCACTCCTACACCATCTACATCAATATGTTGGAATGGATCACTTGGCATGATATTTTTTTGTTCGTAATCTTGAACAAACTTCCCAATATCATCTCTAGAAAATCCATAAGTCAATTGAGTCAGATCGTTTGTTCCAAAACTGATAAAATCTACTTGCTCCGCTATTTTATCTGCAATTAAGCAAGCTCGTGGTGTTTCGATCATCGTTCCGATTTGATAAGAAACTCTTTTACGCATTTTTTCAAATATTGTTTCACTTTTTCGAACAAGAGCCTCTTTTATGAGTGCCAGTTCTTTTTCGATAGATACCAAAGGAATCATGATCTCCGGTACTACTTCAATTCCTTTTTCTTCTCCAACTTCGATCGCTGCCTCCATAATGGCTTCTACTTGCATCTCATAGATTTCTGGATCAGTCACTGCTAAACGACATCCTCGATGACCAAGCATGGGATTATTCTCAGCTAATCCTTCTATTCTATATTGCAGATCTTCTACTGAAATGCCTAACACTTCTGCCACGGTTGGTATCTCTATTTCATTTGGTAAAAATTCATGCAAAGGCGGATCCAATAAACGAATGATAGCCGATTTACCATTCGCTAGAGAAAAAATGGTTTTAAAATCTTCCTTTTGAAATTCTTTCAGGTTAGTTAAAGCCTTGATTTTAGCCTGTTTGTCGTCTTCTAAAATCATTTTCCTCATCTCTAAGATTCGTTTTTCGCCGAAGAACATGTGCTCCGTACGGACTAATCCCATCCCTTCACCTCCTAATTCTAAAGAAGCTGCGATTTCTTTACCTGTTTCTGCGTTGGCCTTAACCCGAACATCGCTTAATTCTTTACACCATTGTACAATTTTGCTCAATGTGCTAGAGCCGCCTCCGTGGTTTTCTTTTGCAATTTCTCCTAAATACACCTTACCAGTCGATCCGTTAACAGAGATCAATGTGCCTTCTAGTATTTCTTGCCCATTGGTATAAGCTTTTCTTTGCTGCTCATCGATCACGAGTTGGTCGCATCCTACTACACAACAAGCTCCCATACCTCGAGCCACTACAGCTGCATGAGAGGTCATTCCGCCTCTAGCTGTAACGATTGCTTCACTTATAGCCATTCCTTCAATGTCTTCAGGTGATGTTTCATTTCGAAGCAAAATCGTCTTATCCCCAGCAGCATTAGCCTCTTTTGCAGCTTCAGCGGTAAAATATACTTTCCCGCTAGCAGATCCTGGACTAGCCGGCAATCCTTGGACTAACGGACTATATTTCGCCAACTCACTCGCTACAAATGTGGGATGTAACAACTGATCCATCATTGATGGCGTTAAACGCATCAGCCCTTCTTCTTTAGAGATAACTCCTTCTTCCACTAGATCTAACACGATTTCTACAGCTGCTTTAGAGGTGCGCTTGCCATTTCGTGTTTGCAGAATGAATAATTTGCCGTTCTCAATCGTAAATTCAATATCTTGCATATCTTCATAATGCTTTTCCAACTTTTCTGCTATCTCTGTGAATTGGTCATATGTCTCAGGCATGATCTGTTTCAATTCAGAGATCTCTTTTGGAGTTCTAATTCCAGCTACCACGTCTTCTCCTTGAGCATTCATTAGAAATTCTCCAAACAATCCAGCTTCGCCAGTAGAAGGGTTACGAGTAAAGGCTACACCTGTACCGCTTTTCATACCTGTATTTCCGAAAACCATTTCTTGTACTGTTACTGCAGTACCCAAGTCATCTGAGATTCCATTCATTTTGCGATATATTTTGGCTCTTGGATTATTCCAAGAATGAAAAACAGCCTCTACCGCTCCATATAATTGCTCCTTAGGATCTTGTGGAAATCCCTCTCCTAAATGACTATAGTAAACTTCTTTGAACTGGCGAGTAATTTCTTTCCAATCCTCATCCATCAATTCCGTGTCCATCAGATAATTTTTTTGGTTCTTATAATGGGTTAAGACTGTTTCAAAATAGTTTTTATCGACTCCTTTGACTACATCCCCATACATTTGAATCAGTCTTCTATAGCAGTCGTAAGCAAATCCCGCATTATTCGTCACACCAGCTACTACTTCTACAACTTGATCATTCATACCTAAATTTAAAATCGTATCCATCATGCCAGGCATAGAAAAACGTGCACCGCTCCGGATAGAAACTAATAGCGGTCGTTTTGGATCGTCCAGCTTTTTCTGCGTAACCCTCTCAAGCATGTCTATTTGTTGTTCTATCTGTTCTTTCAACGAAAAACTCAGCGCTTTTTTTTCTAAGTAATCTAAGCATGCTTCTGTTGTGATAATGAAGCCATTAGGTACAGGCATCCCTAAACGAGACATCTCTGCTAAGTTAGCTCCTTTTCCACCAAGAAGTCCGGTCATTTCTTTGCTGCCTTCAGAAAATAAATAAACCCATTTAGTTGCTTCAGTTTGTAAGTACATCCTCATAACCCCCTATTAGTGTATCACATATAACTTAAAAAGATTATATAGTGTAACACATTACGTAGTCAAGTACTTTATTTCAAGTATTGATTTTGAATAGTGTGTTATATATAATAAAATCATCTTAATAAATGAGGGACATACTGATGAAACTAACTGAAAGACAATTAAAAATCATTGAAATCGTAAAAGAAAACGAACCAGTCAGCGGAGATAAAATTGCACAACACCTGGGTTTGAGCAGAGCTACTTTGAGAAGCGATTTTTCCGTATTAACGATGACAGGAATACTCGATGCCCGTCCAAAAGTTGGATATTTTTACAGTGGACAAAGTCTTAAACCGTTGCTTTTCGAAAAAATGTACGAAGTTTCTGTAAAAGAAGTCATGTTACCACCTATAATGGTCACCCCAGATCTTTCAATATACGATGCAGCAACCAATCTGTTCATGTATGATGTAGGGTCGTTGTATGTTAAAAATGAGAATCAAGAATTATTAGGTGTGATTTCAAGAAAAGATTTTTTACGTTTTATGATTGGCAATGCCCAAGCAGAAAAAACTCCTGTGGCAATGATTATGACTCGGATGCCGAATATTTTCACGATCACACCTGAATGGACCATTTTAGAAGCAGGTAATTTACTGATGCAACATCAGGTGGATTCTTTACCAGTTTTAGAGTCAGCAGATTCTAACCGTGTAGTAGGTAAAGTGACTAAAACACGTATTCTGCATCATTTCATTCACACAGGTAATGATGCTACTAAAGATTTAAAGGAGATATAAATCATGGAAAACTCTACCAAACCCATTTACATTATTTCTGATTCCGTTGGCGGAACAGCTAAAACTCTTACTTCAGCAGTTTTAGCTCAGTTTCCTAATTTAGATACTGCTGAATTAAAGCGCTTCCCCTTTATAACTGAAATAGATCAAATAGAAGACATTTTAATTGATGCTGAAAAAGAACGTGCATTGATTGTTACGACCTTAGTCAATAAAGAACTGATCAAGTATGTTGAGCGTTTCTCAGAAAAATCAGCTTTATATCATGTTGATTTGATGTCTCCTTTGACGAAATCGATGGAGGAACATTTCGAAACCAGTTCGATTCAACAGCCAGGTGCGTTGCATAAATTAAATGCAAGTTACTTCAATAGAGTTTCGGCTATGGAATTCGCTGTTCGTTACGACGATGGTAAAGAACCTCGGGGTATTCTAAAAGCCGATATTATTTTATTAGGCGTCTCCAGAACTTCTAAAACGCCTTTAAGTCTATACTTAGCAAACCTTGGATATAAAGTCGTCAATATACCGATTATTCCAGAAGCTCAAATCCCTGAAGAACTGTTTAAAGTTCCATCCGAAAAAATCATCGGGCTGACTACAACATCCAGCACTTTATCAAAAGTTCGACAAGCTCGCTTAGCCTCTTTAGGTCTGCAAAAAAATAGTTTATATGCCGATGAAGCTCGAATCAAACAAGAATTAGCTGCTGCTGTTGACTTATTCGACCGCTTAGAAATTTTGACGATTGATGTTGAAAATCGCTCCATTGAAGAAACCGCTGTTCTGATTGAAGAGTATTACCGCGAGACTTTCCATCGAAGCCAGTCAATCACTTGATCTTTCTCTTTTTTAACAAATATAATTCCTGCGAATAGTACATTTTTTTAAACTATTACAAAAATACATCGATTCAAGTCCCTATAACTTTTTGATATAAAGCAAAAAAGCCAAGCAGCTAGACATAAAGTCTAGTCGCTTGGCTTTTTATGATCCATTAAAATTCTGTAGGAGTTTCTGTTTCTAAATCATTGATACTGTAAACATTTTCGCTTACAACGCCAATTCCTTTAGGATCCATCTTACGGTATTTGCGCATTCCTGTACCAGCTGGAATAATCTTACCGATGATAACATTTTCTTTCAATCCTAATAATGGGTCACGTTTACCGCGGATAGCAGCATCTGTCAAGACGCGAGTTGTTTCTTGGAATGATGCAGCAGACAAGAAACTATTTGTTTCAAGTGATGCTTTTGTTATTCCAAGCAATACAGGACGACTTGTAGCTGGCAGACCGCCAGTCGTTAAGACTGCTTTGTTTTTCTCAGTAAATTCAGCGATATCGATCTTAGCACCTGGCAATAAATCAGTATCACCTGGGTCAAGAACTCGAACTTTACGCAACATTTGACGAACCATAACTTCGATATGTTTGTCCCCAATTTCTACCCCTTGCATACGGTATACTTTTTGAACTTCGGCTAACATATAGTTTTCGACCGTCAACACATCACTAATGTCGATCAATTCTTTCGGATCAATAGAACCTTGAATCAAGGCTTGTCCGCGTTGAACGATATCCCCTTCAGCTATTTGCATACGAGAAGTGTAAGGAACAGTGTAGGTACGTGTATCTGTTGCACCTTTGATCGTTACTTCTTTAATACGCTCAGCTTGTTTGTCTTCAATAGAGACAACTTCACCGGTAACTTCAGTAATAGTAGCACGTCCTTTTGGATGACGAGCTTCGAAGATCTCTTGGATACGAGGAAGACCTTGAGTAATATCGTCTCCGGCAACCCCACCAGTATGGAAAGTACGCATTGTTAACTGAGTACCCGGCTCACCGATTGATTGAGCGGCGATTGTTCCAACTGCTTCTCCAACTTCAACTTCGCTACCAGTAGCCAAGTTGCGTCCATAACAGAATTTACATACCCCGTGAGGAGTGTTACACGTAAATGCAGAACGGATCGTTACTTCTTTGATACCAGCATCTAAAATAACTTTTGATAATGGTTCTGTGATCAATTCGTTTCTACCAACAATCACTTCACCAGTTTCAGGGTGAATAACAGATTTGTTCGTGTAACGACCAATCAAACGTTCTTCAAGAGGTTCGATAACTTCGTTGCCGTTCACAATAGCGCGAACAACTAAACCACGGTCAGTATGACAATCAGTTTCACGAATAATAACATCTTGAGCAACGTCAACTAAACGACGAGTCAAGTAACCAGAGTCGGCTGTCTTCAAGGCTGTATCGGTCATACCTTTACGAGCCCCATGGGTAGAGATAAACATTTCCATAACGCTTAGACCTTCACGGAAGTTTGAAGTGATCGGTAATTCCATGATTTGTCCGTTCGGAGCAGCCATCAATCCACGCATACCAGCTAACTGAGTAAAGTTGGAGATGTTACCACGGGCTCCAGAGTCACTCATCATAAAGATAGGGTTTCTGTCGTCCAACACTTCCATTAATTTTTGTTGGATAGTGTCTTTAGCAGCATTCCAGATATCAATAACTTTAGTGTAGCGTTCTTCGTCAGTGATCAAACCACGACGGAACTGTTTAGTAACTTTCTCAACTTGTTTGTGAGCGTCATCTAAAATTTCTTCTTTTTCTTTTAATACAGCGATATCGGCGATACCTACTGTAATACCAGATTTTGTTGAATGTTTGTATCCCAAGTTTTTCATTCTGTCCAACATTTTTGAAGTTTCAGCGACTTTGAATCGTTTGAATACTTCAGCAATGATGTTTCCAAGATTTTTCTTCTTGAACGGTTTAACTAACTCTTGTTCAGCGATAAATGCTGGAATGTCTGTTCCATATTCAACGAAGTATTTATCTGGTGTTTGCACTTCTAAGTTTACTTGTGTTGGTTCGTTCAAGTAAGGGAATTCTACAGGCATGATTTGGTTAAAAATCAATTTACCAACAGTGGTAATCAATACTTTATCGCGTTGCCATTCGGTAAATGGTTTGTTTTTAATATCTGAAACTTGGATACCCACTCTAGAGTGCAAGTGAACATATCCTTGTTGATATGCTATTTCAGCTTCTTCGATACTGCTGAACACCATTCCTTCGCCTTCACGACCTTCTTCTTCCATCGTCAAGTAGTAGTTACCTAAAACCATATCTTGAGAAGGAGTAACAACTGGCTTACCATCTTTAGGGTTCAAGATGTTTTGTGCACCTAACATCAAAATACGTGCTTCAGCTTGAGCAGCGTCGCTTAATGGAACATGGACAGCCATTTGGTCCCCATCAAAATCGGCGTTATAAGCTTCACATACTAATGGATGCAGACGAATCGCTTTACCTTCGACCAAGATTGGTTCAAATGCTTGAATACCTAATCTATGAAGTGTCGGTGCGCGGTTCAATAGAACTGGATGTTCACGAATAACTTCTTCCAATACATCCCAAATGTCTTCATCTTGACGTTCGATTTTACGTTTAGCATTTTTGATGTTGTTTGCGATTCCGCGTTCAACTAATTCTCTCATAACGAAAGGTTTGAATAATTCAACAGCCATTTCTTTCGGCAATCCACATTGGTACATTTTTAATGTTGGACCAACAACGATAACTGAACGACCTGAATAGTCAACACGTTTACCCAGCAAGTTTTGACGGAAACGACCTTGTTTCCCTTTCAACATGTGAGAAAGTGATTTCAATGGACGGTTACCTGGTCCAGTTACTGGACGGCCACGACGACCATTATCGATCAACGCATCTACTGCTTCTTGAAGCATACGTTTCTCATTTTGAACAATGATGTTTGGCGCGTTTAAGTCTAATAAACGTTTCAAACGGTTGTTACGGTTGATTACTCGGCGGTACAAGTCATTCAAGTCACTTGTTGCAAAGCGTCCACCTTCTAATTGAACCATTGGGCGAATTTCTGGCGGAATAACTGGAACAACGTCCATTACCATCCACGTAGGATCGTTACCAGATAAACTGAAAGCTTCCATAATATCCAGACGACGGATAGCACGAGTTCTCTTTTGTCCAGTCGCAGTATTTAATTCTTCTTTTAATTCAGCAACTTCTTTTTCTAGCTTTACATCATCTAACAATTGTTTGATTGCTTCAGCACCCATACCGGCTTTGAATTCATTACCGTATTGAGCACGTTTTTCACGATATTCTCTTTCAGTCAGCAATTGTTTCTTTTCAAGCGGTGTATTACCCGCTTCAATAACAACATAAGAAGCAAAATAAATGATTTCTTCTAGAGCACGAGGACTCATGTCTAAAACAAGACCCATTCTGCTTGGGATACCTTTAAAGTACCAAATATGTGTTACTGGTGCTGCTAATTCGATGTGTCCCATACGTTCACGACGTACTTTTGAACGAGTAACTTCAACACCACAACGGTCACAAACGATTCCTTTATAACGGATACGTTTGTATTTACCACAGGCACATTCCCAGTCTTTAGATGGGCCGAAGATGCGCTCGCAGAATAAACCATCACGTTCAGGTTTCAGCGTCCGGTAATTGATTGTTTCCGGTTTTTTAACTTCACCATAAGACCAACTGCGGATTTTATCAGAAGAAGCCAAACCTATTTGCATACTTTCAAAATTATTAACGTCTATCAAGGGGCCAACCTCCCTTTATTTGTTGAGCTGCCCTAACTGCTCGGATTGTTTCGTACTTAATGAATAAGATGCAGAGTTGGTCTCGGCTTTGAAACCAACTCTTTTCAGCATTTATTCAGTTTCTTGTTCTTGTCTAACTCTTTCTTGTTCTTCAGCATATTTGCTCAATGCATCAACAGTACCGATATCATCGTCATCGTCCATATCGCGTAATTCAATTTCTTCATCTTTTGCGTTCAATACTTTCATGTCTAATCCAAGAGATTGCAACTCTTTAACTAATACACGGAAAGATTCAGGAACACCAGGAGTCGGAATCGGTTCGCCTTTAACGATTGCTTCATAAGTTTTCACACGTCCAACAACATCATCGGATTTGTACGTTAAGATTTCTTGTAAAGTATAAGCAGCTCCATAAGCTTCAAGAGCCCAAACTTCCATCTCACCAAAACGTTGTCCACCGAATTGAGCTTTACCACCCAATGGTTGTTGTGTAACAAGAGAGTATGGTCCAGTAGAACGAGCATGTAATTTGTCGTCAACCATGTGAGCCAATTTGATCATGTACATAACCCCAACGGTTACGCGGTTATCAAATGGTTCACCTGTACGTCCATCATACAATACTGTCTTAGCATCTGCTGCCATACCGGCTTCTTTAACAGTAGCCCACAAGTCTTCTTCACGAACTCCATCAAATACTGGAGTTGCGATACGAATACCTAAACGACGAGCAGCCATACCCATATGTGTTTCGAATACTTGTCCAATGTTCATACGAGAAGGAACCCCTAGTGGATTCAACATGATATCAACTGGTGTACCATCTGGTAAGAACGGCATATCTTCTTCAGGTAAGATCAGAGAAACTACCCCTTTGTTACCATGACGCCCAGCCATTTTATCCCCAACGTTGATTTTACGTTTTTGAACGATATAAACACGAACTAACATATTTACACCTGGTGATAATTCATCGCCGGCTTCACGAGTAAAGATCTTAACGTCATGAACGATTCCGCCGCCACCATGAGGTACGCGTAATGAAGTATCTCTAACTTCACGGGCTTTTTCTCCAAAAATCGCATGCAGCAAGCGTTCTTCAGCAGATAATTCAGTTACCCCTTTAGGAGTCACTTTACCTACTAATAAGTCGCCATCTTTTACTTCAGCACCGATACGGATAATACCCATTTCGTTCAAGTTTCTCAAAGCGTCATCACCGACGTTTGGAAGTTCACGAGTAATTTCTTCAGGTCCAAGTTTTGTATCACGAGCTTCTGATTCATATTCTTCAATATGGATCGAAGTATAAACGTCGTCTTTTACTAAACGCTCACTCATAATGATAGCATCCTCAAAGTTGTATCCATCGTAAGTCATGAAAGCAACTACCGGGTTTTGACCAAGTGCCATTTCGCCTTGATCCATTGATGGACCATCTGCTAAAATTTCACCTTTATCTACACGGTCGCCTTTAGCAACGATCGGATTTTGGTTATAAGAAGTACCTGAGTTAGAACGTTGGAATTTGATAATAGAATATTTGTCTAAAGCGCCATTGTCGCGACGAACGCGGATTTGATCAGCATCTACATACTCAACGATCCCGTCGTTTTTACAAATCATAGCTGCTCCAGAGTCTCTTGCTGTTACGTGTTCCATACCAGTTCCTACTAGAGGAGCATCTGGTTTGATCAACGGTACAGCTTGACGCTGCATGTTGGCACCCATCAAGGCACGGTTGGAGTCATCGTTTTCCAAGAAAGGAATACAAGCTGTCGCAACAGCAACTACTTGTTTAGGAGAAACGTCCATATAGTCTACGCGAGACACAGACATCTCCAAGTTTTCGTCTTTGTAACGAGCCAGAACGATATCATTCGTAAATGTACCATCTTCATTTAACAAAGCATTGGCTTGGGCGATAACGTAATTATCTTCTTCGTCAGCTGTTAAATAATCAATGTGCTCTGTTACTTTTCCAGTTTCACGATCAACACGACGGTACGGTGTTTCGATGAAACCGAATTTGTTTACCTTAGCAAAACTAGATAAACTGTTGATCAATCCGATGTTAGGACCTTCAGGAGTCTCGATAGGACACATACGGCCATAATGAGAATAGTGAACGTCACGAACTTCGTATCCAGCACGATCTCTTGTCAAACCGCCGGGCCCTAAGGCAGATAAACGACGTTTGTGCGTCAATTCTCCTAATGGGTTTGTTTGGTCCATGAATTGAGACAATTGAGAAGAACCAAAGAATTCTTTGATTGATGCTACAACTGGACGAATATTGATTAATTGTTGTGGTGTAACAGTAGACATATCTTGGATAGACATACGTTCACGAACCACACGTTCCATACGAGACAAACCAATACGGTATTGATTTTGCAGCAATTCACCTACTGAACGAATACGACGGTTACCTAAGTGGTCAATATCGTCTACGTTGCCGATGCCTTCTTGCAAGTTGAAGAAGTAGCTCATTGCAGCAAGAATATCCGCAGGAGTAACATGTTTGTGGTCCTCTGAAACATTTCCGTTACCAATCACGTTTACAACACGTTCAGAATCTTCTTTAGAATAAACTTTTACGATTTGCAATGTGATAGGTTCTGGAACTACACCATCTTCACTTGGATAGAAAGTAACATTGTTCAATCCATTATCTAAGTGCTCTTCCAATTTGTTCATTTGGTCGCGGTCTAATAACGTACCTGCTTCTACAATGATTTCTCCTGTTTCAGAATCAATCAATGTTTCTGCTACTGTTTGGTTGAACAAACGAGTTTTCAAACTTAATTTTTTATTTACTTTGTAACGACCTACTGCTGCCAAGTCATAACGTTTTGGATCAAAGAAACGAGCTGTTAGTAAGCTTCTTGAGCTGTCAGCTGTTTTCGGCTCACCTGGACGTAGTCGCTCATAAACATCTTTAAGGGCTTCTTCAGTACGAGAGTCGCTCGCATTTTTATGAATATCTTTTTCTAACGTTAAGTTCAATGATTCGTTTGAACCAAAAATGTCTAAGATTTGATCATCAGAACCGAATCCTAACGCACGAACAAGTACACTCAACGGAATCTTACGCGTACGGTCAATACGTACATACGTAATGTTTTTAGCATCAGTTTCAAATTCCAACCATGCCCCACGGTTAGGGATCAATGTAGAACCGAAACTTTCACGGCCGTTTTTATCAACTTTCAAGTTGAAATAAACACCTGGTGAGCGAACCAATTGAGAAACGATAACACGTTCAGCTCCATTGATAATGAACGTACCCATTTCAGTCATTAATGGGAAATCACCAAAGAATACTTCTTGGTCTTTTACTTCCCCAGTTTCTTTGTTGATCAATCGTAATTTTACATATATAGGTGCGGAATAATTTGCGTCATGAGCACGAGCTTCTGAAACAGTGTATTTTGGTTCTTGTAATGTGTAATCCAAGAACTCTAGTGATAAGTTTCCTGCGAAGTCTTCGATCGGTGAAATGTCTTTAAACATTTCACGTAATCCTTCATCTAAGAACCATTGATATGAGTCTGATTGAATTTCAATCAGATTCGGCAGTTCTAAAACTTCATTGATACGTGCATAACTTCTACGTGTACGGTGTTTACCGTAATTTACTAAGTGGCCTGCCAACCTGTTCACCCCTTAAAAAAGATTATTCGTATCTTCTTATATGCCGTCTTATATTACATTTGTGTTACAAATGCAAAATTTACTAAAAAAGACGATTCCCACCCTGTTTTTAGGCAAAAAAAAACCAAAAGATCCGTAACTTTTTTCAAAAAAGCACCTTTTCTTTTGTTTTGCATACATAACCCATTGATTTGGACAATATTTCAAATCAACAGCCTATTTTTTTAGATACTACTGCATCTATTGATTTTACTCTTATTTACCTAAATAGTCAACCCTATTTTCATTCTATATTTTGTCTAATTAGTGTACAATCGTCACCGTTTGCACACTAAAAAAACAGCCATCCTTCTTGCAGTATAAAATCTCCACTCAAAGGACAGATGTTTTTATTCTTTCACGCTTTTAATAATCCAATACCCTTTATCTTTCGTGACCACTTCAGCATTGCCAAAAGTTTTTTCCATCTTGTTCATCGCACTCGGAGCACCTTGTTTTTTTTGGATGACAACCATTAACATGCCACCGACTTTCAACTTTTCAAATGAACCGGTCAGAATTTCGTGCACCACTTTTTTTCCAGCGCGAATTGGCGGATTGCTAAAAACAGCTGCCAATTCTGTCCCTTTTACTTCTTCGTAAATATTAGAGGTATGAATAAGAACATTAGAAATATTGTTTTTTTGAGCGTTTTGTTGCGCTAATCCAATTGCTCTTTCATTTACGTCTACCATTTCAACGATGCGCTTTGGATCTTCTTTCGCTAAAGCTAACCCCATCGGTCCATATCCGCAACCTACATCTAATAAATCTCCTTCTGGCAATTCATTAAAGTCGACTGTTTCAATCAACAAGCGTGACCCGAAATCAACTGTCGCTTTAGAAAACACTCCTGAGTCTGTTGTAAAATGGAATTCATTTCCTCTTAGTGTATACTCCCAAGAAACGACCTCGCTTTTCGCATGCGGATTGCTTGTATAATAATGATCTGACATGGTTGTTCACTCCTTACTTATACGTTCTATCTATTTTAATTAGCGGTAGAAATATAAAAAAACCTATTCATTAAGTTAGTTGGGCTGTTTGCTCCGCTCTTTTCCTAAACGAGCTGCACATGGCAGCTTACATAGCTATAAGTCGTATTCGACCTGTTAGGAAAAGCAGCTAACTGGTCAAATCCTTCTTATATCCAGTAAGCTGAACGCCATGCTACACTCTCTTATTTAGACGAGTTCCGCAAACCAGAAGCCCTATGATTTCACTATTCCCTTTTTCTTAGGAAAAACACCCAAGTAAACGGGAATAGATGAACTCCACGGTCTTCTAAACGCTTTGCTGCACTCTCTTCTTAGACGAGTTCCGCAAACCAGAAGCCCTATGATTTCACTATTCCCTTTTTCTTGGGAAAAACACCCAAGTAAACGGGAATAGATGAACTCCACGGTCTTCTAAGCGGTTTGCTGTACTCTCTTATTTAATTATACTCAAAAGTGGGCAAATAAAAAAGGCAAGAGTCGCAATGACTCGTGCCTTTTTATTGATTGTAAAGGGTAATAATTATTTTAAAAAATAATTATTTAACTTCTACAGATCCACCAGCAGCTTCGATAGCTTCTTTCAATGCTTCAGCGTCTTCTTTAGATACGCCTTCTTTGATTGCTTTTGGAGCTTCGTCAACTAATGCTTTAGCTTCTTTCAAGCCTAAGCCAGTAGCTTCACGAACAGCTTTGATAACTTTGATTTTAGCAGATCCAGCAGATGTTAATTCAACTGTAAATTCAGTTTGTTCTGCAGCAGCAGCTTCTCCAGCTCCACCAGCAGCAGCTACAGGAGCAGCAGCAGTTACGCCAAATTCTTCTTCAATTGCTTTTACTAAGTCGTTTAATTCTAAAATTGTTGATTCTTTCAAATCAGCAACGATTTGTTCAATGTTTAATGCCATTGTTAGTTCCTCCATTTATAATGTTTTAGTTTTTTATCAGCTTGCATGTTTGTTCGTTAAAAGAGTAGCGCTTTGGTTTAAGCAACTTCTTCTTTTTGTTCTGCAACAGCTTTGACTGCAAGTGCAGTATTGCGGATTGGTGCTTGAAGTACAGATAGCAACATAGAAAGTAAACCGTTGTGGTCTGGTAGTGTTGCAAGTGTGTTGATTTCTTCTACTGAAGAAACTTTACCACTGATAACTCCACCTTTGATTTCTAAAGCTTCTGCTTCTTTAGCAAAATTAGCAATAATTTTTGCTGGTGCAACAACATCTTCATTACTGAAAGCGATAGCTGTAGGTCCCTTAAATACGTCGTCCATTCCTTCAAGTCCAGCCGCATTAGCTGCACGAGATAAAATAGAGTTTTTGATAACACGCATTTCGATTCCAGAGTCACGTAATTGTTTACGTAATTCAGTAACTTGTTCAACTGTTAATCCACGGTAGTCAACTACTACTACTGCGGCAGCATCCTTGAATTTTGTTGTAGCTAAATCTACTAATTCTTGTTTTTTAGCGATTGCTGCTTCACTCATTAACATTTCACCTCCTGATCAATTGGCGGGAATTTTCCATTAAGGCTTTTAAAAAAAGCCCTATACAAATAAAAAATCCCATGTCACCGTAGACATAGAGATTGTGTAGTGTGTATTCACGACATATCATCCTCGGTAGGAAATTAAGGCAAAAGCCACCTACTGTCTTCGGTAATAATTCAATTTATTCTTAACCTAGACGATTTTACCAATTCTTATCGCCTAGGTCAAGAAGTTTTTTGTTTGTTAGAATGATTGAGGGTTAACTTTTACCCCAGGACCAAATGTTGAAGTGATTGTAACATTTTTGATGTAAACCCCTTTAGCAGTTGCAGGTTTAGCTTTCAACACTGTATCTTGGATAGTTCTAAAGTTTTCGATCAATTTGTCAGCGTCAAATGAAACTTTTCCGATTGGAGCATGCAAATTACTTTGTTTGTCCACACGGTAAGTTACTTTACCAGCTTTGATTTCATTGATAGCTTTAGCTACGTCCATAGTAACAGTTCCTGTTTTAGGGTTAGGCATTAATCCTTTAGGTCCTAAGACACGTCCAAGACGTCCAACTTCACCCATCATGTCTGGAGTTGCTACGACAACGTCGAAGTCCATCCATCCACCATTGATTTTTTGAACAAGATCAGATTCACCTACGTAATCTGCTCCTGCAGCTTCTGCTTCAGCAGCTTTTTCGCCTTTAGCAAAAACTAAAACTTTTTGTGATTTACCAGTTCCGTTTGGAAGAACAACTGCCCCACGAATTTGTTGGTCAGCTTTTTTAGGGTCAACTCCAAGACGGTAAGCAACTTCAATAGTTGCATCGAAATTAGCGTAGTCAAGTTCTTTTACTAAAGCTACAGCTTCTTCAACTGAGTAAGCTTTTGTAGCGTCTACTTTTTCCAAAGCAGCTAAGAATTTTTTACTCTTTTTAGCCATGTTTATTTTCCTCCTTGATTGTGGTTATAACGGTTAAACCTCCCACTTATCCTTCGAGGAGCGAAGCTCCTCGAAGAGATACTGAGAAGCTTTGAATCAGATTAGTCTTTTACGACAAATCCCATGCTTCGTGCAGTACCTTCGACCATACGCATTGCAGATTCAACGTTTGCAGCGTTTAAGTCTTCCATTTTTGTTTCAGCGATTTCTCTAACTTGGTCACGAGAAACAGTAGCAACTTTTTTGGTATTTGGTTCACCAGAACCTGATTCAACACCTGCAGCTTTTTTCAATAAAATAGCAGCTGGTGGTGTTTTTGTAACAAATGTAAATGAACGATCTTCATATACAGAGATTACAACTGGGATAATCATACCTGCTTGATCAGCTGTGCGTGCATTGAATTCTTTACAGAATCCCATGATGTTTACTTGTGCTTGACCTAGAGCTGGTCCTACGGGTGGAGCAGGACTTGCTTTACCTGCAGGAATTTGTAATTTTACTACGTTAACAACTTTTTTAGCCACGAGACATACCTCCTTGATTTAGTCCGGGTGTGGTTGAATGGGGTTAATATTTCCCCTCCCACATTAGTACATACGCCTAGACGTACCATGGAATTATAGAACACTTACAACTGCTTGTCAACCGGTTTTCCAGACTTTTTGTCAAAACCCTGCAGCAAGCATCGCTGCTCTTTACTTTTGTCGGTTAGACTCTTTTTGTTTTCTAGCTTCTGTTCGAGTGCGAACAGGATTTTCATTTCTCACTTCTACTATATTAACTTCTTGCTTTGGACTCATTCCAGTTTGCGAATAAGCTGTATTCTTTTCAACTATTGGGGTTGAGCGGTCTTTTTTCAGCTTTTCTTTTTTGCGTTCAGGCTTTTTCACTCGATACACACCATATAAGATACCAGCAACCATAGCATAAACAGCAAAAAAAACTATAAATCCCCATAATCCCGCTATTGCATCCGCAAATTCCATGTTTCCGCTGTTCGAGACAGCTTGCTGGATCTCAATGGCAAATACAAATACCGTCATCATTACAAATGTAAAAATAAACGACAAGATCGTTGTATGAAACTTCAACAATTGAATCAATTTTACTAAAACAAATACAACTAAAAAAGTGGCCAAACCAATAAACCCTATAACCCAGAAATGCAGTTGTTTATCAGTCATGTTTATTCCTACTCTGACCATTAAAATATCGTGTATCTGATTCATGATCTCAGATAAAATCAATATGATGTCTCTCATTCCGCTTCACCCCTTGGATTTATTTTGTCTAGTATAGCATAAAGTTTTATGGCAAATTTGCTTACGAAAAGTAAGCCTGTTTTTAGTCAACTCTTTTTCTATTAAGGTATACTGTTTATACCAACTATTTTTGCTAAGGGGGATACTATGTGCAATATCGGATTCCAACTCCAACAAAATGATACCTATAAGTTTCTATTTGCCGCCAACAGAGACGAAGCTTATCTTAGACCCACTAAATCTGCACACTTTTGGCCAAATTATCCTGATCTATTAGCCGGTCAAGATGAGATGCAAAAAGGAACTTGGCTCGGCATCACCAAACAAGGGAAATTCGCTGCGCTGACGAACTGTCGACAAGCGTCCTTTGGTCCTCCGAATGATACTGAATCAACAAAAACATTTTCCACATCTCGCGGGACTCTTGTGAGAGACTTTTTAACTGGTAACCAAACAGTTGAAGAGTACGCTGCCTATTTAGTAGAAACTAAAGATCAATATGATGGATACAACCTCATCTTCGGAAATATACTTGAAGATCATTTTCTTCATTACAATAACTTTGATGGCAGCTTGTCACCTGTTTCTTCTGGCATCCACGGCTTGAGCAATGCTACTTTAGATACACCATGGCCTAAAGTCAAAAAAGTTACGACCGGACTAAATCAATTACAAGGCAGTCAGAACGACATCACAGAACAACTATTTGATTTATTTGCTGATACAGAAACGGCTAAGAAAGAGAATCTGCCGTACACAGGTCTTCCTATTGAGTTTGAAGAAGCCGCATCGGCAGTGTTTATTCGGACGAAGGATTATGGAACAGTTGGAACAACAGTGATTTTAGTCGATCAACAGAACCAAGTAACGTTTACAGAACGCAGCTTCAGCGAAAGCGGCATTCTGGAAGAAAACTCTTTTTCGTTTGCTTTAAGCAAATAGTAATTTGATCGGCTGAAGATGATTTGGTTTGCGTGACGTTTTTCAAATAAAATCTTTCAAAAAGGGAACGCAAATACTACCTCACTCTATATAAAGAAACTCAAAAACATTATTTAGTACAAAAAAGCACGTGATCAGTTATTTTTTACATAACTGATCACGTGCTTTGCGGTTTGCTACTGAAACAAGCTGCTCAGAGCAGACTTCCTATGAGTTCGTTTTTACCTTTTTATTGGGAAAAACGCCCAATGAAAAGGTAAAAAACGAACTCTACGGAATCCTTAACGCTCCGCTCCACTCTCTTCTTTTAAACGAGCTGCACAAGGCTGCTTATACGCCTATAAGTTAAGCAAAACGCCTTGCTCACTCTCTATAGTTTGTCTACTTGGTCGAATTCTAGTTCCGTGCTTGTTTCGCGTCCGAACATTTCTACGTTTACTTTCAGTTTGCCTTTCTCTTCTTCGATTTCCGTAACTTTACCTGTCATACCATTGAAAGCTCCTTCGATGATTGTTACTGTTTCACCGATTTCGAAGTCCAATTCTTGGTGACGAGTGCTCATTCCCAAGCTGCGTAAGATAGATTTCACTTCTTCAGGCAATAATGGAGCTGGTTTGCTTCCTGCTCCGTGTGAACCAACAAACCCAGTCACACCAGGAGTGTTACGAACAACATACCAAGAGTCGTCTGACATGATCATTTCTACTAATACATATCCAGGGAAAACTTTTTTCATTTTTACTTTTTCTTTACCATTTTTTACTTCATGCTCTTCTTCTTCAGGAACTACCACACGATAAATGTAGTCTTCCATATTCATGCTGTTTGCACGAGATTCAATGTTTTGTTTTACTTTGTTTTCATAGCCAGAATACGTATGCAGTACATACCACTGTTTTTCAGTTTCTAATTCTTCCATTATTAACACTCCTTGTATGGGTTTTAGGGGCAAGTTCATTATACCTGTTTAATTTCTTTTAAACACACAAAAAAACCTTCTCCATCATATAAGGAAGGCTCTGCGTGATGCTTTATTGTGCTCATTATACCATTAGTCAAGTATTAAGGCTAGCTATATCTTGACCGCTCCATCTAATTTAAATAAATAAATCTAATAATGATGTGATGGCAAAATCAACTACAAAGAAGAAAATAGCAAATAGGACGACTACTCCAAAGACAGTAACTGTGTATTTTCTCAATTCTTTTCCTGTTGGCCAAGTCACTTGGCGAACTTCTTGACGAACACCGCCAAAAAAGTTTTTTACTTTCCCCACCTTATTCCCTCCAAACTATGTTTAAATCACTTGATTATTTCGTTTCACGATGCAATGTATGCTTATTACAGTATTTACAGAATTTTTTAACTTCTAAACGTTCTTCACGAGTTGTTTCGCTTGCACGAGCTGAGTAGTTTCTAGAACCACAAATAGAGCAAGCCAAAGCTGTTTTTTTTGGACTCAAATCTTTTCACCTATTCTTTCTTAAAAACGTAGGGTATCGCTCACAATTTACCATTACTTCCCTTTGATGTCAAGCTCTGTTGCACTTTCTACAAGAAAGACGTATCTGTTTAAGCACCCGTTGACGTTTTGTTTAAAATACCCTGTAAACTCAGCAAAACAATGATTTTGCAAGCTTACAGGGTTCTAATTCGCACTTCAAAATTTTGTCGATATTAAAGGGTCGGGTCACTCAATTCCGGCATAGAAAGCAAGTCTTCTTCATTTGTTTCAGGAATCAATTCGACAAATGTTTCAAGGATCCTTCTGAACCGTACTTTAGTGACCGTTATTTTAAGGTTATGATAGACGAAAGAATCGCCTTCATCAGGCAACTTGCCCATTTGCTCCATTACAAAACCGCTCACGGTATTTGAAATAAACTCTTCTTCAATACCAAATAAACTTAACACTTTATCTAAATTGGCAGAAGCTGCAATGCGGTAAGTAGACTCATCTATCTTCACCACTTCTTCGGTAACTTCATCATGCTCGTCCCAAATTTCGCCTACCAACTCTTCTAAGATATCTTCCAATGTCACTATTCCGATCGTTCCGCCATATTCATCACTGATGATTGCCAAATGAGCTTTTTCCAACTGTAATTGTTTCAACAATTTAGAAATTTTCATATTTGCCGGTGTCCAAATGACATCTTTTACAATAGATTGAATCGACTGGTTTGTTTCGGTATCAGCATTTTTTTTGACAAAAGCATAAAAATCCTTTTGATGTAATACACCGACGACTTTATCAATAGAGTCGTCATACAACACTATTCTGGAGTAACCTTCTGTCAAAAACAAAGTTTCTATTTCTTCCAGGCTGCTGTTCACATCTGTCCCAACAACATCTACACGAGGTGTTAAGATGTCTTGCACTTCCAACTCATTGAATGTAATGGCTGATCGAATCAACTGATGTTCATGATTTTCGATCCCACCACTGTTTTGAGCCTCATCTACCAAAAAAAGCAGTTCTTTTTCACTGATACTTTCACTGGCCTCAAAGGTGAAAAGTTTATTTAACAGTTTTTTCCACGATTTAAAGAAAAAGTTGACTGGAGTCAGAACTACCATCACGATCCTTAAAAAAGGAGCAACATTTACAGCAAATGCTTCCGGTCTTTCTTTAGCAATACTTTTTGGCGAAATCTCACCGAAAATCAACACCAAGATCGTCATCACGATCGTTGAGATCGTAACACCAGTTACTGGAAAATACTTAACGAATAATACAGTTGCTAAAGACGAAGCTAAAATATTTACGATATTATTCCCTACTAAAATAGTAGATAAAAGGGTATCGTAGTTGTCTGCTAAAGACAATGCTAACGTAGCTTTCTTGTCTCCATCTTCTGCTAGCTCTTTCAAACGCATACGGTTCAACGACGTGTAAGCTGTCTCAGAAGCAGAAAAGAATCCAGATGCTGCTATGAGTAGCCCTAAAAAGATAATGTACCTTATACTATCACTGTCCATGTAATAGTTATTCCCCCCAAAATTGCAATTTATTTCTTATAATAGCATGACTCTTTACCCCCTACAAGTCTTAGTACGTTTTTACCTTCCTCATTATGAACACTCTTTGTCAGAAAACAGCAAACAGCGTATAATTTATAGTCTTTGTTAATTTTATTTTTCTTTCCAACGCATATCTTTTGCTGTTTTTTCCAAATCTCTTTACACTGAAGTCACAGTAAAAAAGGAAAGTTATTCAACAGAAAATTCAAGGAGGAAAGAATCATGGGAAAATTTGTTCAAGGAAGTTATTCAACGATCGATGAAGCTAACGAAGCTATAGAGAAATTAGTGCGTCAAGGTTATGATCGGACTTTGCTGACGTTGATTGCGAATCAAGAGGCACATGATCGTTTTTCTGCCGCTGCAGAAACTCAGATCAACACGGATCATGCTGAAAAAGACGAATCAACTTGGGATAAAATCAAAGATGTTTTTTCCAGCGATGATGTTGGATACGAAGCGGACGAAGAAGTATTAGAACCATATAAAGATGATATTGACGAAGGAAAAATCGTCCTTTTAGTAGATGATTTCTCTGAGGAAGCGGGTGCGACAGATTTTTCTAACAGTACGCCTCCTTTGGCTGATGAAGAACATTATGTGTCTGAACCGACTGACGAGGAACCTACAAGCTATCCTCCCATTTTAGACAATGAAGATGATATGGATACTAGACGCCGCAGCTATCACTATGTTCCAAACGAAAATCCAGGCAACGCTAGAACCCCTTCTTTATCAGAAGGCGATTTTTCGGGTGACAGTTCCCAAGATTATGATTACCAAGATGAAGTCGATACTTCTATTGATACTAATTACTTGGCTGATACAGAAGAAAATCTATTACCAGATGAAACAGTAGATCCTGCTACAGATATCGGTTCAATGGGATCATCAGCGTCCGATGAAGCAACAGGGAATGCGGAATCAGACCATTTAACAAGAGGCAATCGTCCTGGAACACACGATACAGTTGTACCTCCGTCACCAGAAGACAATGATGATTCTTCTAAATAAACTCTTAATATAGTAGAAACTTGATTCAAAAAATAATCCCCGCTTAAAGGACAACTCCTTAAGCGGGGATTATTTCGTTTTTTATACGGTTGTGTTCTTTAACTTTTGTACACTGCTGATATTTTCAGACGCTTTAGTTTCCAAGCTTTCTTCTGGAACATATTCGCTTTCTTGAGGTAAGATCAAATTCAGAAGGATTCCTGCTATAGCACTTAGAGCTGTTCCTGAAAAAGAAATCACGGTTCCGATTTCCAACACTGCTCCGCCAAGCCCTAAAACCATCATACTGCTGGCAATGATCAGGTTGCGTACTTTCCCAAAATCTACTTGCTCTTCAATAAGAACTTTTAGTCCGTTACTTGCAATAACGCCGTACAATAAGATCGACATGCCTCCAAGTACTGCATTTGGAATTGTAGAGATCAAAGCTGTGAATTTCCCAAAGAAACTTAAACCGATCGCTATCAAAGCAGCATTGCGGATAACAGAGACTGAAGCTATTCTGGTCATCCCAATAACACCGGTATTTTCTCCATACGTCGTATTCGCCGGACCACCGATAAAAGCTGAAACAGCTGTTGCGAATCCATCCCCAATCAACGTTCTGGACAATCCCGGATCTTTTAAAAACTCTCTATGGGTAATTTTACCTAAAACAGTGTGATCTCCAATGTGTTCAGAAATAGTGACTAAAGCTACTGGTAAGATCGCTAGTGTTTCTGGTCCAAGATAGAATTTATAATTTCCAAACCAAGGCGTAGCAAATGGTAAGATCAATCCAGGCATTTCAACCCACTTTGCTTCTAAAACAGGTGTGAAGTCAACCAGTCCTAAAGCTAATGCTATCATGTATCCTCCAATGATCCCAATCAAGAAAGGAATGATTTTAAACAAACCTTTTCCTTTCGTATTGACGAAAGCTGTGATCAAAAACGTACTGATAGCTACAATAATGTGTCTTAAGTCTCCACCTGCTACGAAACCGGCATTGGTGACTGCAGATCCTGCTAAGCCTAAACCGATCACCATGATCATTGGTCCGATGACGATTGGCGGTAAGATTTTATCGATCCACTTAGTTCCTAATAATTTTACAAACGCTGCAACAATAACATACAATAATCCGACTAACACGACTCCTGTTTGAGCAGCGCTTATATCCCCGCCCATTTGCTGGATAGCAACTGCCATTGCAGTAATATAGGCAAATGAAGAACCTAGATAGACAGGCACCTTTGATTTAGTTGCTACTTGATAAATCAACGTACCGACCCCGCTTGCTAACAAAGCTACAGATACTGGCATTCCTAAAATCAATGGGACTAAAATAGTGGCTCCAAACATCGCAAAAATATGTTGAAGACTTAACAATAAACCTTTGGCTACTGGGGGTTTTTCCTCAATATCCAATAATAACTTCTTGTGCTCTACAGCCATGACCATACTTCCTCTCCAGGGCACAAAAAAATGCCCCTATGTGAATTTTTTATTCGCAAAAGGACCTCTGGTATCAAATATATTCGATTTGTTACCCTTCTCGATCTCACAGGATCAAATTAAAGGACTTTGCTGTAAATGATTGTAGCAATATTCCTCTTGGATTACAACAAAAAAATCCTTTTATTTTTTACGTTTCTTTTTCAAAGCCGAAACTTGCGGTATAATAAAGTATCTTTGAGCAAATCAGTGTAAGGAGTCTAAAAAATGAAACGGATTTTGATGATTGGAACCGGCGGAACAATAGCTTCTGCATTGACAGCAGATGGATTAGAACCGCAAATGGCTTCCTCAGATATTTTGCATTATATACCAAATATTTCCAAGTTTTGCGAAGTGAGCACTTTAGAAGTTTGTAATATAGACAGCACCAATATGTCTCCTGACATTTGGACTTTATTAACAGAAACTATCCGAGACAATTACGATCAGTACGACGGTTTCGTTGTTACACATGGAACAGATACAATGGCTTACACAGCTGCTGCGTTATCTTATATGATTCAAAACTCGCCTAAACCCATTGTGATCACTGGCTCTCAAAAACCAATCAATATGGAGATCAGCGATTCGAAAACCAATTTGTATGACAGTTTTTTATATGCATCATCCGATAAAGCCAGCGGGGTGCAGATCGTATTTAATGGGAAAGTCATTTTGGGAACACGAGCTAGAAAGACTCATTCCAAAAGTTTCAAAGCTTTTTCCAGCATCAATTACCCCTATATCGCTATTATCCAAGACAGTCATTTGATTCAATATATTCAACAACCTGCAGCTGCTCAGCCTGACTTCTACCCAATAATCAATCCCAAAGTAGGCTTATTTAAATTAACTCCTGGTGCCGAGGCAGAAATTTTGGATTTTATGTTATCTAAGAAAGACGCTATTATCATTGAAAGTTATGGTGTTGGAGGTATTCCATCATTTCCAGAATATGGTTTTTATGATGTCATCAAGAAATGGACGAAACGCGGGAAGATCATTGTGATGACCACACAAGTGCCTAATGAAGGAAGCGACATGGAAATCTACAAAGTGGGCAACAAACTTAAAAATAAAGTCAGTGTATTAGAAGCTTATGATATGACAACCGAATCAGTAGTCTGCAAATTGATGTGGGCGCTCGGCAGAGAAAGCGATCCAGATAAAATCAAAGCCTTGTTTTATCAAACTGTCGCCAATGATATTTTATATTGATATATAAAAAATGATTCAAGTTCTCTTAGAAGGGAGAGCTTGAATCACTTTTTATTATTCAGGGAATGTAATATACGCTGGTTTGCTGCGCTTTAAAGAATCAATGATTTCTTTTCCAGTTTCATCCCATTGCATCATCCGATAATAAGCATCATGGTAAAAAATAAATTTGTACTGATTTTTGTATGCTTCTTTCATCCATTTTTCTTTGCTGAAAACAGATGTCATCGGATAATCATCATACGCCAATACCCACAAAGGATTTTGATGCGCATGTGTCGGCATGATATCAGCCATATGCAGTAATGTTTTATCTTGTTGGGTCAATTTTATAATCGCATGTCCATCGCTGTGACCGCCTGTATGGATCATTTCTATTCCTGGTACGACTTCTAACCGATCATGATAGGTAACAACTTGCTCTTGAATCGGTTCCCAGTTTCCTTTCCAATACGTACTTTTCGAACGAATATTTGGATGGCGCAATTCATCCCATTCAATGTCGTTCACATAAATAACGGCATTTGGAAAAGTAGAGACTAGTTCCCCATTCTCGAAGCGGGTCAATCCGCCAGCATGATCAAAATGCATATGCGTCATCAACACCACATCGATATCATTTACCGTTAAATCTAATTCCTTCAAACTTTCATCTACTTTTGTTTCTTCTGTTACACCAAAGTTTCGACGTTGTTTTTCACTTAATTTTCCTTGTCCTACTCCAGCGTCTATCAAATAGTTTTTGTCTTGGTATTGGACTAAGATCGCATCGGTGGGTAATTCGATTTGGTTTTTCTCGTTGTGCGGGTATTTTTTTGACCATAAAGGCTTTGGCACTACACCAAACATAGCTCCTCCATCCATAGACGTGATTCCTCCGTCTATCCAAGTCAATGTCATGTCGTAAAATGTTAATGTATCCATTCTTTTCCTCCTAAAAATAAAACGTTTCCATCCCATTATACTGACTTTCTTCTGAGAAGCAAAAAAATTCAGGTTGGTAAAGGTTTTATCCTTAACCAACCTGATATCTCTTCATTTACCGTTTGATGCCTAATATATCTTCTTTAGCATGGATCAATTGAGTGATTTTCTTGCTGTAAGGAGCTTCAAAACCATTTCTTTCGGACTCTTTTGCTACAACACCATTTAAAAAATCGATTTCTGTCGGGCGTTTATTTTTAAGATCTTGATGCATTGAAGGGTAGTGCCCTCCTACTTTTTCTGCAACAGTTTTTAAATAGTTGACCGTTTCTTCGACATTCAATTGGACCCCTTCAGTTTCAGCTACTCGAGAAAATTCTGACACGATGTTGTGGTTCATTTGATCGATTTCAGCGGTTTCAAACAATTCTTTGATATTGCAGTCTAATAAAGAACATAATGCGTTCATTGTTCCATTGACACAAGCTTTTCTCCAAGTGGTAAAGTGGACGTTTGAACTGTACACTCCGTTTAATCCGCAATCAGCCATCATTTTCACGACTTGGCGAGCGGCTGCTTCTTCATTCTCATCTGAGTTTTGAACTTCTACAGGACCTTCACCCATAAAATGAGTTTTTCCCGGAGCGTCTAATCCTCCTGTCCATACCGTTGTCCCCATGATGATGTTCTTTTTAGGAACATATTCAGAGATCGTGTTGGCATGTCCCAGTCCATTCAATAAACAAACTACTTTCGTATCTTCATCTAATAAGTGTTTGATTGCTTCCAACATATATCTTAGCCCCATAGATTTGGTGAAGATAAAAACTGTATCAAATGTTTCGTTGAATTCATCCGGTTTACCTACTGGAATAGTAATCTTGTCTTCTTTCCCATTGACCGTGATAGAAAGCCCATTTTCTTGAATCGCTTGAATGTGGTCTTCCCAAAAATCAAGCAGCGTTACTTCATTACCGCCTTTTTGCATCATATACCCGAACCCGCATCCTAAAGCTCCTGAACCTGCAATAGCAATTTTCATATTGAATTTCCTCCGTTTTTACTCATTAGTTTATTGTTTTTAATTTGAAGCTGGAATAAATTTGAAAATTTCATCTTCATACACATGCAGCAATTTAGCACATATAAAGTCGATAATAAAGCCTCCGACAAATGGAATGATAAAGTAAGCTGCTAATACGCTCATCAAGCCTGTTCCCATGTTATACGCTTGAATCGGTCCAACTAATCCGACGATTCCGAATCCAGCAGTTTGAGGAGTCCCATGAATGGTTAAGAAGTAAACTCCCACACCTGATACGATAGCATTCAATACGATCGGAATCATGATTTTAGGGTATTTGATCAAGTTGGGAATCATCATTTTCATAGCTCCCAGTAAGATAGCTAAGGTTGTTCCAGATTGATTGATTCTTAAAGAACCAATAATCAAAATCGCTGTACAAGCTGTCACTCCGACTGCTGCTGCACCTGCACCTAATCCAGCTACTCCAATCGCAATTCCAATCGCAACTGTTGAAATAGGAGAAATAATCAAGATAGCGAAAGCTACTGATATCAATACAGCCATCAATAACGGTTGAAGAGTCGTAAAGCTGTTGATTAAATCACCAATTGAAGAAGTGATCATCCCTACATAAGGCAGCATTACCAGACCTAAAGTCCCTACTCCGGCTCCTACGATGATTGGCATTAAAATCAGTGTCAACGATCCTAACTTGCCTTGAAGCAAGCGAGTCACAAAGACAGCAATTGCTGAGATGAGCATCACGTTGATCAAATCTCCGATCCCCACTAATTGGACACCAGTTTCCGTCACTTGGTAAGCTCCAGAACCTAAAAAGGTTGCTGCTCCGATGATGACACTTTCCATTCCATTCATTTTAAATTGCATGGCTACAAGAACGCCGATAATTGCCGGTGTAATAAATTGCATAATTTTAACTACATTTGCTAATAAGGCAAAAATTGAACCATAAGGAATAAGTGCGGTAAAAATTGAACCTAATATTGCATTAGCAATTAACCCAATAACAATACCTGATGCCGTGCCTCCCAAAACTTTATTCAAATAATCTTTACCTGTATATTTTACTCTTTCTTCCATCAAACCCAACCTCTCTTCTTTTAATACCCAACAAAGATTTCTCTTGATCAGTATTTCACTACTTCTTACAAGTTAAATTTATCACAAAGTATCGGTTAATACCATATTTGAATCGTTTTCTCATTTATAATTTATATTATGAAAATGTTCCCTCTTTCAACTATACCTTTTACAACTGTACCAATATGTACTTTATTATGTTTATGCAGTCGCGAATGCTCGAAATAATAAGAATTCTTTTTGTTTTTACATTATTCCAATTTCTATTTCCAAGTTTCCCATTTATGAGGTTTTGTTCATAATTGAGCAAAATAACTGTTAAAAAACTGAGCTATGTCAGAATTGAATCTGCACACAGCTCAGTTTTTGTTCTTTAATTGTTTTAAGAATGATTTATCTAATTGTATGCAATCCTTTAGTCCATAACAGTAAATCATTGAACATGCCTTCAGCATTTATTTTGTTGTAATCATTTGGTTTGAAGACACTCATGTTTTCAAAGTCTGTCATCAACGAGAAGTTTGTCGTTGTGCGAACTGTTGCTACACTCAATTCACCTAAAATAACGCGTAGATTTTCGTGTGCACGAGCTCCACCTAAACTACCGTATCCAACTAATGCTGCTGCTTTATTAGCTACTTCTGGTTTCAAGAAGTCAATCGCATTTTTTAATGCGCCGCCTACTGCATGATTGTACTCTGGAGTAACAAATACATATCCATCAAATGAAGCTATTTTTTCTGACCAAGCTTGAATAGCAGCTCCTGCAGCTTCTTGACGATCAGCAGGAAGTTTAGCTCCTAACAACGGCAAATCATAATCTGCTAAAGAAACTAATTCGTAATCTACACCCTCGTCGTTTCTATTATTAGCAAAATCTAAGATCCATTGCGATACTGCCGCTGCATTGTTCCCCTCACGTACACTTCCTGATATAATACCGATTTTCATAATTTTGTTCTCCTCTTCTATCGTTTGTTGTTGGTTACTGAATAAAGTATTCTTTATTCGTGTAAAAAAGCTTTCTGTTGCCAATGCGTTTCCTCCATTTTATGTAATGAATTGTGGAAAACCCACCAATTATTCACTTACTTTTTGTTAACTTACTTACATTATGTCATGTAAGTAAGTTAAATGCAAGCAGAACTTTACGAACTCGAGATATTTTTTTCGAGGTATAAAAAATCCTTATCTAGAAAGACTTACTATATGTGAGAAATAAGCATGTCTGCCTGAACCCTCTTAAAAACAAAAAAAGCAGAGAACTGGTCTCTGTTTTAAAGTTACTATTATAAATTTTAACTTAAAGAAAATAACATATAGGTTGCGCCAATTGAATCAAACTGTCTATATCAGGTTACGTTTTCCTGTCTCTCAATTAAAAATCGATTTTTGAGAAACGTATATTTTTTCTGCAACTTGTATTTGAATCAGTGATCGTTCTTTTCTTTTTGCTTTTAACGTTTGGCTAATTTGCACTTTTCCCGCTCCTATATCTATTATTGAAGTAAACTCTTCTCTACAAATATAATCACTACACACTAAAAATAGCTATAGCTATGACTAATTCTGTTATAACAGGGTTTCAATACTGTTTCCAAAAAAAATGAGCTTCTTAAACCAACACAAATTGGTTTAAGAAACTCATTTTTTATATTCTTTTACTTTGCTTCAATAAATTGGAAGCTTGACCACGGTGCTAGATAGTCTAATAAGAAAATAGACTCTGGAGTTAATTTGGCGACGATATTGCGTGATTCATCATCTTCCATAGCTTTCAGCGCTATTTGGGTTTCCCCTTTATATTGGCCAAAGTTGTTGTTACAGATCACTACGTCTCCTTTTTTCGTTTCTGCAGTAGAATGCACTGGGAAATCCTCTGCTTTATATTTCACTCGAGTCATAGAAGAACGAATCATGTATTCTGACCGGTCACCACGGTATTGGTGTACTTCTTCTAAAATCACTTTCCGTTCCAATTCCGTTGCATGCGGTTCAAACACGATTTCCAATTGAGGATGCGCATTTGAGAATGCACTTGCCATAGCTTTTAATTCAGCTTCAGAAGCGTATCCATTCCCAATCAACAAATCATCCATCGTATCCATTAAACGGTAATGCGTGACTTGAGTCTGAATAGATAGGTGTCTGTGCTGTTCTAATGTACATAATCCCATTTGAACAGGCCATGGTCCCAATTTCCCTGCTTGTGAAGTAACAAAAGCCGCTGTATTCAATCTGTAGTGCGTGTATTGAGCAGTTGTTTGCTCAAAGTGGTCTTGAGCTAAGCCGGAGTATCTTTGGGGGTAGAAATTTTGTGAAGCGGTCAGATTTTCTTTGTTAGGTTGGTAACTCATGATATTGTCGATATATTTCGTTCCGCTGCTCATGTTGACTTCAATTTGAAGACCATAAGGATTTTTGGTCATGCGCGCTTCTTCAGCACCCGTAAAACCTAAATCCAATCGAACGGCTGTTGCGCCTAGTTCATGGAAGAAAGATAAATCATCATAACTGACATTTAATTGTTCAAATAGACCTGGGTTGATATCTACAACAGTCTCCATGCCCAATGAATTGCCGTACTCGATGATTTTTTTAAATTTAGCTACAACTTCTTTTGAATCACCTGTAATTTCCAGCAAACTAGTAAAAATACGTTTGTATCCATATTTATGTGCTAAGTCTAAATAATCTTTGTCTTGTTCATAAGTGCTTTTTTCCGGGTAGATCGATACGCCCATTTTCTTCATGTTTATTGTCCCCTTTTTTTATTGCAAACGCTTTATCGTAAATACTTAAATAGTCTACCGCTTATATAAAAAAGTGTCAACGAGAAAAGAAACCGGATTCAATGAAACTCTTTCTTCGTCCAACCTACTTTCTCTTAGATTTCTTTCTATCTGTTTAAAAAACATGATAGGATAAGAGGGCCAGTACATTAAAAGGAGACCGATAATCATGGCTTTATTAGAAATCAAACAGCTGTCTTTTGAGACTGAAGGCAATAAAATTTTAGAAGACATTCATTTTACAGTAGAACATGGAGATTTTTTATCTATTACCGGGCCATCAGGCAGCGGGAAAAGCACTTTATTAAAAATCATTGCAACGATCCAGTCTAAAACGAACGGCGAACTGCTTTACAATGGTCGCCCTATTGAACAGTATGATCCTGTCGAATACCGAAAAGAAGTGTCTTACTGTTTCCAATCCCCTGTTTTATTTGGAGATACGGTGAGAGACAACTTGAGTTTCCCTTATGAGATTCGTCAGCTGGAATTTGATCAGCAAAAAGCAGTGAATTATTTAAGTATGGTCGGATTACCTGAAGACTACTTGGATAAACCAATCAATGCTCTATCAGGCGGAGAAAAACAACGGGTAGCTTTGATTCGTAATGTCTTGTTTCAGCCGAAAATTTTATTGTTGGATGAAGTGACCAGTGCTTTAGATGAAGAAAACCGTCGAATCATCTGGCAATGGCTTCAAGAAATGCGTTCAACGACGGAAATGACAATTTTGATGATCAGCCATAATGAAGCAGAAGCTGCTTTGGCGAATAAGCGTATTCGTATCGTTGGTGGAAAAATCGTTCAAAAGGAGGAATTGTAGAATGAATTTGCAGATTAGTCCAGCAACTATCGCCTTTAGTTTTGCATTGGTGCTTGTTGGAGTCTTTATTTCTTATAAAGAACGCTTGGGGACCGCTAAAGAAATTTTTTACAGTATAACTCGAGCAGTTATTCAACTAGTGGCTGTGGGGTATATTTTAACTTACTTATTTGGAATAGACAGCCCTTTGGTGACGATTAGTTTAGTCTTCGTGATGTCTTTCAATGCTGCCTGGAACGCTCATAAACGGAGCAATCAGATTCCGAATTCCTTAAAGATTTCCATCATCGCTATTTTCTCTACTGTTATTTTAACTTTAACGGTACTCGTCTTATCAGGTTCTATCAAATTTACCCCTTCTCAAATCGTTCCTATCTCAGGAATGATTTGCGGAACAGCTATGACGACTATTGGTTTGTGCTACCGCAATTTGAATACCTTGTTTAGAGATCAGCGCCAACAAATATTAGAAAAGCTGTCGCTTGGCGCTACGCCGAACCAAGCTTCGCGCTCCATTTTGCGCGAAACAATCAAGTCCGGTATGCAGCCTTCTCTGGATTCTGCCAAAACGATCGGGATCGTAACACTTCCTGGCATGATGTCAGGATTGATTTTTGCCGGTACTGTCCCTACCACAGCTATCATGTACCAAATTATGGTGACTTTTATGGTTGTAGCAACAACCAGCTTGTCTTCTTACATTGCATCGTTCTTGGCTTACCGCAGTTTCTTTAACGACAGACAGCAATTCCTGGCATAAAAATCTATAACAAATGTGTCTTTTTGTTCACTCATTTTTAAGAGAGTTGAAAAGATATCTAGCATGAGGCTTTACTTATCTTGAAATAAAGGGTATAGTATTAATTGTAGTAGTTTTATTAACAAAATTAATTGGTAGTTTTATTCATTTTATGACTAAATTCCCTCTTCTTTTTTAAATGAAATATTGCAAATACAACGTGCTCAAAGCACAAAACAATGGAGGAATTTTATTATGAATAAAGGTACAGTTAAATGGTTTAATGCAGACAAAGGTTTCGGTTTTATCGAACGCGAAGGCGAAGAAGATTTATTCGCACACTTCTCAGCTATCCAAACTGACGGTTTCAAAACTTTAGAAGAAGGCGAAACAGTTACTTTTGATATTGAAGAAGGTAACCGCGGACTTCAAGCAGTAAACATTACTAAAGCATAATTTAAACTTAAAAACTCAACCACCCAAACTAGTCTAGTTTGGGTGGTTTTTTGTATTTAACAAGCCTTTTTTTTGCATATCGTACTCTCCTTTCTTTAAAATGAATAGTAAAGAAAGAAATGTTGTAGCAATTGTCATTAGGGATAAATTCTTTTTTACTGCTTGTGGACCACAAACTATAAAATAAGGAGGATATTCATTTATGTCAAAAGAAAAAATGCCCGTCAATAATATGAAGTTGCCTTTGAAGAAATTAGCTGATCAAGTCATTGTTATCACAGGAGCGTCGAGCGGAATCGGATTAGTTACCGCTAGAATGGCAGCTGCTAAAGGTGCAAAAGTAGTAGCAGCCGCAAGAAACGAAGAAGCCTTGAAGAAATTGGTTGATGAACTGAAATCTAAAGGTCAATCTGCTATGTATGTGGTGGCTGACGTTTCCAAAGAAGAAGACGTCTATAGAATCGCTGAAAAGGCTATTGCAGAATTTGGTCATTTTGATACGTGGGTCAATAATGCCGGTGTTTCTATTTACGGACATGGTACAGAAATCAGTACTCCTGATATGAAACAAATGTTTGAAACCAATTTTTGGGGTGTCGTCTATGGAACAAAAGCTGCAGCTAAACACTTCAAAGAAACCGGTCAACCGAGTGCGATCATCAATATCGGATCGATTTTTGGGAACAAAGCTTCATTGATTCAATCGATTTATGCTTCATCTAAGTTTGCTGTACATGGTTGGACAGAAAGTATCCGTATGGAATTTGAAAAAGATCATGTTCCGATTTCTGTTACTTTGATTCAGCCTGGAAAAATTGATACTCCATACAATGAACATGCACATAGCTATCTGGAACATCAACCAACTCATATCGGTATGGTCTACCCTCCAGATGCTGTTGCAGAAGCTATTTTATTTGCAGCTGAAAAACCGACCAGAGATGTTTATGTTGGCGGACAATCGAAGTTCCTGACCGTTCTTTCTCATATGTTGCCTCGTTTTACGGACAAATTTGTTGAAAAAGTGATGCACCCTTCTCAATACGATTCTCGTCCGTCTAAGCCAAAAGAAGAAAGTAGTCTATATCACGCTGGATACGGCCTACATGAACGTGGCACCAACAAAGGATGGCTGCGGAAGAAGAGTTATTATGTCAAAGCTACTAAAAACCCTGTGTTGGCTACTGTTGCAGTTGCCAGTACAGCTTTGATAGCTTTGAAGTTGTTAAAACACAAAAAATAATTTGCAAACCTAAAAACAAGCAGAGACATTAGATATGCACTGTGTCTTTGCTTGTTTTTATCTAGAAAACCGCGCTTAACTTTCTTCAGCCTCAGTTGACAGTTGCCACTGAATTCCATATTTGTCGGTTACATTACCGTACAGTGGACTCCAAAACGTTTTCTGCAATTCCATTTCAATCTGACCGTTTTCTTTTAACGCATCAAAAACCTTCTGTGTGTCTTTAGGGTCTGTATACACCAAAGTCACCGTAACATTGTTCCCGATAATATAAGAGGATCCAGGGTAATTATCTGAGAACATGATATAAGTTCCGTTAGGCAATTGAATCGTTCCATTCAGCACTAATTCTTTTACATCATCTGGGACAGGTTGCTGATCTTCCATACTCGGCATCTCTTTGTATCGCGTAAGATCTAGGACAGTAGCTTGTAATACTTCCGCATAAAAATTCATTGCTTCTTCTGATTGACGATCAAAAATCAAATACGGATACACATCTTTCAGCATCTTAATCTGCCTTCCTTCTAATAGATTTTTTCAGCTACAGTTTAACAAGTTGACAGGCCAGATGCAAAAATTCATTCTTTTCAAGAACTAGATAATCAGTAAAAGGCCTCTAAGATACTATTCAATTAGTGAATAGTATCTTAGAGGCCTTTGTTGTAGAAACAAACAATCTTCTTTTGTTTAGATCGAACTTGAATAAACTTCTTCTGATTGTCCTTTTTCTAAAGCAAATGCTTTTTGATCTTCCATTCTAAAGAATGGGAAATAAATAGCTGTTGAAATCCCTATTTCCATTACTTGCCACAAAGCTCCACGCCATCCCGAAACTAAAAATCCTGAAAAAACAGGTGGCGTTGTCCAAGGCACATTAACCCCATTGGTAGGTGGGACAAGACCAGTTGTCATCACAATATAAGTTAAAATAGTTAATACAACTGGAGTAATAACAAAAGGTATGATGAAAACTGGATTTAACACAATTGGTAGTCCAAAAATCAACGGTTCATTGATATTAAAAATTGAAGGTCCAATAGCTAATTTTCCTAACGTTTTAAATTGTTGTGATTTAGCTACGAATAAGCACAATAATGCTAACCCAATTGTTCCGCCTGCTCCCCCAACTTTAATAAAATTACCATAAAATTGGTATGTAACAATATTCGGCAAGTCTAGTCCAGCTTGGAAAGCAGCTAAGTTCTCTGCCATAGTAGATAGCCATAAAGGCTGCATTACTCCTCCGATGATATTAGGTCCATGCAAACCGAAAGAGAATAACACTGTTTCAATAATGATAACCAATACTGTTGCCGGTAAACTAGTACCAAAGGAGGTTAAAGGTGTTTGGATAATTTGGAAAATAAAGGCTTGAGCAGTTTCATATAATGTAGCTTCAAAAATCATACGGATTCCCATAAAAATCAAGATAATAAATAGTCCCGGAATCAATGCATCAAATGATTTAGCCACATTACTTGGTACTGATTCAGGTAATTTAATTCTCCAACCTCTCTTCAATACAAATGCCATAATCTCAACAGCTAATATGGCAGACAACATCCCTAAGAATAACCCACTTGCACTAAAATTATTCATTGGAAGAAAAGACGAAACGGCACTATTTACTTCAAACGATGATACTGGGGTTAGAATCAAGAACCCGATTAATGCCCAGAGAACAGCTCCTAAATCATCAATTCCATTACTTTTAGCTAGTGAACGTGATAATCCAATGATTACAAATAATGTCATGATATTCATTGTTACATCATATGGTACATTAAAAAATACTGCCCAATCATTCCCGAAAGTATTTGCCATAAGATCAGCATATCCTGGGATAGGCAAGTTCGCGAAGAGCAAGAATAAAGAACCCAAAATCAAGAGTGACATTGCTCCCATAAAACCATCACGTACTGCCCCTAAGTATTTATTTTCATTTAATTTTAACGCTATAGGACCTAATTTTTCTTGTAGACCGTCTAATAATTTATCCATATGTAAAACCCCTTTCTTTTGTCGTAAGCCTATTATAAATAGACATATCTCCAAAAGAAAGCGTTTCCTTTAACTCTGTTCGGATTTTCGCTTAAAAGAATTTTTTTTCGCTCTTGCAATAAAAACGTTGCAGAGTTGTTTTTATTCTTGTTTTAATTCGTGTATTCTTCTTGCTATCATTTCTAAAATAAAAATGGCTGGCACAGATGATGTAACAATATAATTATCTCCAGTAACTTCTTTTTCAAATCCGTAAGAAATACTCATATTAGACAGCTTAGCCAAACTATTCGAGTCTGAACCAGTAATGCTTAGTATGAGACTTTGCCCATTTTTGCGAATTTTTGTTACTATATCATTTATTATTGAGACTTCCCCTGTTACTGACATAATCACAAAGGCTAAATTAGACTCAGTTCCCATTAAAGAATCAAAGGGATAGTAGGGATCTTTTATAGAAAAAGCCGGAACTCCAACATTGGATAAGATCCTTGCTCCATATTCCGCATTGATAGCTGACGAACCAATACCAATGAATACTAATGTACGTCCTTCCATAAACAACTCAACAAAATAGTCAAATTTTTGTTGAAAAGATTGGTTTTCAGTGTTATCTAAAAATTCATAAATACTGTTAGTTAAATTATTTAATTCACTTTTCTTTTGAACTTTTTGTTCTTCTTTTAACTTAAATCGAAATTCTGCGAATGAATTATAACCACATTTACGAATAAATCGAGTAATAGACGCATTCGAGACATGAACTGCTTCTGCTAAATCTCTTACTCTCATAAAATAAACTTTATCCATGTTTTGGAGTATATATTGATATATAATCATTTCTGTGCTTGTCAACTCATTGATTTTATCAATTTCTAACATGCTTCCACCACCTTTTGATATATTTTTACATTACCACTTAGTATTCGATAAAGATATAGTTTCTAAATTAAGAGAGTATTGTTACTCAATTTTCTTCGATTCTTACTTTCTATATTTTCATTCATTCTACAAAAAAGCAATACTATCTACAACTATAGATAGTATTGCTTACTTTTTTTAACATATAAAAGCTATTTCATTTGTGTATATTAAGCTTCTTCAAATTGGCTATTGTACAAGTTCGCATAGAAACCGCCAGCGGCCAACAATTCTACGTGATTCCCTTTTTCGATGATGTCTCCATTATCCATCACCAAAATCACATCAGAGTTCTTGATCGTAGACAAACGGTGAGCGATCACAAATGACGTACGCCCAACCATCAAACGGTCCATCGCTTGTTGAATCAAGGCTTCTGTACGAGTATCTACTGAACTCGTTGCTTCATCCAAAATCAATAATGGTGCATCTTTGACTAAAGCACGAGCGATCGTGATCAATTGTTTTTGTCCAGCAGACAAGCTTGTTTGATCATCCAATACTGTATCGTATCCATGAGGCAAAGTACGGATAAAGTGATCGATCCCTACTGCTTTACATGCCGCTTCAACTTGCTCGTTTGTTACGCCTTTTACGTTATAAACAATGTTTTCGCGCACTGTTCCTTGGAAAATCCACGTGTCTTGAAGCACCATACAAAACTGCTCATGAACATCTTCACGCGTCAGATTCGTTGTTGGGACACCATCGATTTTGATCGAACCGCTATTGATTTCATAGAAACGCATCAATAAATTGACGATGGTTGTCTTTCCGGCACCAGTTGGTCCAACAATCGCGACCTTTTGTCCAGGTTTGATATGAACAGAGAAATCATTGATGATTGTTTTTTCAGGTGTATATCCGAAATGAACGTGTTCAAATTCAACATCTCCACGGATGTTTTCCAGTTTACTTGTTTTACCTTTTTCGTCCATCAATTCGTCTTCATGCAAGAAATCGAATACGCGTTCACTCGCTGCAGCTGTTGATTGAAGACTCGTTGCTGCTTGTGCAAATTGAGATAACGGTTGAGTGAATAAGCGAATATACATCATAAACGCTACGATTACTCCAAAAGTAATGTCTCCGTTTAAGGCCAAGACAGCTCCTAAAATGCTGACGACTACATAACCGAAGTTCCCGATAAAGTTCATCAACGGCATCATGATTCCAGAGAAAAATTGAGATTTCCAAGCACTTTGGTACAAGTCATCATTGATTTGATCAAATGTTTCTTTGGCTGCTCTTTCAGCATTATAGGCTTTTACGACATTATGGCCAGAATAGATTTCTTCTACATGCCCATTGACTGCTCCTAAAGCTTTTTGCTGTGCTCCGAAGTATTGTTGAGAATGTCTGACGATCAGTATCATCAATCCAAACCCAATCAATGTTGAAGCTATTGCAGCAAAGGTCATTGGAACATTTGTAATGAACATCATAAATAATGAACCCAAGAACATAGTTGTTGCGGTTACTAGAGTACTGATACTCTGGTTCATGGTTTGGCTGATCATATCGACATCATTGGTTACTCGACTCAGTACGTCTCCGACACTGTTGGAGTCAAAATAACGCAACGGCAGACGATTGATTTTTTCAGAAATGTCTCTTCTAAGCTTTTTAGAGACACGTTGCGTGATTGTCGCCATAATAAATCCTTGGATATAATTGGCAATGTAACTGATCACGTATAATGTCACTAATAGAAAAGCGATTTTTTCGATTGCTGCAATATCCAATTGACCGGTCAATCCTGCTGTGATCAAATCAGTGATTTCGCTTAATTTGCGTGGACCGATCAGAGAAATCACCGCCGCCCCCATAGCTAAAAGAAGCGCTACTATCACAATAGGAAGATATACATTGATGTAAGCCAATAAGTCTTTATAAGTTTGTTTCATGTTCTTCGGTTTCATACCTGATACTTCTCCAGCGTGTTTACTCATTAGCTAATTCCTCCTCTGATAATTGAGAATAAGCAATTTCGCGGTACACTTCACAGGTTTCTAACAATTCTGCATGTGTGCCTTTTCCAACGATCCGTCCTTCGTCCAGTACGATGATCGTATCAGCATCTTTGATCGTTCCGATTCGTTGACCAACAATCAGGTTGGTTACTCCGCTTGCTTCTTCTTTCAATTGCGAACGCAATTCGCGGTCTGTTTTGTAGTCTAATGCAGAGAAAGAATCATCAAAGACAAAAATTTCCGGATCGCGAGCAATCGCTCTGGCGATCGCCATACGTTGTTTTTGACCTCCGGAGAAATTGTTCCCTCCTTGAGCCACGTGTCCTTCATATTGATCTTCTGTTTTCTCAACGAAGTCCGTTCCTTTAGCTACACTGATCGCATGTTTTACAGCGTCTTTAGAAATAGCTTCTTTTCCATTATCTCCAAATGCAATATTCGAAGCAATCGTTCCACTGAACAAGACAGCTTTTTGAGGAACATACCCGATTTTATTGCGCAAAGCCTCTTGGGTATAGTCTTTCACATTCACACCATCTATAAGAATTTCACCTTCTGTTGGATCATAGAACCGCGGTACAAGATTGACGATCGTACTCTTACCACTTCCTGTTGATCCGATAAATGCTACTGTTTCTCCTTTGCGCGCTTTGAAGCTGATGTCTTTGATCACATAATCAGCAGCATCCGGATATTTGAAACCGACATTACGGAATTCAACTTCACCTTCCAAGTGGTCTTTACCTTCTGTTACTGTTCCATCATTAATAGTAGAATCTGTATTTAAGACTTCTTTGATACGATTTGCTGAAACTTGCGCTCTCGGTAAAATTACGAAAACGAATGTCAGCATAACGAATGACATAACGACTTGTATCGCATACGAAGAGAACACGACCATGTCACTGAAAAGGGTGATACGTTGCATCATATCAACAGACTCATTGATCAAATAAGCTCCGATCCAATAAATCGCCAGACTCAATCCATTCATTGCAGCTACCATACTAGGAGCCATAAACGCCATCATACGCGTAGTGAATAAGTAATTTTGATTCAAAGCGGTATTAGCTGTCTCGAATTTACTTTCTTCGTGGTCTTCAGCGTTATATGCACGAACTACACGGATACCTGTTAAGTTCTCTCTTGTAACAGAAGTTAAATTATCGGTCAATGATTGGATACGTTTGAATCTAGGCAATGCCAAAGAAATAACCGTAATAATCACAGCTAATAAAGCAACTACAGTGATTCCGGTAGCTGCTGTCCATTGCCAGTTTTTATTGGAAATTTTTGTTAACGCCCAAACCGCCATGATAGGAGCTTTGAATAATATTTGCATCCCCATCGCAATAAACATTTGCACTTGAGTGATGTCATTTGTTGAACGAGTGATCAAACTGGAAGTGGAAAAACCATTTATCTCTTGCATCGAGAAACTCTCCACTTTATCAAATTGTTTTTCTCTCAATTCCTTAGCAAAAGAAGCTGCTAATCTTGTAGACAGGAAGCTGACGATAATCGCTGCCACTAAACTTCCTAAGGCACACAGCATCATATATCCGCCGGTTTGGATGATCTCACTAGTTTCGCTGCCAGGTGTTTGGACCATAACCGTAATTTCAGACATGTAGTCTGGTAATTTCAAATCTAAAAAGACTTGAGCAATAATAAATAGGAGAACCATAAAAACGATTCCCCAGTCTTTCGTTTTTAAATATTTTAACAACTGTATCATATATAAACTCCCTTACATTCTATTCAACATCTTCCATGTTTTTTCTGATTTTGCTTAATACATTAAAAAAAGTTTCCAATTCCTCTTCAGTCAGTCCTGAACGCACCTTACATTCTATACTTTGAATGCATTCTACTGCCTTTTTTGAAAATTCGATTCCTTTAGGAGTAATGACCAGTTTTTTCAAACGGGCATCGTGACTCACTGGCTGGCGCTCTAGGAGTCCCTTTTTTTCAAGTGTATTCAACATACCCGTCGCTGTTGAACGACGAATTTTCAGCAATTCTTCAATATCTTTTTGAAAGACATCTTTGTCTTGTCTACTGTGAATGAAACCAATGATTCTGGATTGCATCATATTGTTTTGATCATCTGAGATTTCCGTCATTTTGGCAGAGATAGACTTTTTGACTTGGTGATTGGCTGCTTGCAGTGAGAAACAAACGTAATCCTGAAATTCCCTCACTTTTTACCTCCTCTTAAAATTTCTTGGTTGTCTTTATGATTCCTCCATCTAATAGTTCGGCACCGAACTGTTAGGTAACTAACAAATAGTATGCTCTTTTTGTATTCTATTTGCAAGCTTTATTTTCAATACAAAAGCCTGTCCTTTCAATGTTTGCCCTTACATTCCTTTAGACACAAAAGAACCTCAACTAAAAAAAGTTGAGGTTCTTTTGAAAGACGGTGTTATATAAACTATCTTTTTTATTCTATTGTTGCTTTAGCGATCCACGTGACCGAATACTCAAATCAGAATCAAAAGCTTCTAACATTTCAGGAGAGGCATCATCTACTGAAACTTTTTGAACAAATTCAGCACTAGTCCATAATCGAGTAACGCCATCATCATAACACGTGATCAACGTCAATAACGTTTTGTTTGGAACATCGTCTATCACACTGACTTCTGTAGCTTCAATTTCTCGTTGTTCAATGACTTGGTATTCATAAATGTAGCTCAAATCAGTCAGATAAACAGTATCGCCTATTTCTACCTCATACAATGGTCTAAACAACAAATCAGGGTCTTTCATGTAGTGGCCAGCTAAAGCATAATTTCCCTTGCCCATTTCTTGATCTTCTTTCATGGTTCCTGCTGTAAGTGCCAAGGTATAAGGAGAGGTCCCTTTTCCGATCGCCAGATTCAATCCCACGGTGGGTATACTAATACCGCCTAGTACTGTTATTTGATCGCTGTTGAATTGTGCCAGAGCTACAGTTTCCATGTTTAACATTTCCACTTCTTCAAAATCAAAGGATGCATCTTTTTGATGGTTTTCTTTTATACTACTAGCATCTACAGATTCACTCAACAATCGATCAGAACCCATAGAAACCAGCCAGTTTTTAATCGGTGTACTAAGTATCAGCAATACTCCGATAATCAACAGACTTCCCCATAGTATGTTTGGCCAACGCCTATGTTTGTCTTTTATCTTTTTTTCCATAATTTCTCCTCACTAACTGTGTAACGATTTTGAGATTTGCGAAACGTACATTTATAAAAAAAGCCACCAGTTTATGAGCTGGAGGCTAAAACACTTAGGTTTTCGAGAAGTTTGCCGCCTACTATTCAAGTACGCTTTTTGATGAGCCCCATATAGTGACCACTTAGTTTTACTTCACGTCTTTATTTTCTTTTTGTGAATCCTTTTTTTCTTTTGTTCCATGCCAGCATCATTGTACTAATAGCTGCCATAACCGAACCACTCATAACAGCTAACATACTTTGTGATTCACCTGTTTGCGGAAGTGACTCTTGTTCTTTCCCGACTGCAGTGTTATCACTTTGACCGCTGCCAGTTGATGAGCCATTTCCTTGAACGTTTCCGACATTGCTGTCATCTCCAGGTGCTTCGCCATCTTCATCTGGATTTTCTCGGTCTGTCGGTGTTTCAGAAGTTGCTTCGTCAGTTACCACAACGACTAGCGGTTCAGACGAGTTGCCTGCCTCATCCGTTACAACGACTGTCAATTTATCCCCAACATTCAACTCCAGATCTTCAGGAAGTGCGATCACAAAGTCTCCATCTTCATCCGTTCTGCCCGTTACTGTTTCTCCATTTGGCAACGTGATCGTTACGTCAGTATTTGGTTCTGCTTCACCAATCACTTCTGCTGATTCATCTGTCACAGGTTGTACAGTTGGAGCTTCTGGTGCTGTTGTATCAGCTTCATCTTCTGGTACATCTGTATCATCTTTTGGATCTGTACCTGCATCGCTTTCTTCTTCATCTGTTGCGCCATCGTTGTCATCATCTTCATCGTCTATATCCGGAATTCCATCTCCATCAGTATCACGTAAAACAGTGATCGTGAACACTTCTGTCGCTTCATTTCCAGCTTCGTCTCGAGCAATGACTGTTACTTCTAAATCACGTTCTTCTTCCGTAGCGCCCCAGTCGCTGATGACTGGAATTCCGCTAATGACATTTTCTTCTGCGTCAAATGTAGTTCCTTCAGGCAAGTTTTGAACAAATACGCCATCTAATGGAGTAGCGAATGGTTGAATCGCAAAATTCGCAAAAGCTTGACCAGCTAAATCTGGTTCTTGGTTTTCTCCACCTGGATTTTCTACTACAATATTCACATTTTCAATTTCGGTACCTTCTACAATTCTTTGGTCCTCAATTTCTAAAATGATCGGTGCAGTTCTGTCAATTACTCTAATAAACTCTGGATCAGAAACATTACCGGCTTCGTCTCTTGCAACGATTTCTAGCACTTCTCCACCTGTTAAATCAAGATCTTCAGGTAATGCCACGGAGAAATTTCCGTTCTCATCTGTTACTCCGCTCACTGTCTCACCATTTGGTAAAGTAACCGTAACTTCTGAACCAGGTTCTGCAGTTCCGTCGACTGTCGTGTCTTCGCTTGTTACTTCATCAATGATTGGAGTAGCTGGTGCTGCGACATCTGGTCTATCCGTATCATCTTTTGGATCAGTTCCTGCTTCAATTTCTTCTTCGTCAGTGAATCCATCGTTGTCATCATCTTCATCTTCTACATCCGGAGTACCGTCTCCATCCGTGTCACGTTGAATCGTAATGGTAAATACTTCAGCTTCAGACTCATTTCCAGAATGATCCATAGCCGTTACGCTGACTTCAACTTTTCGCTCTTCCTCTGTAGTTCCCCAGTCTTCAATCGTCGGAGCACCAGAAATCGTATTGGCATCTTCATCGAAAGTTAAACCATTCGGCAATCCATCAACTGTGATAACACTGTCTGGATCATCGGTTTCCACTTCGATATCGTCGATTTCTTCCCCCTCAACAGCTAAGATATCGTTGATTTCTGTAATGACAGGGGCTGTGATATCTGGATCAATATCTTCTGGGACATCTATTTCGTCTTTCGGATCCGTTCCTGCATCAATCTCGTCCTCATCGCTGACACCGTCATTGTCGTCATCTGTATCTTCTACGTCAGGAATACTGTCTCCATCCGTGTCACGTTGAACAGTTAACACAAAATCTTCTGGGACTGCTGTATTTCCTGCTTCATCAGTAGCTGTAACTGAAACAATGAATTCACGTTCTTCTTCTGTTTCACCCCAATCATCTACTAAAGGCGTACCTGTAATAGAATCAGTTTCAGCATCATAAGTTAATCCTTCTGGCAATCCTGCTGGATCTATAGTACTTGTTTCGCTCACTTCAACTTCAATTGCATCAATTGGTAAACCTTCAATCACAGTTGCATCAGCGATAGGTGAAATAACTGGTGCTGTAACGTCAGCTACCGTTACTACTCGTGGTGCTGATTCATTATCAGCTGCATCAGTAGCTGTGACTAATAATCTTTCTCCACCTTCTAAAACTAAATCTTCAGGCAGATTCACTGCAAATGCACCCGTTTCAGAGGCTATACCAGTTACTTCTCTTCCATCCGGCAAAGTGATCGTGATAATAGAGCTTGGTTCTGCTGTTCCTGTTACTTCAGTTGAAGTACTATCAACTGGTGTAACTGTTGGGGTAGCTGGTGCTGTTGTGTCGACTACAATTACAGTGACTAACTCAGAAGTATTGCCTGCTTCATCTCTTGCAATGACTTCCAATTCATCTCCCGCAGTTACTTCTGTTCCTTCTGGCAACGTCACTGAAAAGTTGCCGTCTTCATCTGTTGTTCCTGTTGCTGTCACGCCACCTGGAAAAGTGACAGTGATAGCTGATCCTGGTTCTGCTGTTCCGGTCACTTCTGTAGCATCATCGCCTACTTCAACAACTGTTGGGACTTCTGGCGCTGTTGTATCTGTTACCGTAACTGTTGTTGCGTCAGAAGGATTACCTGCTGCATCTGTTGCGATGACTTCCAATTCATCTCCTGCAGATAGTTCTATTCCTTCTGGCAACGTCACTGAAAAGTTGCCTTCTCCATCCGTTGTTCCTGTTGTTGCTTCACCATCTGGCAAAGTGATCGTAATTGATGAACCCGCTTCTGCTTCTCCGGTTACTTCAGTAGCATTATCGCCTACTTCATTTACTGTTGGTGCTGCTGGCGCTGTTTCGTCCCCTACAGTAACAATTGTTGGATCAGACTCATTACCTGTTGCATCTGTCGCAGTTACCTCCAAATCAGTTCCTGCTACTAATTCTGTTCCTTCCGGCAGTCTCACTACAAAGTTGCCTTCTTCACTTGTTGTACCTGTTGCTGTTTCGCCACCTGGCAGAGTGACCGTAATTTCTGATCCAGCTTCCGCTGTTCCGATTACTTCAGTATCATTTTCACCTACCTCATTTACAGTTGGTGCATCTGGGGCTGTTTCGTCTACTTCCGTTACTGCTATAGTTCCTAGATCAGAATTATTTCCAGCTGTATCTGTTGCTATAGCTGATACTGTATCTCCAACTACCAATTCTACCTCTGCTGGTATGGCTACTGAAAAGTTCCCTTCACCGTCAGCTGTTGTATCATCTGTTTCTCCATTTGGAAACATTACAGTTACTGTTGAACCTGGCTCTGCAGTCCCTGTTACCTCAGTAGCTGTATTGTCTAATAAACTGATTACCGGTGCATCTGGGGCTGTCTCATCTGTTACAGTTACAGTAGCGCGGTCAGACTCATTCTCCGCTGCGTCCGTTGCTGTTACAGTTATTTGATTTCCTGCTGCTAATTCGATTTCTTCAGGTACGGCTACTGCAAATGCTCCATCAGCACCTGCTGTTGTTGTACCTGTAGTTCCGCCTGGAAATGTCACTTCGACTGTTGAGCCAGCTTCTGCTGTTCCTGTTACCTCCGTATCACTATCACCTACAGGATTTACTGTTGGCGTTGTTGGGACTATTAAGTCTTCTACCGTGACTACGGTTGCATCAGAAGTATTGCCTGCTGCATCTGTTGCAGTCACACGGATTTGGTTTCCTGCTACTAAATCGATTCCTTCAGGTACCGCTATTGTAAAGATCCCATCCCCATTTGCTGTTGTTGTACCTGAAACTCCACCTGGAAATGTAACATTAACTGTCGAATCCGGCTCCGCAGAACCTGTAACTTCATTCGCACCTTCTCCTACTGGAGTAACTATTGGCGCTGCTGGTGCTTTTGTGTCTACAGCCGGTAAAACTATTGATCCTTCAGTTGATCCATTAGCTGCAATTGATCCTAATAACTGGGCATCAATTACCGATGTTCCAACAACAGCCCCAGAAACTGGTATTGTTCCACTAGCAGTAGTATTTTCATCTACAGAAGCATTTAAAGAAATAGTCGTTTGTCCAAGAACTTGCGCCGTAACCAATCCGCTTAGTAAATCACTTGTTCCATTCAAAATGGGGTCGATTACATCTGTAAGTACATTTAATACTGGTGCTAAAGCAACAGCGCCAATAGGTATACCTAGTAAAGTAAGATTATTTACAGCATCGACTACATTATTTAACAATTGCAACACTACATCGTTTACTGCTGTTTCAATGTGGTTCCCCAAACCCTCTGAAAAATCAACAGTTATAGTCCCGTTCACTTCGTTAACACTAGCAGCAACAGTAGTGTTGTACTCTAACACATCAACAACAGCAGCGTCTAAATTATTTAGCGCGTCTAATGCAGCTGTGACATCACCTAATCCGCCTACAGCGCCTATACCATCCAAAATACCACCAACAAGATCCCCTAATACAACGTCAAGGAGCCCAGTAACAGTTCCTGTTAGCCCTCCTAATAAATTAGTCACTCCAGGTAAATCATTCAAATTAATAGGTAGTAGCTCAACTGAAACTTGGGCTGTTCCATCAATCACAGTTAGATCTTCTGCTAAATCTGGTGCACTAAATACAGCAACTGTTTGAGGATTAACTAATTCCACGTCTGCCGCACCTGTTCCAGTTAAAGTCACTGAAAAATTATAAGGATTAACAGTATCCTGATTAACGGTTAAAACTTCATTTGTCAATAGCCCAACTTCTGCCAAAGTAGCAGCTGATGCTGAATTTTCTGTAAACCATATCAATTGTCCATTTTGAATGGCTGGAATGAAAGGTTGGAAAACTAATGTCGATGCTACCGCTGATGACATTAAAATTTTCCTTACCTGTTTACTATGTAACTTCTTCTTATTATCCATCTTCTTTTTATAATCAATTGACCTTTTACTCATCTATTCTTCCTCCTCTTTTATTCTGCAAACTAATACCAAACCTTAAGCTATAAGCTATATCAACTAATATTAAAAAATAGAGGGGTCTCCTCGAAGGGACCATAACATCGCTTTATTTTTTTTTATAGGAATTTGCCTCGGCAAAAGAAAGTGCTTTCATTTTTTTATAGAGATTGAATTTTTTTCACATAAAAGTAAGAATAATAATCCTTTTATCTCGGTTTCGAGACAGTAAATCAGAAAAAATGTCGCAAACTGCTTATCATCAAAATTCAATCAAAATATAACAAAAGTAACCTTAATTTTTAAAATCCGTGTTATTTATTCACTTTCGTATAATTAACCCTTTTATGCGCATAATTATTTTTTTCAAGTACTTTTTTGAACAGTCAAAAAAAAGTACAACATTGTTTATTTAATCCAAGCTTATTTCATGATGTTTTCTTAGATTGGAATTAATCATTAAGTGAGGTAAGATAAGGAAAAGATAGGATTTAAGCCTAGAAAAAGGAGTGTTTTTTTATTGGGGGCAGTATTGACACAAGCAATCAGCTTTTTATTGGTCATTCTAGTAGGTTATTTATTTAAAGCAGGCGGTTTATTAGAAGAAAGAGATGGGTATACCATTTCAAAAATCATTCTAAACTTAACTTTGCCGGCCACGATTATTGTTGGCTTTAATGCCGTTAAGATCGACAGTATATTGATTATCATGATTTCATTAGGTTTATTGTCAAACATTTTGTTGGTGTCAATCGGCGGAATGATCTGGCGAAAGAGAAACACTTCCGATCAAGCTTTAATGATGTTCAGTCAAGCTGGGTACAATATTGGTAACTTTACAATTCCTTTCGTTCAAGGTTTTTTCCCAGCTGCTATTCCTTTTATCGGCAGTTTCGATACAGGTAATGCGTTGATGTTATTTGGCGGGACGCCTTTATTGGCTGATAAAATGATGGGACAAAATCGAAGCTCTCGCGGGGCTAAAGAAGTGGTCTTTCGTTTATTTCATTCTCCTTCTTTTTCTACTTATATCGTTATGATTATATTGGCTCTTTTCCAATTTGTGATTCCAGAAAATGTTCTTTCGGTCGTCAAACTTTTTTCCAGTGGGAATGCCTTTTTGTCTATGTTTATGATTGGTCTTTACTTAGACTTTAAAATTCCACGAGTTGATTTGACAAAAGTGGCTAAATTATTGTTTACACGTTACTTATTAGGTATCTTGCTTGCGTTGATTTTTTACTTCTTATTGCCTTTGCCGCAACTTGTTCGAATATCGTTGGTCTTATTGGCTCTTGCTCCAATAGGTACCGTTTCTACCATCAATATGGTGGTTTATGGAAATAAAGCTTCTCTTTCAGGCTTCTTGTCTTCAATGAGCATCCTGATATCTTTAATACTCATGATTGGAGCTTTGATTTTCATTTTGTAAACAAAAAACTCTCGCCAGATCTGGCGAGAGTTTTTTTGTCAAATTAACCAACAAATTCTACAGCTTTCACTTCAACATCAATGTTGTTTTGAACAGCTTTTGAATATGGACAGAATGCATGAGCTTTTTGAGCTAGTTCTGTTGTTTCTTCTAACGTTTTTCCTTCAATTGCTACTTCTAGGACTACAGATAATTTTACTCCGCCGTCTGATGGGTCTGTACTTAAAATGACTTCTGCAGTAACTTCTGATTTAGCTTCTACTTTTGCTTCTTTCATTTTTGCTTCTAAAGCAGAGTTGAAACAAGCACTGTATCCTAATGCAAATAATTGTTCAGGGTTGCTTCCTTGTCCTGGACCTCCTAGTTTTTTAGGTGTAGAAACTCTAACTGAAAATGATCCATCTGGTAAACGGCTTTCTCCGTTACGTCCGCCTGTATTGATTGCTTTTGTTGTATAAATTTTTCTTGATTCAGTCATGATTGATTCCTCCTAAAGTTTTGGTCAGAGCATTGATGCGTTCGATCAAATCAAAATAATCTTTTTCTTCCAATTGGAGAAGCTGTAAACAGGCAGAAACTTTTTCTATTACTTCACTCTTGATGCTCATCGCTTTTTCAGTCACAGCGATCACTACTTTTCTATCGTCTTCCGGATGACGATTTCGAGTAACGTATCCAGCTGTTTCCATCCGCTTGAGCATAGGCGTCAACGTTCCACTATCTAATCCTAATCGGCTACCTAATTCTTGTACACTTTGGTTGTTGCTTTCCCATAAGATCAATAAAGTTACGTATTGAGGATAAGTCAGCGAATACGGTTCCAAAATCGGTCGATAAAATTTGGTGAACTGTTTAGATAAAGTGTACGTTGAAAAACAAAGCTGTTCTTCTAATAAAAAATGATTTCCTTCCATTTCATTTCCTCCTAATTGGTTGTGCACAATTCAATTGTACACAACTAAAATATTTTATGCAAGCGTTTAGCTTTCCTTTGTAAATTTTTCCAAGGTTTATTGTTAAAGCGCTTTAATCATGATACAGTTTATTTACAAAAAACGAAAGTAGGGAAAGAAATGGCAAAAGTTTTAGTAGTACGCGCTCACCCGTTTGATAGTTCAGTTTCACGATCAATGAAAGTGTTAGATGCTTTTTTAGAAGAATACAAAAAGACTAATCCTGATGACAGTATTGAAGAGTTGAATTTATACCAAGTAGCTCTTCCAGAAATTGATCGTGACTTATTGACCGCTTGGGCAGAATTAGGAAAAGGTACTTTCTTTGACCAGTTAACGCAAAACCAGCAAGAAAAAATCACTTTATTTGATCAGTATACAGACGGTTTTCTTGAGATCGATAAACTTGTCATTGCAAATCCTTTATGGAATTTGCATGTGCCTTCTCGTCTGAAATCTTGGATCGATACCGTGACGGTTGCAGGAAAAACATTCCGCTATACTGAAACAGGTTCCGAAGGGTTGATCAAAAACAAAAAAATATTACATATTCAAGCAAATGGTGGTGTCTTTCACGGACAAGATCCTGCAAGCCAATATATCAAAACGATTTTCGGCTTTTTAGGAATTGAAGATTGTTCTGAATTATTTGTAGAAGGTATGGACCATGATCCAGAAAACGCAGACAGCATCGTGGCTGCTGGAATTGAAAAAGCTAAGGAATTAGGAAAGACTTTTTAAATCTATTTTTACAACAAAACAAGCGACTGGGATTTCGATTCCTGTCGCTTGTTTTGTTATTTATTTAGTTATTGTCGAATGTACTGTACTCATTGACTAGCAACTTAATACACATATCTTACTTTTCCACCAATGCCGTTACGTAAGATATGGTCGCTGCTACAACTAAGAAATGGACCAATAATGCTTAAAAACATACCATTACTGGTTATTTCCTTTTAAATAATCAACAACTATTGCGCCCATAGCTTTAGCAGAGATCATTAGTGATTTTTCATTGACATCAAATTTCGGATTGTGGTGAGGATAAGCTTTTTTGTTTTCAGGAGTTGCTCCCACATAGAAGAACATGCTTGGACGTTCTTTTGCATAGTAAGCAAAGTCTTCTGAGGGTGGTTGCGGTTCGCACATTTCTACACCTGTTAATTCTGGGATGTCCGTATTTTGCAACACGTTGACACCAAATTCAGTTGTTTCCGGATCATTGTAAAGAACTGGGTAATCATTTTTGTAGTCTAAATCATAAGTGACACCGAACATTGCACTGACTCCGTCTAATTTTGCACGAATTTCTCTTTCAATCGTTTCTTGCGCTTCATCAGACATCGAACGCACATCGCCTTCAAGAGTTACTTTGTCTTTGATGACATTGAAGGAACCTTTTCCATCAAAGTTTCCGATCGTGATCGAACCTACATCAAATGGACTCAACGCACGACTGACCACACTTTGCAAAGCTACAACAAAATGACTCGCTGCAACGATTGCATCTTTTGCCTTGTGAGGAGAAGAGCCATGTCCCCCCACACCATTAATGGTAACTTTGAAGTAAGAGCGACCTGTTTGAACATTACCTGGACGGTAGAAAATCTTACCGAATTCCATTTCAGACATGACATGGATACCAAATACATTGTCCACTCCGGCTAATGCTCCATCTGCAATCATGCTGATAGCTCCGCCTGGTGGGACTTCTTCTGCGTGTTGGTGAAGGATAACGACTTTGCCTTCCAACTTATCTTTCATTTCAATCAATGTTTCTCCAAGGATCAGCATGTAAGCTGTATGTCCATCATGGCCACATGCATGCATGACTCCTGGGTTTTGAGAAGCAAACGGCAAGTCTGTTTCTTCATCGATCGGAAGGGCATCAAAATCCGCACGAATTCCGATCGTTTTGCCTGGTTTTCCGCTATCGATCGTTACGACAACCCCATTACCGCCAACGTTTGCTCGGACATCGCAATCTTTACCTTCATAAAAATCTTGAATGTATTTAGCCGTTTTATCTTCTTTAAAAGACAATTCCGGATAAGCATGCAAATAACGACGGATTTCAATCATACGATTATTTTTTTCCTCTAGTCGTTTCAACAATTCTTCTTTTACTGACATTTCTGTCATTTAATATTACCTCCTAATTTTTTGCCATTTCCTTTATACCGACCTTTAATCTAGCCACATTATCTATTATATCCCCTTTAAAAGCTATTGAGCAACTTGCTCTCTTCTGCCATCCACTTCTTTCGAAAAAGATATCAGAATATTATCTCCGTCACCTCTTAGAGTGCCTTTACTTTAACACGTTACAAAATGTCTACCCAATAATGGATTCGAGTATTTTGAAAACCAAGTGAAAACAAGCCAAATAAGCAATTTACCAAAACGTTAAAGTTGATTCCCTTAATATAAAAGCTGTTATAATTAGCTGTTTTTATGTGATTCTGTATGTTATATTAATCATGAAATGACATAGAATAAAAAGGAGTTACACAAAAATGAATGAGTTTAAAACAAGTTCTGAACTGAAGCAGGATGCTCGTACGATGTTAGAAGGACGTTGGAAAGATGCTATTTTGATGAGCCTTATTCCAGCACTGCTAGGAATAGCCAGTCTGGTTCTCTTGGTAATTGGTATAGCAACTTTTTCTGCAAGCACAAGTAATTCTTATATAACCGAAGAACTATATGAAGAAGATTATTCTGATACATATGATACATTTGAAGATACCACCAATGATGGAGGTACTGACAACGACGGCGAAAGTATAATCGGAAATCTATTCACTACACTTATTACTACAGGAATGTCATTTGCCTTCATAACAGCCTTTCGTGATCCTAGTTATAAGATTCGGCCGTTAAAAGATGCATTTCAAGTGTTTTCAAAAAAATATTTCTTAGGGATATTTATTATTTATCTTGTTTCCAGCTTTTTTATATTCTTATGGACACTGTTATTTATTATTCCAGGTATCGTTAAATCATATTCTTATTCTCAATCTTACTTGATATATAAAGATTATAGAGATAATCCCAACAATGAACGAATCTCAGCAATTAACTGCATTACGGAGAGTCGTGAACTGATGGATGGCCATAAAGGGCGATTGTTTGCTCTTGATGTAAGCTTTATCGGTTGGTATTTGATTGGTTTCCTTACTTTAGGTATCGGATTTTTATGGATTACTCCATATACGACTGCTGCCAGAACAGTATTTTACAATGATTTAATTGGAGGATCTCCTATGGATATTGAAACGGAATGGGATAGTGACTGGGAAGACGAAGATTGGGATGACTCGATCGTTTAAAAAGAACATAAATAATCAAACAAAAAAACTACCACACTAAGTTACAGTGAGGTAGTTTTTTCATAGTATCATGTATTTAAAAATGCTAAAAAGAGCAGACTTTTTAGTAAACGCTTTCAATTTTAGTTGCAGTACAGCTTCATTTTCCTTTTGCATCTATCTAACGCATTAATTACTTTTACGGTTTCACAATTAAACTCTTTTGCGATGTCTTCTCGCGATACATTTCGAAGATACCGAATGAAAACTTGATGTTCGAAATCAGATAATGATTTAAAATATTGCGGAATACTCTCTTTGACTTCCAAAGCTTCTTGAAAACTCATACTACTTGTGTAATTTTGTATGTACTGCGGAGAGAAGCCGTTTTCTAACAAGCTCTCTAAAGACTCAGAGATTTTTTCTATCCTTCTCTTTTTAGCCATGTCTTTTCGTATCAGACTAAACAAATGATTCTTTAAGTTTAATTTGAAATAGTTTCCGAAAGTATGTCCTCTTGTTTTATCATAAAAAAGAATGGTTTTATTGAAGACGATTCTTGCTTCTTGGACAAAATCATCTCTTTCATAACCCAAGATATAATAATCCTTGATGACACTCTTTACCAAGGGAGTATAACGTTGAAATAGAATCTCAAAAGGATAATAATCGCCGCTTTTTATTACTGTAATCAGATCTTCATCTTTTAACTGCTCAAAGAATTCCTTGGTACCACTCACTTATTTTCCTCCAGCCTATGTTTTATTCTTTTGGCCTTTCATTCAGTCTGCTCTTTTTCTGAATTCTCAAATAGTGGTGTAGTCATTTTTTAGCTAAATCATCTCGAAATCTTTCCAACGCATCTAATTGACGATGATTCCAAGGAGAATTTCGTCGATACTTTTGACCGTGTAAATCTTTTGCATCATTTTCAATAGATTTCTTTGAGTGTTGCAGATCTTTATACAATTCATTAGCTGATTTGCGCAAAGCCCCTCTTTGAAAAACGATCCATTGTTCAGCCAAATCGCTTGTAGCGACGGTAATTTGAGTGATCAGTAAGTTTTCTTCCCCAACAACACGTTCGATATAACTATCTGCCGTTTCACCTTCTTTAGTGAAAATAACATCCAAGTGAAATTTTTTATAACTTTTTTGGATACCCGGAACCAGTTGGGCGTCGAAGACCACACGTACTTCAATGTCTTCATATTTGGCATAATTCGACAATTCATGAAGCAGAAGATCTCTTGCCTCTTCCATCTCATCTTGGTTCTTTAGTTTTTCCAACATAGGCCAAGCGCCGATCATATTGTATCCATCAACAAGCAGTACTTCTTTTTTCATGGTCTCGACCTCCCTTCATTTCTGGTTGTGTTATCCCATACTATTCAAATCAATTATAGTGGATTTCGACCGCGATAAACTTCATACATCAATAAGCTGGCTGCCACACTGGCATTCAGACTTTGAACGTGTCCAGTCATCGGAATCGTAATAGTTCCATCCATTTGTTCTTTTACTAGTCTTGAAACACCTTTTCCTTCATTTCCGATCACAAGCCCTACAGGCAACGTTGCATCCCAACGACGGTAATCTTGACCTTCCATATCTGTTCCGTAAAACCAGATACCACGTTCTTTTAAGTCTTTGATCGTTTGGACCAAGTTAGTAACTCGAACAACAGGTACATGCTCGATTGCTCCTGTAGAAGATTTGGCTACGGTAGCTGTCAAACCTACAGCACGACGTTTAGGAATAATGATTCCGTGAGCTCCACTTGCATCTGCCGTACGCATGATGGACCCAAGATTATGCGGATCTTCCACACCATCCAGTAAAATAAAGAACGGATCTTCATTTTTCTTAGCAGCTGCTTCAAATAAATCATCCATTGATGCATACGGATAAGCTGCAGTTCCAATAACTACACCTTGGTGGTTTTGGCCTTCAACTAGTTGATCCAGCTTTGATTTAGGTACGATAGAAATCTGCAACTTGCGTTTTTTCGCCAAACCTTGGATCTCATCTAATTTAGTACCAGACAGACCTTCTTGCAAGAAGACTTTATTGATGTCTCTTTCAGACTTCAATACCTCGATTGCAGGGATTCTTCCCATGACGAAATCGCGTTCTTCTTCGTTTTCTATCGCTTCTGCCTCTTCTCTTGGTTGAGGACGTTTGTGTTGAGGGCGTTGATTATTTGGTTTTCTTTGTTCTCTCTTAGGCGATCGTTTATCATTTCTTGGCATCGTTCGTCTCCTCCACTTTCTGGATACACCAGTTGATTAGTTCTTCCATGCGTTCTTTTCTGCCTGATAAATGCAAGAACCCCATCAAAGATTCAAATCCTGTCGAAATACGGTAGGTTGTGATATCTGCATTCTTAGCTGATGTATGGCTCTTCGCATTTCTGCCTCGTTTAAACATGGTCTCTTCTTCCTCAGACAACAATTCTGCCGAGATCATTTCATGCATCAAAAAAGCTTGTGCTTTTGCTGAAACAAAATGCGTTGCCATTCGGTGCAATTGATTGGGTCTCGTTTGTCCTTGGTTTACCAGGTAATCTCGTATATACGTTTCATAAATGGCATCTCCAACGTAAGCTAAAGCTAACCCGTTGAGCAATGCCCAATTCTTTTCAGTCATATTATCCTCTTTTCCATCTGGTTCCTTGCGGTGTATCGTCTAAAATAATACCTTCTGCCTTTAATAGGTCTCGTATTTCATCACTGCGCTGGAAATTTTTAGCCGCACGAGCTTCATTCCGCTCAACGATCAATTGCTCGATTTTTTCATCTAGTAACGTCTCTTCTTCAAATGTGATCCCAAATACTTGCAGCAATTCACTCATCAAATCGCGCATAGCTTCGAGGACGACTTTAGAAACTTCTTCTTGTTCGCTATAGATATTCATCGTTTTCGCCAACTCGTAAACTACTGTGATTCCGTTAGCTGCATTGAAGTCATCGTCCATTTCAAGAATGAAATCTTGTTTGAACTGCTCCAACTGAGCAAGCTTCTCAGCATCTGTTCCTATTGATTCTACAGCATCTTTCAAACGATGACCAACATTTTCGTAAGCGTTGCGTAATTTAGCTAAATTATTCTTAGCTTCTTCGATCGTTGTCATGCTGTAGCTTATCGGACGACGGTACTGAGTCGTTGCCATAAAGAAACGTAAAATCTGCGGGTCTACTTGTTTGATAATATCGTGCACTAAAACAAAGTTCCCTAGAGACTTGCTCATTTTTTCATTGTCCATTGTCACAAATCCATTATGCATCCAGTAATGTGCAAACGGATGCCCTGTTTTGGCTTCACTTTGAGCAATCTCATTTTCATGGTGAGGGAAAGCTAAATCTTGTCCTCCGGCATGGATATCTATTGTATTTCCGAGGTATTTAGTCGCCATTACCGAGCATTCGATATGCCACCCTGGACGTCCTTTGCCCCAAGGCGATTCCCAACTGATTTCATCTGCTTTAGCAGCTTTCCATAGCGCAAAATCTAATGGATCCTCTTTCTTTTTATTCTCTTCGTCTTCTAATCGATTGCTCGCTCCAACTTCTAAGTCATCAATCGACATATCACTCAATTTTCCATAGTCTTTGAATTTGCGTGTACGGAAATAAACATCTCCCATAGATTCATAAGCATAATCTTTTTCAATAAGTGCTTGAATAAATTCAACGATATCCGGCATACTGTCCATTACTCGCGGGTTTTTTGTTGCTTTTGCAACGCCTAAAGCGGTTGTATCTTCATAATAAGCATCAATAAAGCGTTGCGCTACTTCTGGAGCAGTGATGTTTAGTTCTTTAGCTGTACGAATAATTTTATCGTCAACGTCTGTAAAGTTAGATACATAATTCACGTCAAAACCTTTGTATTCAAGGTATCGACGAACAGTATCGAAGGCAACTGTGCTGCGCGCATTTCCAATGTGGATGTAATTGTATACAGTTGGTCCGCACACATACATTTTGACCTTTCCTTCTTCTAAAGGAATAAACTCTTCTTTCTGTCGGGTCAATGTATTATAAATTTTCAGCATAGATTTACCCCTTTCTGGTATATTGTTTTTCTTAGTTTTTTTCTTGATAAACTCGCTGTCCGTTCAGCTTGACGACTACGGCTGGTATTCCGACAGCTGTAGCATTATCAGGGACATCCTTCAACACTACTGCACTAGCTCCGATTTTAGAGTTGTTCCCGATGGCAATAGGGCCTAAAACTTGCGCATGAGCTGATATCAGTACATTATCCCCAATTGTCGGGTGTCGTTTCCCTCTATCTTTTCCTGTACCGCCTAGCGTTACTCCATGGAAAAGAACGACATCATCGCCAATTTTCGTCGTCTCTCCTATAACCAATCCCATGCCATGATCAATAAACAATCTTTTCCCAATGACAGCACCTGGATGAATTTCAATGCCAGTAAAAAAGCGACCAGCAGCAGAAATCATTTTTGCTATTAGAAACCATTGATGTTGATAAAAAAAGTGAGCTATTCGATGAAAACCGAGTATATGAAACCCAGGGTACGTTAAGATAACTTCTAAAGTACTGCGAACTGAAGGATCATTTTGTTTTATCGTTTGTATACTCTCTTTAATAGTACGCATTTTAACCACCTTTTCTTTTCATTGGTTTAAGTTATTATATTGCTGCTGGAAATTAGTCAGGATTTCTTCGCTTACTGGTAGTAGCGCTTCGAGGACTAGCAATTGTGCAAAAAAGATAAAATTCTTTTTGGAATGAAAAGAATCCCAAAAGAAATTTCCTGTTTTTGCTCCATTGCTGAACAGTTCTCTCAGCATCCTGAAAAAAATAAGCGTCTTTTGTTGTTTTCACAATAAAAGACGCTTTGGGCGTGGTTCCACTTTTTTTCATCGGCTGCTTAAGCAGGCGATCTTTGACAGTATAACGGTTGTTAACCGGTGCGGTCTACTTTATTCAACAGCACGACTCCAAGAGGCACTTCACTGAATTCACGTCATCTGCTTCCAGCATCACAGACTCTCTGTAGGCGTTTGTTCAGCTACTCTTTCTTATCATTGTCTTTAAACATATGGTACTGAACAACTCTTGCTTTAAACTAGAGTGTTTAACACTTCTTCTAAATGTTTTTTCGTTTTTTCGCGTCCCAATAATTCAATCGTTTCGTTCAATTGTGGTCCGTGCATTTGACCTGTTACAGCAATACGAATCGGCATAAACAAGTTTTTACCTTTAATTCCTGTTTCTTTTTGGACTGCTTTGATTCCTTTTTTAATATTTTCTGCATCGAAAGGTTCAACTTCGTCTAATGCTTTATCAAATGCAGCCAATACCTCAGGAACTGTTTCTCCCGTTAAAACTTCACGAGCTTCATTTCCCAGCGTTGGTGCTTCAGTAAAGAACAATTCAGACAATTCAACGATTTCTGCTCCAAAGCTCATTTGCTCATGGTATAAGCTGACAAGATTTTTTACCCACTCTTCTTGTTCAGGAGATAAGTTTTCTTCAATACGACCAGCTTTTACCAAGTGTGGTTTCGCTAATTCAGTAACAGTTTCTAGATCTGCTGCTTTCATGTAATGGTTGTTGATCCATTCCAATTTTTTAGCGTCGAATGCTGCTGGAGATTTGCTCAAACGAGATGAATCAAAGATGTCAATCAATGTTTTAGGATCAAAAATCTCATCTTCTCCCACTGGCGACCACCCAAGTAAGGCAATAAAATTGAACATTGCTTCAGGTAAGTATCCTAATTCACGGTATTGTTCAATAAATTGAAGAATACTTTCATCACGTTTGCTTAATTTTTTACCGGTCTCGCTATTAATGATCAGTGTCATATGTCCAAACTCAGGTACTTTCCAATCAAATGCTTCGTAAATCATCATTTGTTTTGGTGTATTGGCAATATGGTCATCCCCACGCAAGATGTGAGTGATTTTCATGTAATGGTCATCTACTGCAACGGCAAAGTTATATGTCGGGAATCCATCACGCTTACGGATAACAAAGTCTCCACCAACACTTTCTGCTTCAAAAGAGATGTGTCCTTTGACTAAATCTTCAAAAGTATACGTATTTTCTTTCGGTACGCGGAAGCGAATAACCGGTGTGATACCTTCTTCTTCTTTAGCTTTTTGTTCAGCAGCAGATAACTGAGCACATTTTCCGCCATAATGAGGCATTTCGCCACGAGCTCGTTGTGCTTCACGTTCTTCTTCAAGTTCTTCTTCTGTACAATAGCACTTGTATGCACGGTTGCTCATCAATAATTGATCGATCAGCGGATCATAGATATCTTTACGTTCTGATTGACGGTAAGGTCCATATTCCCCAGGATTTTCTGGACTTTCATCCCACTCGATTCCTAACCATTTCAGGTTTTCCAACTGACTTTCTTCTCCGCCTTCGATATTCCGTTTTTGATCGGTATCTTCGATTCGGATGATGAATTCTCCATCATGATGACGAGCGAATAAGTAATTAAATAAAGCCGTACGAGCATTTCCGATGTGTAAATGTCCTGTTGGGCTTGGTGCGTAACGTACACGAACTTTTTTTGTCATAATATATCCTCTTCTCTGAAATAAGTGAATTCATTTTAACTGAAGCATTTAAAGCTTATCAAATTAAAGTTAACATGCAAATGTTCCTTTGACAATTGTTAACTCTATCATCAATGTCATTTTTTAGTGAATTTTTATTATTAATCTTGTACTTCTTTATTCTGTTGATGACAAAGAATAGCTTCTCCTGTCACCCAATCTTCTGGCGTAGTCATTTTGATATTGTAGTAATTTCCGGGTACGATTCTGATGCCAGAAAAAGTTCTTTCCACAACAGAAGCATCATCTGTACCAAAAAAATCTTCTACGCGTGCTTTTTCATGTGCTTCTAAAACGAGAGAACTCTTGAACGCTTGAGGAGTTTGAGCTTGCCAGACAGTTTCTCGCAAAATAGTCTGTTCTATGATACCGTTCTTGACTTGTTTGATCGTATCTTTAGGTGGGACAGCTAAAATAGCTGCACCGCTTTTTTGCATTTCCTCATTCAACTCATCAACCGCATCTTGTTCAAGGAAAGGACGTGCAGCTTCATGGATCATCACATACCCATCTTGAGGGTCCTTCAAATACTGCAGCCCGTTGTAAGAACTGTATTGTCTTTCCACTCCGCCTATAACGAGCGTAATCGGTTTTTTGGTACCTGAAAACTCCGCTTCAATCAGCTCTTGCAGCAATTCTATTTCATCGGAATTGACGGTCACAATGATGTGACTACAAAAAGGATCATTTAAAAAAGTTTCTAGAGCTCTTTGAATCAATGGTTTTCCCATTAATGACAACCATACCTTGTTCCGATCACTCTTCATGCGTTTGCCTTGGCCAGCTGCTAGTAAAACCAGCTCGTAACATGTCTTTGCCAAATCCAATCGCTCCTATTCTTTTTCGTTCAGTTTCTTTTGTCCATTAGCCAGCTTCGCAAAAATCATTCGACCAGCTGCAGTTTGAAGGGCACTTGTAACCACTACTTCAATCGTTTTGTTCATGTAATGTTGTCCTTCTTCAACAACTATCATCGTTCCATCGTCTAAGTAAGCGACGCCTTGAGTTCTTTCTGTACCGGCTTTCACGATAGTGACGATCATGTTTTCTCCAGGTATCACGACTGGTTTGACAGCGTTCGCCAGTTCATTGATGTTCAACACAGGTACATTTTGAAATTCGCATACTTTGTTCAAATTGTAATCGTTGGTAACTACGATCCCATCTAGTACTTTAGCCAACTTGACCAGCTTAGCATCTACTTCTTCGATTTCATTGAAGTCTCCATCGTAGTTCTCTACTTGCAAACCTTCTTCTTTTTGCAACGCATTTAAAATATCCAAACCACGTCTTCCACGCACTCGTTTCAAACTGTCAGAAGAATCTGCGATATGCTGCAGTTCATGCAAAACAAAATTGGGAATCAAAATCGTTCCTTCCAGAAACCCCGTCATCACAATGTCGTAAATACGTCCGTCGATAATAACACTCGTATCCAAAATTTTGTATTTGCGGAAATTGTCATCTGCGTTACGCTCTAATATTTGGTTAGTTTCTTCCACTTCTTGTTTCGCTTTCGTTTGAAACAAAGCTCGGATTTCTTGTTGACGCGATGTACCTACACGAAAACCCATGTATGCTAGTAAAATACTTACGATTATTGGAAATACTGTACTAACGATCGGCCAATTTAAACTGTAAAGCGACATATTGATCAACCATGCCAGCAATAACCCTATAATGGTTCCGATACTTCCCGCAATCAGATACATTAAACTTAAACGGCTGATAAACTCTTCTAACTTTTGAACTCCTTGTTCAACATATTTCACGGAAGGTAAAGATATAATATAAAAAATAAGTGCACCAATCAAAATATTCGTGAAAATGTTGTTGATTAACTGATTATTAACGCTGATGATTTCCCAAACAAGTGGCAGGAATGTTGCTCCTATACTTCCACCTATCAAGACAAAAACAAGCGAAATGATTTTTTTCTTCAACTATATTCCTCCTTCTTAAACTTTGTACTTACAGAATGATATGAGCCATTGAGCGGCTTTGTCCTAGTATAACTTACTCTGCCAAAACAAAGCTTTTCAGATGACTTGACTGCTTTTTACTGTTTTTAATCGCCAAGGGCTTTTTTTAAAGCTTCGCTGATTGTTTCAACGCCTACTACCTTGATTTCTTTCGGTAATGTCCAGCCGCCAATGTTGTTTTTAGGGATATAAATCCGTTCAAAACCTAGTTTAGCTGCTTCTTTCACACGCTGCTCAATATGACTTACTCGCCGTATTTCACCTGTAAGTCCGATTTCACCAATGAAACAATCGGTAGCTTGTGTGCCTCTTTCTTTATAACTCGAAGCTATACTGATTGCGATAGCTAAATCGATTGCAGGCTCATCTAATCTTACTCCACCAGCCGCTTTTAAATAGGCATCTTGGTTTTGCAGCAATAAGTTGGCTCTTTTTTCAAGCACTGCCATGATCAAGGATACACGGTTGTGATCCAACCCGCTCGCTGTCCGTTTCGCATTACCAAATGCTGTTGGGGTCAATAAAGCTTGAATCTCAACTAGTATCGGCCTTGTACCTTCCATAGCCGCTACGACAGAAGACCCGTTTGCTCCGGTCAGACGCTCTTCCAAAAACATTTCTGATGGATTCAACACTTCTTGCAGACCGCTTTCCCGCATTTCAAAAATTCCAATTTCATTCGTAGAACCAAAGCGGTTCTTGACTGCCCGCAAAATTCTAAACGACTGGTGACGGTCTCCTTCAAAATACAAAACCGTATCTACCATATGTTCCAACATTCGCGGTCCAGCTAAAGCTCCTTCTTTGGTTACGTGTCCAACAATGAAGATCGCAATGTTGTTGGTTTTAGCTATTTTCATCAATTCTGAAGTATTCTCACGTACTTGTGAAACACTTCCTGCGGCACTAGTAATGTCTGGTTGATTCATTGTTTGGATCGAATCAATAATAACGTATTCCGGTCTGATCTCTTCAATGGTTTTTCTAATCGCACTCATATCTGTTTCTGGGTAAATGTAGAATTTTTCTCCATCTACACCTAAACGAGTGGCACGCAATTTAATCTGCGTGGCACTTTCTTCCCCAGTTACATAAAGTACTTTCCCGCCCGTCATGTTGAGTTGGGCTGATACTTGCAACAGTAAAGTGGATTTTCCGATACCTGGATCTCCACCGATAAGGACTAATGAGCCAGGAACTACTCCTCCACCCAATACGCGGTTCAATTCGCCTAATTTGGTTTTTACACGAGTTTCATTTGAAATCGTTACATCTTGGACAAGTTGAGCCTTGGCTGTCGTACCCGTCATACTGACACGGCTGCGACGATCGTCTTTATCTACTACCATTTCTTCCATCATTTCATTCCAACTGCCACAATTAGGACAACGTCCCATCCACTTAGGAGATTCATAACCACAAGACTGACAAACAAATTTAGTCGATTTCTTTTTGGCCAATAGTTGAACCTCTCTTTCTTAAACTTACAGAATCACTATCTTTATTTTACCACATTTGACAAGCTGAATGGGCTTTAGATCGAGCAATAAGCTTAAATATCCTTTAATTTTTTCTTTATTACAATAGTATATGCAAAAACTTTTTAAAACAGTGTTTATTTGCTTGAAGACTTATTTTCCAGATGAGCCAAAGCCGCCAGTACGCAAGATCCCTTCATTTTGATCTTTATCTGCTTTCAAATACGGCATGAAAATTCCTTGTCCGATACGGTCTCCTTTTTTAACAACATAATCAGTTAATCCATAATTAATGAATTGAAAGTAAATATGTCCTTCATTTTTTTCGTTCCCGTAATAGTCTGCATCAACGATACCCACTCCATTAGGCATAGACATTTGATTTTTGATCGGGTTGCTCGAACGGTTTGCTAATTGCAAATATTCGTCTTCCTGCATATAAGCCTTTATTCCTGTAGGTACAAGCGTAGAAGCTAAATAAGCTTTGTTTTCTTCCGGAAGATTGATAGAGTCTGATTTATCTGGATTACTGAGTGCTTGATTTTTCAATAGTACGTTCCAAATAGAAGGAATCACAATATCTTCGGCTGCTTGAAAGTCATAACCCGCTGCTTTTTGAGTCGCTCTTTTGGGCAGCTCAATGCCTTTTCCTTCGTACGATGACACGATTTCAAAACCTCTTACTTTATTCATTTGATAATTCCTTTCTTGGTTAAAGAATTTCCGCTTCATTTGCAGATATTATCTTACTAGTTTAGCACAATCTCCACACCTCATGAATAGAATTCTTATAATTGCCGCGACATACGCACGAAAAATTCTTTTTATTGAATATCAGATGTTTGTTTTTAAAAAGGATTTATGTCAACGAGTGGATATCGGCAATGGATGAAATTTTTGAAGGAATAGTGGTTGCTTGTATCCATGTAAAAGATGAAATACGTATTATGGAGCGTTCCTACGCTCCGTTTGAGGTTTGAAAACTTTGAGACTACAGGCTCCAGACGATTCCATGGCTCTTCACAAGCAAACACGTCCGTTCCGGAAGAAATTTCATTACTAAGTCCACAAAACTATTGAACACAGTTCTTATTATTTAATTTTTTTCATGTGTATGGTGTGTGTAATTACCGATTTCGCTTCCTGAGCAATTTGCACAAAGAACGCTTTCTATTTTTGTGCACTCCAACATTTGAAAAAGACAGCGTTTACAATATACTGATGATATTCAAACAAACACTTTATTTAAAGGGGATAAACGACATGGTAGAAATGGCATTAAAACAAATTCATAAGCGTTATGACAATAGTGATACTTACTCAGTAACAGACTTCAATTTAAACATAAAAGATCGTGAGTTCATTGTATTCGTTGGACCATCTGGATGCGGTAAATCTACTACACTGCGTATGATCGCTGGTTTAGAAGAAATCACAGAAGGCGAACTTTGGATCGGCGACACAATGATGAATGACGTTGCACCAAAAGACCGCGATATTGCAATGGTTTTCCAAAACTATGCTCTATATCCTCATATGACTGTATACGACAACATGGCTTTCGGGTTGAAGTTGCGTAAATACAAAAAAGAAGAAATCAAAAAACGTGTTGAAGAAGCTGCAGAAATCTTAGGATTAACAGATTATTTAAAACGTAAACCAGCAGCTCTTTCTGGTGGACAACGTCAACGTGTAGCTTTAGGACGTGCCATCGTTCGTGACGCAAAAGTATTCTTGATGGATGAGCCTTTATCCAACTTGGATGCTAAATTACGTGTAGCCATGCGTGCTGAGATTGCTAAACTACACCGTCGCCTTGAAACAACAACAATTTATGTAACCCATGACCAGACAGAGGCTATGACTATGGCTGACCGTATCGTTATTATGAAAGATGGATTCATTCAACAAATCGGTTCTCCTAAGGAAGTTTACGATACTCCAAACAATGTATTTGTAGCTGGTTTCATTGGATCTCCAGCAATGAACTTGTTTGAAGTAACTCTAAATGGAAATATGATCTCAAATGGAAGAGATCTAGAGATCGAAGTTCCTGCAGGTAAATTAGGCTTATTGAAAGAACGCGGATACGATGGCAAAAAATTGGTTTTCGGTATTCGTCCAGAAGACATCCACAGCGAACAAGTTGCAATTGACGCTAGTCCAAATACTGTCGTGACATCTGAAGTAGTGGTATCTGAATTATTAGGTGCTGAAACCATGCTTTACTCAAGAGTCGGCGACACGGAATTCATTGCTAAAGTTGACGCACGCGACTTCCACAATCCTGGCGAAATGATCGAATTAGCTTTCAATATGAACAAAGGTCACTTCTTCGATTTAGAAACTCAAGAAGTTATTCGCAGAGAGCCTGTAACGATGACTCCATAATTTTATCTTACATGATTACCCCTTTTTATCCTTTCTGTCTTTTCCGGCAGAAAGGATTTTTTTATCCGCTGCCTAAAAAAGCAAGGTAAAACTCTTTTAGAGCTTTACCTTGCTTTTTTATATTCTATTTTTACTCTACTATTTTTTTAAATTCTTCCAGCGAGATTCCTAATGGAACAACTTCTCGGTGTAATGCAAGTGTTTTTGTTGTTTGCGTGTTCAACCCAGTTTCGCATGTAAAAGCAAACTCAATACCTATTTTTTCTAAACGCAGCATATCTTCTTTGTTGTATATTCCAAAGGGGTAAGCAAATACTGAAGGCTCTTCTACAAAAACTCCGCATTCAGTTATGTCTCGTTTCAATTCTTCAAAAGAGACATTTTGAAGAGCAGTACTGTCGTCTACGTATCGTTGATGCAACAGCGTTGTATGATTAGCTGTTTTGACAATGTCTCTCATTTCTGATAATTCTTTTTTGCTCATCGTGACAGAAAGATGAGGTATATATGCTTCTTTTTCTTCGCTTAACCATCCTAATACTACAAAAGAAACGATGGGGAAGTTGTGTCTTTTTAGAATAGGGTAGGCATACTCTTTGAATGACTGATATGCATCGTCAACCGTTAATAAAACAGATTTCTTCGGAATATCTTTTCCTGTGTAATATGCCATTACTTCTTCAAGTGTCAATAAATGATAGTTTTCTGCTTTCAAATACGCCATCTGCTCTTCAAAATCTTCGACATATGTAAACAAAGGTCGCGGCAGTGCATCTTGATAATCTTGCGCGACTTTGATTAAAGATGGACCTGTTTCAGTTATTTCATCTCGTTTTCGAAATTCGTGGTAACACAATGTTCTAAATCCCATGTACCTTCAGCCTTCTTTCTGCTTAATCAATCTAATGGGCATTACCTAAACAAGATACCCAGACTATACAGTACAATCTGTGCTCCGTGATACACCACTAAATTCTTGATAGCTAATCCGAATGTGGTCGCTTTATCTTGTTTTTTTCTGAAAAGTTGAATATTCTTTTGCACAATAGGAAAAACTAACCAAATTCCTAACATCCACATCGGATTGACGCCTGCAAAGACAGCCAGCGTAGACGCAGCAAAAGCTCCATAGTAAAGCCACGCATACAATTTGATCGCCAAAGGTTTTCCGATATAAAACGTTAATGTATATCGGTGATTGGTAATATCTGTTTCGTAGTCGCAAATGTTGTTCGATAGCATAATATTAGCAATCGTAAATACCAGCGGCAGCGAAGCTAGAAATATAGCCGCAATATTTTGCAAACTGCCGCTCAGCATAAAGCTTGGCCAATCGAGTACAAGTGCTGTCACAAGTGTAGGCGGAACATTGATAAATACAGCAATAAAAAATATACCAAACCCCATTGTTAATCCAGACATCACTTCTCCCAAAGGCATTCTAGAAATGGGAAACGGACCAAAAGTATACAATATCCCTACTGCAAAACACAGCGCACCAATGACTAATAACAAAATATTGGTTCTATAAACTAAAGTCAATCCAATAATGGCCGAAAAACCAATCATCAATACAATCATTATGGTGGCTTGTTTAACCGATAAACCGGCTCTTCCTAAAATATTTTCATGTTCTTTGTAATGCATATTTTTAGCTTTAACATAATCCATTGTATTATTGATGGCCGTCGTCGCCATGTCGAACACCAACATCGCTATAAAAAATAATATTGTATTAACTACATTGAATTCTGAAAAATAATAGATTGAAAATAATATACCTAAAGTAAAAGGGAACAAGCTGGCTAATTTAGTTCTGATTTCTACTAATTCTAAAAAAACGGGAATACTCATATCGTGCACTTCCTTCAATGTTTGTTGTCTGATTTAAACCTATTTATTGATTGACCCAAGTATATTCTTCATTGGTCAACACAAAGTTGTCTTTCATACCGTTTGAAGTGTAAACTTCTTTTTCTTTTGTAATGAAGACAGCCTCTATATCATCACGATTATTTACATACTCCAAACCTTTTTCCACCCCAAGACCAAACACTACTGTAGAAAGTGCATCTCCATCAACTGAACGTTCTGAAATAATAGAAACACCAGCAATTTCATTGTCAAATGGATACCCAGTTTGAGGGTTCATTAAATGGTGGTAAACTTCTCCATCTACTTCCAAATAACGCTCATAAATTCCAGAAGTCACGATCGAGCGATTTTTTTGCGCCGTTTTCCCAACTGTTTCTCCTCTTTCGGATAACGGGTCTTGTATCCCAACGTTCCAAGCTTCTCCTTCTCTAGTAGGCGAACCTCCCATAACGATGACATTTCCACCTAAATCTATAATAGCTGTGGTAACACCTGACTCTTCAAATAACTTTCTTATTTCATCTGCAATATAGCCTTTAGCAATGGCTCCTAGATCTAATTTCATACCTTCTTCACTCAGGAAAATACTTTTATTTTTTGTATCGAACTCCACTTTACTGTAGTCCACCAATGGTAATGCAGCATCAATTTCACTCTGTTCAGGTTTTCTCGCATCATCAAATCCAATCCGCCATAGATCTGTGATCGGTCCGACAGTATAATCAAATCCTCCATTAGAGATCTCACTATATTCAGCAGCTGTTTTGACTAAAGGATAAACATCCTCAGACAGTTCTACAGCTTCTTTCCCAGCCAATTCATTAATTTTGTCTATTTCTGAACCAGGTTCATTGACCGTTACTTTATCTGCCAGCTCTTCTACTCTTTTGAAACCATTTTCCAGAACTGCTTCTTTTCCTTCGTCATAAATGCGTAAAGTCACATAAGTTCCCATCAAAAACTCTGTTTGTTCATAAGGAGTTTTCAATAAATTTTGCTCTTCTTCAGCATTTGAACCGCAAGCAGCCAACAACAAAAAGCACATTCCTGTTAAAAACCAAACGATGCTTTTTTTGTTTTGATCATTTCTTTTCATTTTCACTTTCTCCTCACTGGTTTTCATCATAAATAAAACAGGCAGGAACATGTTCTGCCCCTACCTGTTATTATAAATAAATTATCGAGAATAGAAACTATTAGTTGTCGATTTCGATTGTTTCAGTTTTGCCTTCTTCAGCTGCATCAATCAATTTTTTTGCATATTCTTTAAATGATTCTGAAGAATGAGTTGCTCCAGTTACGACTTCTACTGCTTCAGGATCTTGAGTTTCAACTAATTGTTCATTTAGTTCAGGGAAGTAATCAGCAGGACCTACTCCAGCAACTTCTGCCATTTTTTCTTGGTAAACTTCATCTTCTGATTTTTTAGCGCCTGCTTCATTTAAGTTCTCGTAGTTTGATTCAGTGATTTTACCGCCTTCAACAGTAATTGAAAAATCTGTTTTCCATCCATTTTCATCAAGGTTTTTTTCTACCAATTTGTAAGTTCCGTCTTGTAATCCACCTTCTGAAGCTGCTGATTCTGTAGTTCCGGCTGATTCTTCATTGCCGCCTCCACATGCTGCTAATACTAATGCTGATGCTAAAGTTAATGTTGATACAGAGAATAATTTTTTCATTATTAAAACCCCTTTTTCTATGTTTTTCCTATCTATTGTGCTTATTTTCACAAATAATTGCATTCCTTACTACGCTTTTATAATAGCACTTAGATTAGATAAAAACAACATTTTTTAGAAAGTTAACGAAGTTTTTCATTAACTTTTGAATTTTTAATGAACATCTTCAAAAACAAAAGGAAGAAACCTCTTTTCTAGAGGCTTATTCCTTAATTATTTCGCATTAACGCTTGCTCAGTAATGGTTAATAACTGTTTCTTCACTGGATTTTCTGGTAGTCGTTCAATTTGCTTCAAAGCTTTTTGAGTATATTTATCAGCTAATTCTTTGGCTTTCTCTTCTCCACGATATTGCTTAACCAGAAGGTGAACTTCTTCGAGTTCTTTATCGTTGATCAGTTCTTTTTTAGCAATGTATGGTTCAAAAGCTTGCCGGTTTTCTTGCATGGCAAATAACAACGGGGCTGTATAGATCCCTTTTTTAAAATCATTCATAATCGGTTTGCCCATAATATTAGTGTTTTGCGTATAGTCCAGTATGTCATCAATGATTTGAAATGCCAATCCGATATTATTGCCAATTTGATAAGCTGCTTTAGCTAACTTTTCAGACCCTTTTTCATAGGCACCCGCATAACAGCTTAAAGCAAACAGCTGGGCTGTTTTCCCTTGTATTTGATGAATGTAATTTCTCATTGTCATTTTAGGGTTAAAGGTCATGTCCATTTGATTCAATTCCCCGATGAGGATTTTTTCCATACCGTTATTATCGAGCTGCAATGCGCCTGCATCTTCAACATAATCTGACAATAAACGGAAACACACCGTAAACAAATAATCTCCTGTATAGACAGCTATACGATTATCGTATTGTGAATTAATCGTTTCTTGCCCTCTGCGCAAAGGCGAATCATCAATGACATCATCATGAACTAAAGTCGCCAAGTGCAACACTTCTATTGCAGCAGCTATAGCCTGAGCTTTTTTACTGTCTGCATCTTTTTTGTACTGTGAAAACATTATCGTATAAGCTGGGCGCAGCATTTTCCCGCCCGAAGACAGTAATTCTGTGATTTTCTGATTCACATCTTTATTCTTGATAGTTATATTTTTTTCGATTAAAGCGTTGCAAGCTTTTAATTCCGCTTGAAGGGACGGATATTTTTTCCACATTGGATGAATCTTCATACACTTTCTCCTCTATCTTTGAATACCTTGTTCTTAAGAGATAATATCTAACTCAGTCTCTATATCAGCATCAGGCTGACTAGGTTCTATTTCTACTAGCAAATGATTGGGCAGACAGACGATTGTTTCTCCAGCCGCATCGATTTCCCCTTTTCGTACACATAGTTGATCAGAACAATTGGCATCGGACATATAGACTTCTAGGCCATTTCGAATGATCTTGTTCTCATGTCCGTGCTCATCTTCGAAAACATACTCTTCTGTTTTCCCGTCATCTGCCAAAGTAAATTCCGCCAGTTGCTCACCATCTGCACTGATAACAGCTATCAACTCAGTGTCTTTTACTTGTGCTTGTGCATACGTAAAGATCCCCAACGGCAGAAAAGAAGCTAGCATTAAAGTAAGGACAATAACGACGTCCCAGCGGCGTACCATACTTAATTGTTTCTTTAAATCCATATATACACATCCTAAAATATAATAGAGTACGACGTAGAGTCGTCTCTTATAAACCATATGAGAACAACTCAGCGACTTTTCTTAAGCTTATATTTTATTGACTCATTTGTAAATCCATTAAACAAAATAAAGGATGAGACTATTTCTGTCCCATCCCCATTTTTTGTCGCGTCTTACTTTTGAATACCTTTTTCGTAAATCGACTTGACGTCTCCATACCACCACTTGCTTAATTTCTTTTGCAGCCATGGCATAACATAATAGTCTAAACCTAAAGCTCGACCTGACCCATTCATCAATGAGAATGCAACCGGAATGAACCAAATGTTTACCCAATAGAACATACCAGAAAGCGCAAATGAAATAACTAAAGCAATCGTAGCAGCATTAGCCAACCACGTAAACAATCCTACGATAATAGCTAATCCGATCAATAATTCAACGATCGTCATGAATTTTTGGAAGAACAAAGCAACATCTTGATTAGGAATCATGATTTCCATGATCCAGTTAAACCAGCCTGGAGCTTTACTGAATACCATCATTGGTTCTTCACCGTATACATAGCTTAAACCAAATACCGGCTTAGCAACAACTTCTTCAACTGCCTGAGAAGCTCCTGTAGTAGGGTCTTTCAACCATTCAAACGGCAAGACGATTTCGTCTCCAAACCATGAAGTTGTACCGAATAAACCAAAAGTCTTTTTCAAACCTTCCCAAGCCCACATACTACCATAGAATACTCGCAATGGAACTGACCAAAGGATATTTCCTAAGCGTGACAAATGACCTCTGAAGATATTTCGTTCGTCTTTGATAAAGAAGAATTCGTGTCTGATATATTGAACAAAGTAAAAGGCTGATCCGATAGTCAAGAAGTATAATAAGTTCACCATATGTTTGACAAACATAGCGATAAATCCGCTTAAATGGATTTTATCCATCAAATAAGCTACACCATAACGAGAACCGATTGATACCATGAATCCTTGATAGTTTCCTTTATGTTTCGTTTTTTCTTTGCCTTCAATAGAAGCAATGATGTTAGCTGCTGCTGTATGTCCTGTTTGTTCAGCACTTTGAACAATTTGAGGAACTGGAGTATTGTCTTTTTCAGGTTCTTCGTAATAAACGATGTCCCCAGCCAGGTAAACATCTTTTACTCCTTTAGCTTCCATATATTCGTTAGCAACTAAACGACCAGCTCTAGCTGTTTCCATTCCATAACCTTCAACATCTGATGTAGCTTTAACACCAGCAGTCCAAATCAAAGTATGAGTTGGGATAACTGTACCATCAGTTAATTCGATGGACTCTTTTTCAACGTTCGCTACACCATTTCCTTTGATGATTTGAATACCTTTTTTCAACATGTAGTTTTCAGCTTTTGTTTGTTCTTTTTCAGTTACCACACCAAGAATTTTTGGGGCAGCTTCTACTAAATACAAACTGAATTCATCTACATTTAATTTATTGTCTTTAGCTAAACGTTCTTTCCATTCCATCAATTCTCCGACCATTTCAACACCAGTGAAACCTGCTCCACTGACTACAGTCGTCAACATAGCTTTTCTTTCTTCAACATCATGTTCATTAGAAGCAGCTTCTACCGTGTCTTTGATATGGCGACGGATAGCATTTGCATCTTCCCAAGACCATAAAGTAAACCCGTTTTCTTCTACTCCTGGAACGTTGAATGTGTTTGGCTCTCCACCCATAGCTAAGATCAAGTAATCATAAGTAAATACTGCCTTAACGGTTTTAACTGTTTTAGCATCATGGTCTACATGAAGAACTTCATCTGTAACCACATCTACATTTTTTTGACGAGCAAATAATCGTTGTAAATCGTATTGGATCGCATCTGGTTCTACACGTCCAGCAGCAACTTCGTGTAACTCAGTCATATAAGTTTGGTAAGAATGTTTGTCGATCAAAGTAATCACAACATCTTTATCTTTTTTAAAGTGTTTCGACAATTTTTTAGTAGCTGCTACGCCGGCATATCCAGCTCCAACTACAACAATATTTTTTGTTGCCATCTAAAAAACCCCTTATCTTTTCTTTTCTATAATTTGTTATCATGTGAGCAAACAAGTGCAAAAAAAATTTACTTACTATTTATTATTACGAGTTAATTATAATTTATTCCTTTTGTTATGTCTACACTGATCAAGCAAAAATATTGATATTAAATGATTTGTTCTCATTTCTGTCAATTGTATGCGTTTAACTGTTCTGTATTTCACATGCAAGTCTGAGATAAAAGAAAAACTAAACAAAGTACCTATTAATTAGATTTCTTCACTCAAAAAAGCCTTTGCAAAAACTTCCTGAGTTTGTCTTTGCAAAGGCTTTTCATTAATTATCCAAGTTGTTTTTTAACGAAGCTTCATACCATTCTCTTGTCAGCTTGTTCTTTTTTGCTTCTTCATTTTGAATCTTTTTGATTGTCGCGACATGTTCCATTAAATAATTAGCCGCTATACCGACCGCTATTCCTGCAAATATTCCAGAAAAAGAAAGAATCGGAAGATACAGCATCACACTGAAAGATTGTGCAATAGAGCTTGCAACAATCAATTGACCAACATTATGTAAGATTCCTCCAGCAGCACTTACTCCAATCAAACTTACTCGTTTAGGGCCGAGCATACGAATAACTAACATCCCAAAGTAACTTAAAAAAGCTCCGGCGAAACTATACAAAAAAGTGGAAACTGTCCCACCTAATAAGGTAGTCACCAAAAGCCGCATCCAAACAACTTTAAAACTATCTTTATACGGCAGTGTAAACAAAGCCAGTATAGTGATCATATTTGACAGTCCTAGTTTCGCTCCTGGAGCAAATGCAAAAGGAAACGGAATAGACCGTTCTATTAATGAAATAACGACCCCTTGGGCAGCTAGTAATGCAATATACATCAAACGAGTATTTTTAGTCATACATCCTGATCCTTACTTTTAGATTAATAAAATTAGTTTACCACACTTTTAGCGGAAAAAGAATTTAAGAACGGACTGTTCTAGATCAGTTCTGTCTTTCTATTTAAAAATAACCAAGATATTTCCAGTCGTTGTAAAAAAAGAAACCCTGATTTAACTTAGGGTTTCCTGTTTCTAGAAATAATCTACCTATTTATCATTTGATACTGATAGTTTCTAGAAGCTTGACTGCTTATTTTAATAAAAACTCTTTGCTCTCTTCTTACGTGTATACAATAGATACCCAGTTGTTCCGACCAAAACAATCATAGCAGCTATCGTAGTCCCAATAATCAACGGATAATCTCCTGCAAATCCGCTATCAGAGATATGCTTGTAGGCAATCCCAAAGTAAGCCCACAGAACCGTCAATCCATAAGCAATATCTTTATTGCTCATCATTGTTGCAACAGCAATTGCCACACCAACCAACAAAATAATGATCGTCCACGCCTCGCCTGACAGTCCCCAGCCATTCCAGTTCCAGTCTACCAATAGAGTAGTGACATTGGCGATGGTAGCTACCGTTATCCAACCAAAATAAATACTGAACGGTAAACGGATAAATATTTTATCAAGTTTTGACAAATGTGTTTGCACTATCGATTGATTGATTAAGATTAAACAAATCAATAAACTAGCAATCAATATCGTAGAAAGTCCAATAAATCGATAATGCCAAGCAAGAATCCAGCTAATATTCGCTAATGAAGAAAGGATGAATAAAATCCCGATTTTTTCGAGCCAATCTGCTGATGGCGGGCGCTTCCCTTTTTGCACAATGATTAATTGATAAACGGCATACCCTGCCAGCAGAACATAAATGACTCCCCATATGGAAAATGTCAGGCCTGCCGGAGCAAACAAATTGGGATAAGAATCAGATACTTCTCCAGTTGTAATTCCATTGATTGGAAGAATATTCGCTAAAGCGTTTGTTCCTATCATGGCCAAATAAGCTAAAACAACTAAATAATTAACAAATGATCGAGGTTGTCTTCTATTTGTCATCATTATTCTTTCGCCTCTTTTCCTTAAATATTAATTAAATGTATATTTTAAGGATATAACACTACAGTTGAAAATCCTAAATAAATGATTTACCATTCAATAACAGTCGGTTCTTCTCAATCTTTGACTCTAAGATAATTGCTGTTCAGCAAATTGTCTATATAATAAATGAGTTTCTTTCAACTCTTCATGAGTGCCGCAACCTGTTATTTGACCTTTTTCTATAAAAACTATTTTATCCGCATTGACTATAGTCGCCAATCGATGCGCAATAACGAATGTTGTCCTCCCTTTCATCAACCGAGTCAAGGCTTCTTGCACTACTTGCTCAGATTGACTATCTAAACTCGCAGTAGCTTCATCCATCAAAAGAATCTTAGGATCTCTTAAAAAGGCTCGTGCAATACTTATACGTTGTTTCTGACCTCCTGACAACATTATCCCTCTCTCGCCAACTTGCGTGTCTAACCCCTCTTTAAATCCTTTAATAAACTGGTCTGCGTATGCAAGCTCAGCAACTTCCCATAAACGTTTCTCTTTAATACTATCTGCATTTTCCAATCCATAGGTCAAATTATCACGAATCGTCCCTGCCATCATTGCACTCTCTTGAGAAACATAACCAATTTGTTTCCTCCATGAAGTTAATGAAAAATCGTAAATAGATCGATCGCCGATCATGATCTCTCCTGCATCTGGTTCATAGTACCTTTCTAACAAACTAAAAAGTGTCGTCTTTCCACCACCACTTGGTCCAGAAAAAGCAATCAGCTCCCCAGGGTGAGCGACCAAAGAAATATTTTTTAAAATAGACTCATCTTTTTCATAGCTGAATGAAACTCCCTTAACTGTCAACGTTTCCCCTGTGATATCTTCTCTCAGTCCTATTTGCCCACTTTCATCTGGCAGCTCTAAAATAGTTACAATCCGTTCCGTAGCACCTATTGTTTTGTTTAATTGAGTAAAGAATGTCGCAAATGAAGTGACTGGATAAATGATTTGAAATAAATACAATAAAAAAGCTACCAATGATCCAGTTGACAACGTCCCATCCGCCACACGTATCCCTCCATAAGCAAAAATCATGACAACTAAAGCCATCATAATTAAATACATTAGAGGGCCAATGACAGAAGTGATCTTCGATTCCTTCAGACCAATAGCAAATAAGCGATCAATTCCTTGTCTGCCTTTTACTTCTTCCACGGATTCTGCAGTTGATGATTTCATTAAGCGGATTTCACTAAAAGTTTGTTGAATACTTCCCGAAAATTCAGCTGTTTCTGCTTGCAATTCTCTCGAAATTTTTCCCATTTTTTTTCCTAATGGAATAATGACTAACAAAACAAGCGGAACAGACACTAGCATCAACAACGTCATTTGCCAGTCCATAAACAATAGAATCGTTACCGCACCGATGATCGATATAAGCCCAGCAACAAATTGCGGAAAATAGTAAGTAATCAAATCTCTTACGATGCCTGTATCATTAACTACCCTGCTGACTGACTGACCACTAGGATTAGCATCAAAATAGCCGACAGGCAAGCGAATCATTTTTGCCCATAAACGCTGCCTTAAGCGGGCTACCATTTGTTGACCAGCCTTTGCCAGTAAATAGGCTGACCCGCCATCTATTACTGCTTGTAAAAGAAATGCAGTTACAATAAGGCTGATAACTCCAACAGTCAGTGTCTCTAAAGTAAACTCATCCACGATATTCCCAGCTAATAATGGAATAGCCAACCCAACTAAAGTCGTTAATACACTCCCAATCAAACCAAATATCAAATATCCCTTTGAAACTTTAGTCGACAGCAACAACTCAATAAAACTTTTAATACCTTTTGGTTTAGTTTCCATCTCACAATTACCCCTTTTAGATTAAATGTTTCCTCTTTCATATCATAGCAGTCTGCAAACTATATCACTATCAGAACGTATTCTTTACAAAATAAAAAAAGCTCATCGTTTAGATGAACTTTTTTACATAGTTGCTTTTAAAAGGGGTGTATTGACTTTTTCAAGATCTAGCAATTCTTGTTTCATTTCTAAACCACCACGGTATCCATTCAATTTCCCATTCTTACCGATCACACGGTGACAGGGAACAACGATTGCAATAGGGTTTCTCCCAATAGCAGAACTCACTGCACGAATAGCTTTTGGATTTTCAACTGCCCAAGCAATATCAGAATACGTTCTTGTTTCTCCATAAGGGATATTCAACAGTTCTTTCCAAACCATTTTTTGAAAATTAGATCCTTCTACATCCAACGGTAAATCAAACTTCTTTCTCTTACCGGCAAAGTATTCTTTCAACTCTATACAATAAGGCTCCATAAAAATAGTATCCTCTTTTAATAATGTCCCGGGACGGTTTTTTTCAATCCAGACTACCAATTCTATTAACCCAGCATTTTGCGACCCTACAAAGGCTAATCCTTCTGCAGTAGCAGCAATTAAGTATTCTTTATCATTCAGACTAAGAGCACAATAACGCATTTCTTTAGTAGCTTCTTCCATAAAATACACTCCTTTTGATACTTATATGGAGCTGCGACAGGTATCCAGATTGAACCCTGCCTTTAGTTTCCGTATCTTTATCTTACTTTTATTGTACAAGGATTTCTAAAACTAAGATAGCTTAATAAAGAATAGTAATGTTATTGTAACTTAAATATGTAC